>CALJIG010000070.1 GCA_937974175.1 uncultured Ignavibacteria bacterium
ATATATGTAAATATCGATACACTTTTCGACAATAATTCATGCCAATCTATTTCTAAATTTTTATAGACTATTATTTGTTATATTGCAAAACACTGATGTATTTCAGTTACAATTTTTAACTAATCTAAAATTCATAATCATCATGATTAGAAAATCAACAGCAGTATGGTACGGCAGCGGTGCCGAAGGCGACGGAATTTTATCAACTCCAAGCGGTGTACTAAGCGATACACCATATTCCTTCAAAGCAAGATTTGTAAGCAAGGACGGAGAAGAAACGTGGACTAATCCTGAAGAGCTGATAGCAGCAGCTCACGCCGGATGCTTTTCAATGGCGCTAAGCTTTCAGTTATCGGGAGCAGGATTTCCTCCGGATGAAATTCATACCGATGCTTTGCTCACAATGGAAAAAGAAGATGCAGGCTGGGAAATAAAAGGAATTAAACTTGTTGTTGAAGCAAGTGTTCCTAATATCGATGATGCAAAATTTCAGGAGCTGGCCGGCAATGCAAAGGCAGGATGCCCCGTTTCAAAAGCACTCGGAGCAATAGATATCACTATGGACGCAAAGCTTAGATAAGTATTGATATACATTGCATTGTATGCATGTACTGTACGGCGCTCCTTTTCGCCTCCGGCGAAAAACGCAATTAAACAAAAATGTTTCTCATAGCCTTAATGTTATGAGAAACATTTTTGTTTAATGCGTGTCCCGATTTTTTTGAAAAAAAATCGGGACGGAGCGACGCACCGCATAAATATTTTCGGCAATAATAATACGCGCCGGAACATAAGGACCATTTTCCTCCGGCGCGAAGGAGAAACAAATACCATAACTAAGTACTACTCACTACATTGTATTGCCAAACTTACAGAACGCTTATTGTGTTTTTTGTATAACGTCAAAAATGTCTTTTACTTCGGAGACTAACACGGCTTCATAAATTTTTAAAGCTGCATCATCAAGCGAACCGGTCGGTCTTATAACTGTTCTTAAAATTTTTCCGTTGTTAAAATAAACTTCAATTCCATCCTCGCCCGTATCTTTACCTTCATGCTTCTCCCCTTTTTGAAGGAATGCAAATACAACTGTGCCGTTTTGTACATAAAATTCCTGAGTATCTTCACCGTAATTTTTCTTTGGATAGAGTTGAATTCTTTTCAGCTTATCACCGTCATAATACAAGTCGGCTTTATCCCAATTTTTTTTCAGCTTAGGAGTTGTGTTTTCTCCCTGCAGATTAATTTCTTTTTTAGTGAATTTATTATCGCGGAGCATAGATTCACCCTGCTGTCTGAACTCAGATATTTTGTTTATTATTTGTTCTTCGTTAAGTCCTGTGTAATTGCCCGTATCTGTTGTTACTCCCGAAGAAGTTTTTACTGAAGTCTTGCATGAAAATAAAAGAAGACTAAACAACATAAGCCCGAGAATCAGGATAATGTTTTTCGGTTTCATATATAGAAATTTGAAGTTTAGGAAATTAGAGTTGCGTCTTGCTGGGGCGCCGGGTCGAAATATTTTAGAAATAAATCGCGGCATTTGTTGTGGTATTTAGTGTAGTTTAAAATACACGTTTCTTTCAGAGTAAGAAATTCAAAAAGAAATCACTAAAACTATTGCCTATGCAGCATTTACTTATGGGCGCCTTTTTCGCCTCCGGCGAAAAGCGTCATAAATTATTTCATGAAGAATTCATGAAATAATTTATGACGCGTCCCGATGAAATCGGGACAGGCGCCCACATCCCCCTGCTAAGTAAGGTAATTATATACTTGATACACCCATGGTTTAATTCCTCCCTTGAGGGAGGTGTCGAGCGAAGCGAGACGGTGGGTGTTCGTTCAAACACCCCTCCCGACCTACGGTCGGACTCCCCTCAAGGGGAGAATTTTTGTGGGTTTGTTAAGTATATAGCCGCCCTAAGCAAGGAGGAGGTGGTTCAAAAACAAAAAAGCCCGCAGGAAAAAAATCCCACGGGCTTTCGTTACTATTTATTTGTAAATGAGAACTACTTACTACACTTTTATTTAAGGCTTATTACAAATCCGAATTTGTTTACTGCGCCTAAATCTTTGTTCACATTATAACTGTAATCGAGGTGAACATCCATATAATTTATACCTACACCGAATGAAGGTGAAGTTGATACTGAATTATATCCGCCTCTTAATGTAATGATATCTTTATAAACATTATATTCGGCTCCGCCTGTGAACTGCACACTTTTATCGAATGTGTAATTCATCTCAGGAGAAATTGTAAGCGCCGGAATTACTTTATAAGCTATGCCAAATTTTATTTTTCCGGGATAAGAATCTGAACGGGATCCCAAGCTTATCTTTGGAGGAACGATATCCTGCAATACAAGTCCGCCGGCAAACTGCTCGTTGAACTTTGCAAGAACTCCGATATCAGCGCCGAAGCCTGTAGCGCTTGCATCTGCAAGTGTATGGCTGATAAGTTTTAAGTTAGCGCCGACTCTTACATTTTCCGTTACTGCTCTTGAGTATGAAAGATAGAAGGCAGTTTCGTTATCAGAGAATGTAGACCCGTCAGGTCCTGATAAAGAAGTTACGTAAGGAATATCAGAGACTTTGGAATAAATTACTCCCAACCCGAATGTACCTGACTGAAAACCTTTTGACACTCCGAAATTGCCGTAGTTTACTCCGTTCATATTACCGTAAAGATTTGAATACATTCCCATGAACTGCAGCTTTTGATTGCTGCTAAGTCCGGCAGGATTGTAAAATATCGACGACACATCGTTTGCAATTGCAGTAAAAGTATTGCTCATTGCAGATGCTCTTGCGCCGTATCCGTTCTTTAGAAAAGCCCCTGCTTCCCCTCCTTCGCCCGTTTGAGCGAAGGAATTTTTTACTGAAGCTAATGCCATTATTGATGCGATTATCGCTATGATAAATAATATTTTTCTCATCTTAAAACTCCTATTTTAGAATATTTAATGTATTCAGCGCCATTGATTGTAGCTTTTACAATGTAGTAGTATGCGCCGTTTGCAACTTCTTTGTTCTTGTCATTTTTCAGATTCCATGCGCTTTCATAATAATTTCCGTTGCGGGTAAAATCAGCTTTATTGAAAGTCTTCACAAGCTCACCGCCTAAATCGAATACTGTAATTTTTAAATCATCGATGACAGCAGGAAGCTCTGCTCTGAACAAAGTCTCCGTTCCTCTTACAGGGTTAGGATAATTGAACACTGCTCCAAGGTCAGTTACATTTGTAGGTGCAGCGTCTACTCCATCAAATCTTGAGTTGCCTAAATCTTTACCGAGTGACTGCCACTGAATTTCTGTTGCAGAACCTGTTCCCGGCAGTTCAAAAGATTTTATTGTCTTATCGAATGAAGGCACAATCATATCCATTATTCCGTTGCCGTCTATATCCCCTATCGCTGATGAAGAAACTATCCATGATTTATATTGTGAGAAGAGCATCGTAGCGGCTGCATCCATATTGCCTGATTTATCCAGTACGTAAACTGCTCCGTTCATCGCACCATAAGTAACTTCCTGATATCCGTCGCCGTTTACATCGGCAACTACAGGTGATGAATTTATCTCGGAGACTGATTTGAATTCCCAGTTCACCGGAAGTGATTCTGTTCCGTTGACATTAAATATTCTTCCGTCAGTGCTTGCGATAATTATTTCTCTTGTGCCGTCTGCATCTATATCTGCAACTACCGGTGAAGAAATAAATCCGTCAGCAAGCTTTGACATTGCGTAAGCTGTTCCGTTTGTATTAATTACATACAAGGTTCCGCTTCCGCTTGCTGCTATTATTTTATAAGATGTTGAATTTAATTTTGAAATTACCGGTGAAGAGTAAATCATACCGTCAAGCTTTACAGGGAAACCCGCAAGCTGTGTTCCGTTTGTTTTCACAACATTCACTGTGCTGTCTGATGTTCCGATTATAATTTCTTTTGAACCGTCGCCGTCAACATCACCGACTGCAGGTGAAGGAACGATTAAAAGATTTCCGAATGCATCAACTGTATTTTGTAATTTTACAGGGAAGCCCGGCTTTATAAATCCCTGCATGTTGTAAACATAAAGTCTTCCGTTACCTGCGTATACAATAATTTCTTTTGCGCCGTCACCGTCTATATCTGATATTACCGGTGAAGATTTTATCGGAGTGTTCAGCAATACCGGGAAGCCGGTTAATGCTGTTCCGTTTTGATTTATTGCATACAGCTTTCCGTTATCTGTTCCGAATACTATCACTTTCGTTCCGTCTGATTTTTTATCTACTGCTGCTGTCGAACGAATGATACCGCCTGTGTTTATCGGGAAGCCGCTTATTTGTGTACCGTCTGATTTGAAGGCATAGAAATTATTATCCATTCCTCCTATGAGAATATCGAGCTTGTTATCGTTATCTAAATCAACAAGCTTTGGTGAAGCAAAGAATTTAGATACAGTATCCTGTAATGTTACTCTTGCAAGTCCCTGATTCATAGGTTCAATTCTATCCTGTGCAATATTTCCGAATCCGGAATTATCAGTAACAACATTTCTTCTTGTCCATACTTTACTTGAATCAGGTGTTGTGTACCAGTTTGTATTTGTAACTTTTCCTGAAATGATATAAGGATTGAAAGAAGGATATGCATACCATATTGCCGTAGTCGGTCCTTCAAGCGGCCATTTATAATTTGCAGGAAGCTTGTAAGCTAAATCCAAATAATATCCGTAAAGAGGCAAGCCTGAAACAACACTGTTATCAACATTTTGTGTATTACCTGCATTTCCTACTAATGATGCAATGTGAATTTCATTTCCAATCTCTGTTAATATGAAAGGATCTGAGATTGAAGCATTAAATGCATTGAGCGAGTTTGATGTATTGTTAACCGTAATGCTCAATGTTGCTGTGTATCCTTTTACATTTCCCGGCTGGCCTTCACTTGTATTTGTATTAAAGTAGCCTGACTTAGGAGGCAATGCCTGCTTTGTCGACGGGAATACTGTTATTGTTCCTGAATTATTAAATGCTCTGTTTGTAAATCCTAAAGCGTTTAATACTGTTCCGTTTGAATCTTTAACTGTTAATGTTGCCGTCCATGAGCCTTGTATGTTCAGTTTGTGTTTGAATGCGTGGTCGAATGATGAACCTCTTGCCAATGCTTCATAGTCAAGAGTAATTGTTTTTATTTTAAGATTATTATCTGCCAGAACGTTTGCATGTAATGATGTTACAAAGTCATTCACGTCCCAGTCATTCCAGCTTGAGTTTTTCAAATCCTCATAGACAAGTAAATAATTTTCATTTATACCTGCAGGGTTTGCATTTACTACATTTGTAATCGCAGTGTTCTGTGTAATTATTGTATCGTTCCCTACTTTACCGTGACAGGTAGTTGTTACAGGAAGATTTGTATTATTAGGAATGTAACTTCCGTTACGATATAACGAATCTGTTCTTACCTTAACTCTGATTTTTAATGAATCGCCGTGGTCAAATCTATAGTCTTTCCATCTTATAATTTCATCGTCGCCTGAATGAATTCTTTCACCTTCACCAATGTTACCGTGATTTGATGATAGATTAGATGACTCATAATGTAAGCCGTCCGGAATTTTTATCTCTGTCTTTGTATTTGTCATAGTAGAACCTGAACGGTTTGTGCATGAACTTGTGATTGAAACCGTATCGCGTGAGTGTAATGGTGTCTGTACTGTATTTGTATTTACTGATACGCCCGGAGCAAGTACGCTCGATGCATAACACATCCAGTTATCGTTCCAGTTTGAAAATGCCGCAACAATCGGCTGCGTCGCTGTAAATTTTAGATAAGGCTTTTTACCGCCTTCTTTCATCTGATTGAACTTTGCCTGTCCGACTTTAAAATCAAAATATCTTCCTGCTGCTATAGTAATTGTAGTATCTATAAATGTACCTGTTGCAGCATCCTGAACTCTTACACTTGTGCCCGGATAATAAGCAGATAAAAATACGTGAGTGAATAATCCGCCATCGCTTATCTGTGAAAACTTTCTATTTGAAAAAGGGTCAGTACAATTGTTTTCAAGTCCGGGAGGACCGAGATAAATTACGAAATTTTTTCCGGCGCCGTCACCGTTCTCCGATGAAGTGAATGAATACATATCTGCCGTACCTGAACCCGTACCTGTTTCAAGCCAGTTAGCTTCAAACAATGAAACCTTACCGCCAAGTGTATACGCTCTGAATAAATTATATTTTCTAGCTGAAGGTGCAACCCAGTCTGCATTCTTTAAAGCATTTAAATTATATGTGCCGAGCGATGTCCAGTTATTTCCATTGAGGTAATCTAAATTCAGTGTAACGTTATTATTGAAGCTTACCATTCTAAGCTCCTGCTCGCCGGCATAATCAGCAGGGATAGCAAAATAAAATAAGCTATCGACTGATGAACCTTTTATACCCGGAACAAATCCGCCGCCATCTCTTGCATTACCCCATAATGAACCATACTGCATAGTAACGGGCTTTGATGCCATTATTAAATAGGTTCTGCCCGGAACAAGAATATCTCTGCCCGAGGTCTTTATATTAATTAAATCTTCTTTAGTATTTAGGTTTGTTGAAACAATCTGAGACTGGCTTGTTGTATTTACATTTGTAAGACCTGTTGTAGTAGTTGCAGTAGTTGTAATATCGTAGACCTGAACAAGCGTTGAATCTTCGTAAGCAAAAACATTTATATCTCTGTTCGTAAATCCTGTAGGAGGCGAGTAAACATAAAACAATCTTCCTCTCATCGTTCCGTTATCTGAAGGAACAAAATCATGCTGCCAGTCAGAATTTGTTGACATGGAAACAAGCGAAGGCTTGTTTGAATTTACTAAAAAATAATCGCCGTCTGCTTTTCCGCCGGCATCATCATTAACCGCGCCATCTTTTATATAACGCACATACGATTGTCCTTTCATAAGCACACCGGAGAATGAATCATCGTTATCTCCGTCAACATTATCGTCTATAATATCAATTACTGTTGAATCCGTAATTGCCGTAACGATAAGGCAGACATTACGTCCGTTATTATCGTTATTGGAAGGCACATACAATTGAAATTTTGTACCTGCTGCGCCGGCAAATGCCGCAGAAGGAATTACAATAGCTAATGCCCAAGCTAGTAAAAGTAGTTTTCTCATTTAGGGTTGTTTATATTTGTCTTTGTATAATAGCCCTTAACTCAAATCCTATGCCAATTAATTTTTAATATCGGATTTTTTTAAGTGACTAATATTACATAGTTTTTAAATATGTTGAAAATAATGAAAATAGTAATGAAACATGCGTTTTTGAGCAAAACACAGTCACAAGACTTTGCGCAGGATGGGAAAAAATTTAGGAAAAAATTTAGGAAAAATATAACAACTTTATAAAAAGAATTTAAACACAATAAATTGAATGTTAAAGTGAAAAACTTCAAGATTGGAGACGCTAATATTTATATATTTTTTATGAGTAAATCCGGAAAAAAATATCTCATTTTGAATTGAACAATTATTTTTAGCTTTTTAATTTACAGGATAACCTTTAACCCAATTCACATGAAATATTTATTTTTAGTATTAGTATTTTTTGTAACGTCAATTTCGTTTGCGCAGACAAAAACAGAATGGAAAGAAAAAGATGCTTTTCACACAGTAATGTCTGAAACTTTCCACCCTTCTGAAGAAGGAAAACTTGAACCAATTAAAACCAGAATCGGTGAAATGGTTGATGCTGCAGTTGCCTGGAAAAACTCCGGTATTCCCGAAGGGCTCGATTCTAAATCAATCAAAAAAAATCTGAAAAAATTGGTAACGAATACAAAATCACTTCGTAAAAAAATCAATGCAGGCGCATCTGATGAAGTGATAACTGCCAGACTAAATAAGCTGCATGATTTATTCCATGATATCGTCGGAATGTGCTCAACAAAGCATGAAGATAAAAAATAATACTCCGGTTTATTTTTAAAATTGAAAATCCCAATCTTTTAATTCAAAGATTGGGATTTTTTTTTATGTAAACAAAAATACCCCGCTTGTGCGAGGCATTAAAAAAGATTGTTCCCCTCCTTTACAAGGAGGGGTTAGGAGTGGTTTAAAGTAATGAAGCAAATGCTCTGCTGATACCGCCCCCTCAGTCCCCCTCCTTATAAAGGAGGGGGAAGCCGTACGTATCAAACAAAAATGCCCGCATGTGCGAGGCATTAACAAAGATTGTTCCCCTCCTTTACAAGGAGGGGGTAGGGGTGGTTTAAAGTAATGAAGGAAATGTTCTGCTGATACCGCCCCCTCAGTCCCCCTCCTTATAAAGGAGGGGGAAGCCGTACGTATCAAACAAAAATGCCCGCTTTTGCGAGGCATTTTAAATTTCTTACTCAGATAATTTTACTTACCGAGCTTCTTTTTCCTTTGATGGTTTTGGAACATTGAGTATCCAATAAAGCAGATTACGAAAAGGATAATCGCGTACCAGAATATCTTATCATATGCAAACATAGATTTTTCATTTTAATTTCCCCTTTAGTATTACTACTTAACTAAATTAGGTTTTTGTGCAGTCAATAACAACTCTATTGAAGTTTATTCAAACTTTCATAAATAAGTATTTGTAAATAAAAATGCGCCGGCATGTGTGAGGCATGAGCATGTTCCCTCACCTTACTAAGGGAAGAGCTTAGGAGGAATGATTGTGGGTGTAAAAAAATTTATGAAGAATTTTGACTTTTAAAAAATGAAGCCGGTTATTAAAATCTTGCGGGACAAGCCCCCTCCTGCGAAAGCCTGTCCCGCACCCTGTATCAAGTACGGGGCAAGCTTTCTGATGCGGGAGAGGGGGAAGTGGGAGGTTATACAAAAATGCACTGCATTTTTGTGAGGCAGGAAAATTTCTATCGCTTCCCGCTAAAGCGGGACAGGAATTTCACTGATTATTTCTGATTAAAATGATTTGTGATAAATATTCTGCACTAATCCTAAATCATATAAATCATGTAAATCATGTAAATCATATAAATCATGTAAATCATGTAAATCATGTAAATCATATAAATCATATAAGTCATATAAATCATGTAAATCATGTAAATCATGTAAATCATGTAAATCATGTAAATCATGT
>CALJIG010000071.1 GCA_937974175.1 uncultured Ignavibacteria bacterium
ATTATTCATTATTAATTACACATTATTAATTGAATTAAGGCCAGCAGTCTGTATCAACATTATAATGCATATTGCTAAACACTGCTCCTGTCCTATCCTGATGGCACATGTTAACAGCATATATTTCCACATTATTCCAAACTGAATTTAACAATATGGCTGCGCGTAATGAACCGCCGTTAAATCCTACATTAGTTATTCGTGACCCCGTAAGATTACAGTCGTCAAAAATACTGCCATCAGCCCGGAAGTTAGTCATTTCAGCATATCTTATTTTTGAACCTCTCATTGTATTGCTCTGAAAAATAGATCCGTTAATAAACTTTGCACTATCCATAACTGCATTTATAAAAACCATTTCATAGCTATATACATTAGAAAAAGTTGTATTAATAGCTTTCACACCTTCGCCCGACATCTCCCTCATGCTTAAATTTGTTAATGTAGCATAGCTTAAATCCGAGCCGTCGAGTGAGCCGTTATCTGCCGCTCCGCTATCAAAAGTAGCGTAAGTCATATTGCTTTCTAGAAATGAAGTATGGTCCCAGTTTAATCTTTGAAAAACTGCGTGACTGAAGTCTCCTCTGTAAAAAGGTGTACGGTTCACAATTGTAAAAATAAATTTTGCCTCTCTGAAGATACAATTATTTGCGCCGGCATCAGTCCAGTCAGTATGGGCGAAAGTTGCATTGGAAAGATTTACATTCTGCATAAACGAATGGCTTAAACCTGCATAAGATAAATCTGCCCCCGTAAGATTTTTATCATGGAGCTGTACTTCATTCAGATTACACCCTATACATTTATTTGTTGTAAGCAAAGTGTTCAGGTCCTGCGGATTATATCCGCCCTGCGCCCCTACTCCGCCCGAAGCGATTGCATTAACATCAGGCTGAATGAATACTGCCTGCGTGCTGATTGGAGAAAAGGCATAACTTAGCAACGAAGTAAGATACAGTTTATAACTTCCCGCAGGCAGCGTTACTCTTGCAGTATCACCGGGATTATTCAGCGTAAACATAACTGCGCCTTCTGCATTCACAAGTCTTGCAGTAAACTTCGCCCCGGCATCAAGCTTAAATCTGTGCGTTGCGCTTTCTGTATACACGTATGTTATAACATCTTCGCCGATGGGTCCCGTATCTCCGTTCACTCCTGATGCGGGAGAGTTCAGATGCTCAAGGTCAACATATACAACTGCTCCCGGAATTGTTTTTAAAGATGCATCTGCGTTGAACTCCGATTCAGTGCGCGCCTTGTATTTATCGGTAGTGGAAGTGGTAGAGTTTGTGATGGAGTCGCTGCAGCCCTGTAGCGCCGCAAAGAAAATCAGAATGGAAAGTGTTAAGGCAGATTGGAAAATTCTTTTATAAAATTTCATATTGGGATATTATTTTTTTCTCATACAAAATATCATTAGAATTTCTTTCCTGCAAACATAAATTTTATTAAAATACTTGAAAATGACGATGAAAAAGGAATTTATGGAAAATTAATTTCTGATTATAAATAAGTTAGCTACAGGTAAAATACTTAATAGAAGATGTTTCTCATCATAACAGTGCTGCGACTTGCAGCAGGCACATTATTGTGTGCGTTTTTATTGTGATTATTATAATATCTACTGCTCTATTTATTTTAACTCTTGACTTTTTAATACGATATATGCAATTTTGTTTAAAATAATTCCCGCCAAATAAACAAATAACTATGAGAAAAGTACTTTTATTATCCGGTTTTTTATTTTTCATTTTTAGTTTAACAGTATCAGCCCAGCAGGACTGGTATTGGAAGAGTCCTAACCCTCAAGGCAATCAAATCAATAAAATCTTTGCTGCAAATAATTCTATCTGGGGTATCGGTGACTGCGCAACAATAATCTCAACTGATAATCTTGGCAGTACCTGGAATGTGAAGAACAGGCTTTCGGGAATGAACGATAATATTCTCAGCTTCTTTAAGCTGAATGAAACTACTTTCTATCTCGGCACAAGCTCCAGCCAGATGCATAAAACAACTAATGCCGGGATGAACTGGACTATGATGTCTACTATCCCCAACCATACAGGAGTTACATACTTATATTTTACTTCCTCAGCAAGAGGCTTCATTACTACAGCCAAAACTGTATACTCAACTACCAACGGCGGCAGCGCATGGCTGGCTTTAAATTCATTTGAAGACCAAATCACTTCACTCAATTTCATTAATGATAATACAGGCTTCATTACTACTCTTGGTTCTATGGAAGGAGGATTTTCGAAAATTTTTAAAACTACCAATGCGGGAGTAAACTGGCAGAATGTTTTTATGGCAGGTTTTTATCAATCATTTAAAATTATAAAATTTACGAATGAATCAACGGGCTTTATGCATTTCAACGGAACATTATATAAAACTCTTAACGAGGGAATGAACTGGAGCTCGCTTAACCTTACTCAATATTTCGATTTTGTTTTCGTTCTTAACAGTAATGAAATAGGCGGTGTTTACCAGAATACATTTAAAACTTCAACAGACGGCGGACTTACTTATAATGTAAAAACTCTCTCCCCTCTTATTCGTGAAGGTATTTATATGGAATCATTACAAAAAGCATATATACTGGGTGTCAATAACAGGATAGCTATTACAGAAAATTCGGGAGATACGTGGACAACTATTACTGAAAAAAACGGAGACGGTTCTGCAAGCGACAGGCTTCTTGCAATAAAATTTGTGAATACCTCTACCGGTTTTGTTGCCGGGTGGAACCGTTACTTTAAAAAAACTACCGATGCAGGAAATACGTGGACTTACTACGAAACAGGAATGACAGGCCACCTCAACGGTCTGGATTTTACCGATGAAAATACCGGCTACATTACAGGAGGAAATTCCTCTCAGGCTTTCGTTCGTAAAACAACTAACGGAGGAATAAATTTCACGCAGATTTTTTGGTTCACAGATTACATGGGGCGTGATGTAAAGTTTATAAATCAGAATACAGGATTTGTAACCGGCTTAGACAGCTGCTTCAGAACATCCAATGCAGGTGTATCATGGACTCGCGTTAATTTTCCGGATAATGTCCGCATAAACGCATTTGAATTCATAAATAATAATACAGGCTTTGCAACCGGAAGGCTATATTTTTCAGCAACAAATAAAATTTATAAAACAACTGATGCTGGAATTTCATGGCAGGCAGTCTATACAACTACAGAGAACCTCTATAAAATAAAAATGATTGATGCCAATACAGGTTACATAGGAGGAAGTAAGCTGTTTAAAACAGTTAATAGCGGAAATTCCTGGTCGCAGATGCAAGATATTCCTCAAAGTCCTTATATTTACGGAGTTGAGTTTTTAAATGAGCAGACAGGTTTTGTATCAGGTTCAGGCTTCCTTTATAAAACAACTAACGGAGGAACTACATGGGGTGTAAACTCCTCACTGCCTACTACAAATACAATTAACTCAATAAAGTTTTTTGATAATAACACAGGAATATTAATCGGTGATGACGGAATGATTTTGAAAACAACTAACGGCGGCGGATATTATCTTACTGAAATAGTTCCGATAAATAATTCTGTGCCGGATGAATTTATTTTAAAACAGAATTATCCGAATCCGTTTAACCCTGTTACAAATATAAATTTCTCTTTGCCGAAAGAAGGCTTTGTTTCAATAAAAGTTTATGATGTTACAGGCAGAATGGTTAAAACACTTGTAAACGAAGTAATAGAAACAGGAAACTACACCGTAACATTTGACGGCTCACAGTTTGCAAGCGGAATATATTTTTACAGACTGGAGACAAATAATTTTATGGAAACAAAACGCATGATGCTTGTAAAATAAGTTTTGCAGACGTTCTAACCTCTCCGGTTTCAGCCGGAATCTCGTGAACTATCACAATTTAGAAATTTTTAAGGATAACCCCTCCCGCATCAAGTGTGGGAGGACATGCACGAGGGCTTATTGATTCTCCGTCCCAAACCCCTGTTTGGGACGGCAAGAAAAACGCTCCCAATCCGCCATGGCGGCTTGGGAGCGAGGAGACCTCGCCCATTCTCCCGCTTCCCGCTAAAGTGGGACAAGAAAGCGGGACTTGATAATTGATAGCTTCGCAGGAGGGGAAGAACGAAAAACAAAAGAACATTATAGTCGGGGCTAACGCCCTGACAAAATTAAAATGAAATCTCTGCGGACTTTGCGATAATACTTAGCGTTATTTGCGTTTAATAAAATCCTCATTTCCACCCCAAAATTAAGGTTACAGTCAAAACGAAACCATCACACTAAACGATTGAAATAACAACTCTGCAAATTTTGCAAACCAGAAAAATTTTTCAATCAAATAATTGTTTTTTCAATCCAAATATTTTTGATGAAAAACAGAATAATTGATTAAACATTGATTTAAACGTCAAAAACGGAAATACCGTAACCTTAAAAACAGGCTATAAATACGGTTTTTGATAAGATGTGAAATTTATGTATAGAAAAGCTTAAAAACGAAGTAGTATTGAAGGTTTTACACTGCCGCAGCCGTTGCCAATAAGATAAACTCATCGCCTGAGTTTTCCTCCACTACGGGAGCGTATAGGAACCACAGGACGAAATCCAGCAGCATATCGCGCTCGTCCGTCTCGCTCTCAATATGCAAAACAGGCTTGCATTTGCGGGTTTTCAGCCCGTAGGAAAGGATTTCCCTGCCGTTGTCAGATAACACATACTGCGCCAGCGGAAAGTTTCTGAGGACGAGCTTATAGCGTTTGAAGTTGTAGTTCAGCTCCCATCTGCTAGCCAGCCAGCTATCCTGAGTGAGCTTCAGCACGGTCTGCCCGTTCTCGTCGAGCACTTCTAAGAAGAGCTTCAGAAACCCTTTGCTTTTGATTGTATAGCCCTTGCCGTTGATTTTGGCTTCAGCCAGCCCGGCAGTACGGATAACGTTCATAGTCCCCTTTTGCTCGCCGTCAATTGTGAAGGCATAGCTTCCGTGGGGGGTTTTGTTCCAGTTTTTTTGTTGAGTCATTTTGTCCTTTGTTTAGTTAGGTTATTTATTTTCTTTTACGCAAATATACTATGCGCAGTTTCTAAAATTATGCTGAGTTGTGTTATAAAATTGTAAAGAAAATTATGCCTATGCTGGCAATTTCTCCTATGAAAATCAGTTAAGATTACTATTTGCATTTCAATTGATTTACCTATGAAATATCTTTGTATGTAAAGAAATTCAATCGAGAACAAAGGAGGAGTTATGAAAACGACTTATGGTTTCTCAAAACGCGATGCAGAAGAACAAGGCAAGTACAGAGTCATTTTGAATTTTTTAATCATTGCTGCTATACTTGCTCTAATGATACTAACAGAATTCGGTTCTAAATTTTATAAATAATAACTGAGTAATATATGTCATCGGGGCTTTAATGCCCCGTTTTTTATTTACTATTTCTCCGGTAAATAAAAACTACCCGCTTGATATGCTCCGGCAGCACACAACTCTCCTTGCCGTTTACCGGAATGCTGATAAAAATTGAAGTGAAAAACTAAGGAGGACTTATGGCAACGTTATATAACATCTATAAACACGAAGCGAAAGATTACCCAAAAGCTAAATTGTTTGTCTACGCGCTATTTTTCGCTATAATTATTATTACAATGATACTTACTGTATTGAGCTCGAACTACCCTTCATAACTGATTCATTGCGATAAAAAATTAATATATCAGGGTTTCATTCCTCATCAAAAGGATTCAAGTAAAAGGATTGAACAGGGAGAATTATATCCATTTTCGCCGCTTAATCCTCATCGTTGGAATATTTTTAATTTTCCATTAAACCTTTTCGCCGCCCGCATTGTCTTACCATAGAATTTAAACTAAATTATAATAATGCTAAAAAAACTAAATTTAACCCTCGCAGTGATGCTGATTTTCGGATTATTTGCCGTGAATTCTTATGCCCAAAACAGCGATCAGACGAAGACAAAAAAAACACCTGAGCAAAAAGCCGAAAAGATGGCTAAAAAAATGCAGGAAAAACTCAGCTTATCCGATGCTCAATACAAATCGGTTTACGACCTTGCTATAAGTACAATCAATCAAAGAGCAAGTTTAAAAGCTAACGGCAGCGATAAAGAAACCAGAAGGGCAGAGATGAAAAGCCTGATGGAAAAACAAGAGGCACAATTAAAAACAATTTTAAGCTCTGACCAATGGACTAAATGGGAAAGCCTGAAATCAGAAATGAAGAAAAAGCACAAAGACGGCAAAGGAAAGAATCATGATAAATCAAAGAAGAAAGAAAAACCTTTAAAGTAAGTTAATCTAAGTTAAGAGACAAAGAGAGAAAATAGTATTTTCTCTTAGGGGATGCCCGCCGGAACGCCAGAGCCGAGCGGGCGTTTTTTTACCCGCAAGTTTAGTATTACCAAAGCCAAAAGCCCGGTCCGGTGTTGTCGGAACGGGCTTTCTTTTTTATATGAAAATTATTTATATCAGCGGAAATATTCTGCCGTTTACATTTTTTATTTTATGGAATTTGCCAATGGCGTGTTTATAAAAATCCAGCTTCTTTAAATCCTTTTCTTCATCTCCGAATAAAATAAATTCTACTCTGTCACTATGCATTGATAATACCTCTATCACTCCGTAATGAACACCTTTTTGCTCGCCTTTTTCATAGGGGAAATGAAACTCTGCATCCACAATTATTTCCTTCGCATCTTGTTTTATTTCATAGAGTAACTCATCAAATCTAATAATCATATTTTTTATATCATTGCTTTCATTTTCTATCTCAGGTAAAATATTTATTCCGCTTGCAAGTCTCTTCGCGTATCTTCTGAATTTTCTTTCTGTTTCAGATACTTCTCTGTTTTCAAATTCTTCTCTATTCGATTTTGTTATGCTTCTTAAATTTATTTTTTCATCTCTTCTTTTTATATTTTCAGGTAAGATTTCCAATTCACCTGAATAAATATAATTCTCCACAGCATCTATGCTGTTTGCTTCTGCCAATCCTGTAAAAAACTGCGATGGTCTTGATGCCGTGAAAAATAAAAATTGTTTTGCACGGGTTGTAGCTACATAAAACAATCTGCGCTCTTCATCATACTCTGATTTTTTTATCACGCATAGAGATAAATCCGTCTTCCAGTTATTGAATACATATTTATATCCGTTCTTCTCGCCGTAAACTTTTTTATTCCTCAGCCCGAGCACATCATCAAATATTATACTGTCGCTTTCGCCTTTTGTTGAAGGAAATATTTTTTGATTACAGTTAGCAAGTATTACCACAGGAAACTCCAGCCCCTTCGATTTATGTATCGTCATCACTGATACAGCATCTTCCGTATTAATTAACTCTATATCATACTCAAGTCTTGCCGAATCTTCAATCGTTTTCACAAGCTCATTCAATGAGATAAAATCAGCCGACATCAGTTTAGAAATTATTGTAATAAGCCTGTTTCCTATTTCATCGGTCAGGTTATATTTTTTCAAAACAGCTTCTGCCTGAAGCAATGCGCTCTCTTTATTTTTTAATTCATCAAGAAATGATAAAATATCAACCGGAATTTTTTCATAGGTAAATTTATACTCGTTATCGACACCTCTTATTATTTTTGTAATTTCATTGTGAGAAATTCCTTCCGCTTCCAGTATTGGAATCCATGCGCTTGTATCATTCTGCCATAGCAGTAATTTCAGCCATGCAAGAATTAATATTCCATGCTGAGTGGAAAATATTTCCAGCCCGCCTTCATAATTCATTGGGATGTTATTCTTCAGTGCCTCTCTCTGAAGCTCAAGCCCAAAGCTTTTATCTCTGGATAAAATGCATATATCTTTGAAATCAATTTTTCTTTTTGAGTTTACTTTCCCGTTCTCATCAAACTCAACAATAAAATATTTTTCATTGGTAACAAGTTCTTTTATCTTATCAAGAATTATTTTTCGTTCTTCTTTTCTGTCTTCGCCTGTGTAAAACCCTATCTCAGTTTTTCCCTCAAACTCCTTTGCATTTTCCAATGCGCTCGGAAAAAGATTTTCAACAAACTCTATATCGATTTCTTCTTTCTCAGTTCCTTTAGTAAATAATGTATGATAGCTTGCATCCAGTATCTCACGTGAGCTTCTATAATTCACATCGAGCATAATCCTCTCTATATTTTCTCCTGTGTAATTTATTCTCTGCGTATCTTCATTAAGCTCCTCTATATATTGTGCAAGTCTTTGCTCGAACATAATTATATTTTCAATGGCAGCATTTCTAAATCCGTAAATCCCCTGCTTCCAGTCACCTACTCCGCAAAGATTTGCCTCACTGTTTTTATTTTCCTTCGCAAGCAGCAGCATAAGTTTGAATTGTATTTCATCGGTATCCTGAAATTCATCTATCATAATATAATCAAAGCGGTTCATCGCTCTTACATTCGCATCGTTCTTTAATAATAAGTAAGCGAACATCACCATAAAATCAAAATTCAAAAGATTTCTCTTCAACAAATATTCTATGTAAGAAAAATAAATATCATTGGTGAATTTTATAAGTTTCTCCTGTGAGTCATCATAAAATATTTTATCTTTTAATTCATGATGCGCGCATTTACCGTCGAGAACTTCATCAGCAGGAGGCAAATCTATATAGGGATTTGCATTAATCTTAGCAGAAATGTTTTTGTAAAGATCATTCTGCTTTACTCCGCGTGCGCCAATCTCTTCCATATTTATTTTATCAAACAGCTCACTGAATTTTTTATAATTACCTCTTAATCTCAGCAGATCTTTTTCTTCAAAATTCTTTTCTTTAGAACTTCTCCGTGGAAATATTCCTTTGCTGGATAATTTTTTTATTGCTTTAAAAATAACTAAAGGATTTCCTGAAATACTTTTTATTATCTCGTCATAATTTTTACCGGCACGTTTTACAAACTGATTGTAAAATTTAATAAATATTTTTTCCTCGTAATAATTTTCTTCTATCAGTCTGAAGTTAGAAGAGAGATTTTCCCTTATTCCTAAAAACGATGCTGCATTTCTTCCGTGCTTTTTTAAAACCTGATTGCAGAACGAGTGAAAAGTCATTATCGGCGCATCGATGAAGCTTCTGAATCCGATTTTTGAAATCAGTCCCGCTTTCTCTGCTTCTTTCAGAACACGCGACTTCATTTCATTCGCCGCCTTATTAGTAAAAGTTACAAGCAGAATATTTTCGGGCTTTATTCCTCTCTCGCCCTTCTCAAGAATTTTCAGATAACGTTTCACCAGCGTATATGTCTTCCCTGTACCCGCTCCGGCATCGATTAAAAAAATCCCTTCAGTGTTATTTATTATTTTATCCTGATTGTTCAAATTTTATTTTACTAACGTATTATGAAAATTTTTGTGTTCTGCTCGTTTTCTCCAGCATCATTAATATTTCATCCCGGTAAACGTCACCGTCTTTAAAATAATTTTTATGTAATCCGTACTCTTTAAAGCCGAGCCGCTCATATACTTTTATCGCTGCGTGATTATCCGAAACAACTCCCAATGTAATCTGCTGCATCGTTTCATCTTCAAATAATTTTTCAATCATAAATTTCATAAGTTCGTACGAAATATTTTTACCTCTGTACTCCGGTTTTGTATAAACCTGTACAAGCAATGCCCTGTGTCTCGTTTTCAAACTGCTCTCTCTTCTGTATCCGCAAATGGCTATTATATTTTCTCCATCAAATGCTCCGAATATTTTATTATATCCATCTTCGTTTTTTATTGCAGTTTCAAAAAACAATTCGGGCATTATTACCGATTCTTCATAGGTAGAGCCGAAGTTTTCTTTTGCATTCTGAAGACACTCTAATCTTATTTCTCTGTACTTTTTACTTTCTGAAGGTTTTAATATCCTGTAATCAATTTCCATTTGTATTAATAATTTTGAGCGCTTTATTTAAAACTACATCTACATCGCCCGATAAGTCTTTATAGTTAATTTCAATATTTGGAATATATTTTTCCCGGGGAGTTCCGTTCACATGATAAAGCTTTTCAACGGGAAAAGAAAATTTTATTTTTGTATTGGGCATTTCAAAAGTATAAATTGCTCCGCACAAACCCGCGAGCTTAGTGCCTATTGTAGCACCCGTCTTAAGCGCATCAAAGCCTGCTGTGATTCCTTCTCCCAGGCTGCCCGTCCAATGACCTGCAAGGACATATACCGGTTTGCTGTAATATTTACCGGCACGCGGTGAAACAATTTCCATCCAGCTTCTTTTTATTCCGGTCTGCTTCTCTTCAGCAGGCAGCTCATGCTTCTGATAAAATTTATCTTCATTCACAAACCATCCGAGTATAGCGCGGGCAACCGTTGTATTGCCTCCGCTCGGTGTTTCCCGCAAATCCAGTATCAATGATTTAGTACCGCTCAAATTACTCATAGTATCGTCAAACTCCTGTATCATCGAGTTATCGTAAAGACAATTATTTATTTTTATATATCCGCTATTATCAATTTTATTAAACTCAACTTTTTTCTTATACTGAATATTCTCCAGTGAAAATCCGCCGGCATCAGGAAAATAATCACAAACTTTACCTTCTAATTTCAATGTAAATTTTCTTTCTATTCCTCTTCTTCCCGCAAGGACTTTATTCAAAGCATAATCAGCAGCATCTTTATCACACTCACTTATTGATTTTCCGATGAAATTTTTTACAGCTTCGTTTATATCTACATCGTTTACTGAAACAATTTGCATTCCTGTTTTTACTCCGGACTTTTCCGCTCCGTAATTTTTCCTGTTATCAGTAATGATAGCTTTGTCGTGACTATATTCTCCCCATACATCTGTTCCGCTGGGAACAAGCCTTGGGGAGTTAGCTGTATTCGTGTTAAGAGAAGCATGGTTATCATAAATTTCATTGAAGACATTTTCCAACAGAGTAATAAACTCATTTCGCGATTTAATTGAATCAATCTGCTGCAGGCAAATTTCTTTCACTTTATCCCAGTCAGTTTTTTTATTATCGAAGTACGCATAGTCATCATTGACGGCTTGCCATAAATAAGTGAAATCTTGTTTTAACTTATCGGCATTATTATAATCGAAGTTCATATAGTTTTTAATTCCATAATAAATTTCCTCTGCAGATATTGAGATGGTCGCACTCTTTGCAGATTTGATTGCTCTCAAATATCGGCAGGGCAGGAAAATTTGTTTTCCTGTATGAATTTAATTCGCCCAGTTTTACTTTAACAAAATCTATAAACTTCGTTACATCATCTTTAAAAATAATTCCGCGGCTGCATTTTATATCATAAAATATTGAAGTGAGCTTGAATAAATCTTCCAGATATGTTTTTTGAATTTTTTTATTGAAATCTTTCAGCGTTAATCCTGCACGCTGATGCGCCTTGATAAATTTAGAGCTTAAATTATTTACTACTGATACTTTATCATGGAAATTTATTCCGGATAAATCTTCATCTTCAAAAATATCTTTATACCCTTTGTAATTCATATAGTCAATATATCTTCGCAGCTCGCTTTTAATATTTTCTTTAACATAATCGCAGCACTCTTTCGATTTTAAATATTCAATAAAATTCACATCTATGTAGGTAAATTCAGTTCTGTTATCTTCAGCGCGAAGCCTTTCATCCAATATATTTCTTCTGTTTGCAAGAACATAATTATAAATAAATTTCAATTGCTCTGCTTCAGGATTTTCATTTTTCATAGCAGCGAGATATGATATTGCCTGGAAATCAAAATCAGTTTCTTCATTCTCAAATATATAATCTATATTGGTAAGCTTCGGTAAATCTTTCAGCTTGTAACGTGAGCTTCCGCTTTTGTAATCTGCTAAAGTTTTTTTATCTCTTAAATCCGCTCTGCCTCTCAATATAAAATCCTTCGGCAGATCTTTTTCTGTATTATCGTATATTTTTTTCTTTTTGAAAAAAAACATCATCGCATTTTTATCTGCAGTAACCGGTTCATCAAGCTCGATTTTTTCCACGGGATTCCCATCCAGAAAGTTCATTACATTATCCAGCGCAATTTTAAAATTTGTGCGCTCAATTTCTGCTTCTGCTTTTGTAATTACATTTGAATATTGTTTCAGAATGTAATCCATAATTTTAACGAAATTCTCCCTGCAGAAATCAGGATGCTGAAAATACATTTCAGCGAAATCATGTATAAGATTTCCTTTTAAAAAATATGGTGCATCTCTCTGCGGAGTAACGCTATCATAAAAATATTTCGCAGGGCAAAGAACAAATCTTTTCAGAGGAGTAGGAGCAATACTTACGACTTCTTCACCGTTATCATGCACCATTACAATATTATCAGGCAGTTCTTTTGCGATATTCTCTTCGTAGATAAAAACAGGATTGAATATTTTATCTTTAAAATCAGTTATTGTTCTGTTTTCAATAATAGAAAAATACGGCGCAGGCAAAACTTCTTTATTATCTTTTATCTCCTGTGTAAAATATAATCTCTCACTTCCCTGCTGCATCAGGATTTCAAACTTCTCTAAATTAATTTTATCTTCTCTAGCTTTATCTATATACTGCTTTTCATTGGTAGAAATGCTCCAGCTTTCATCAAGCCCGAGATAAAATACAATCTCACGGTTTATAAACGCCGAGCTTTTCGCATCTGCAAATAAAACCCCGCTTCTCTTACTTTTACTTTCTAAATCAAAGTTTTCGAGTATATACTTCAGCTCAATTAAATTTTCTTCTGTAATTTTTTCATTGGAGAAATTCAGTTTTTCAAGCAGAGACAATAATTCTTTCAGCTTTTCACATTCGAATTTTTCTATTAAGCTTTTAGTGAATCCTTCAAATGTAAATTTCGAAACATCGGTCATCAGCTTATACAAAGCTTTCATTTTTTTATCTGCAGCAGAACTTCCCAATGCATTTATTACAACTTCCAGATTATAATCTTCCATTCGTGAATCAATTTCAAAGCCGAACATCTTCCCCGCTTCTTTAAAATCCTTTGCGCTAAGTAAATCACTCTCGAAAGAATTTTCTATCAGGCTGAGCATAAACCTAACAGTATTATTTTCACCATACGTATTTTTTACCAGCACATCTATTCCTTCTTCTTTTAATCTTGTCTGCAGAAGAATATTATAATCAGAGTTTACTTCCAGCACAATTGCAGCATCATTCATATTCTCTTTCGTAATCAACCACACAACGTTATCTATCAGAGTTTTTGTATTATTGAACAGATAAGTTTTCTCTATCGAATATTTGTCATCGCTAAATAAATTTATCTCATAATAAAAAATATTTTTTGGCAGGACTTGTAAATCAAGCTCATTGAATAACTCTTTTCCTATAACAGCAATCTTTTTCCCTGTGAAAAAGCTTTCGTCAAAGCTTTCCATTGCATATTCCAGCATCGGATATTTTTCAAAGAAAGGAAGCAACTCTTTCAGCTCATCGGATAAATGTATTTCAGTCAGCTCCAGCAATCCCGATTGATTCCATACGTTCAAAATATTTTCCGTGAGAGCGTGAACAAGCCTGAACGGCTTGCCGGTTTCTTTTGAAACAGTATCTATGAACTCAAACTTCGTGTAAATTTTTGTGAAGTGTAAATCGGAAAACTTTGCAGCAAGCTGGCGCGGAGTATCGGCGAAAATACCGAAGCGCGGAGTATCGATAAGGCGGTTCAATCCCCTGGCAAGAGCGGCATCGGTTGTGAGCACACAATCATATTGCTTTGCTTCGTTGTAAATTTCCTGTATTGACTTTACCTGCTTCATTCTATGCGTACAATTTAAAATAAAAATAAGGTAAAGTTAGTTCAAAAAATTATCGCGAGGTGAGAAAAATTAAAACTCATCGTAGTCAATTACTTCGTTAACGCTAATCAGTATTCCGTCTCCTTGTTCATCCAGTATGTATTCATCTGATTCATTTGTAAGATAATAATATTGATTTAATAAATCCCTGGTAGGATTTCCATTATCTGCTATCTCTGCCCAGTCAATCGATGCTCCGGCAGATGTGCGCGGCTCTTTTGTTTTAAAAGTAATTTGGAAATCCTTTTCACCCGGCGCACCGGCGCCTCCGTAGTGTCTTCCCAATGAAAATTTATCTTTAACAGTAGTTATAATAAAGTTTCTTCCAAGCTCCTTATGCGGGTAAAGGTGAATTGTTTTCCCGAGCTGCAGATAATTCAATAGCGCTTTTATCTTTAAAAGTTCGGTGCTGTCTGCAAGAGCGGAGTAATCCAAATCCCAATAATAATGAGCATATAAAAATTTCTCTGCAACAGAGCCGTTGAGAAGCTCATGCTCAATATAGATTTCTTCAACGTATTCGGTAAAAGCCTGGTAGCGTAAATTCAGCTCGATAATTTTATTTATACCTGTGGGTTCCACGCAGAATTTCGGAGCCTGCCAGCCGTTCAAATATTTTTTTGCCATTATTTTTTTCTTAGTTTTAGTTTCGTTACCTGATTTACATAATCAGGATAACATTCAAGAATTGTGTAATCGCCGGAAAACTTAGTTGCACAGTTAAAAAATTCTGCTGTTGCAAAAGGCTTATCATATATTCCCGCTGCTTCAACTTCCATTACAAAATTTGCATCGTGTGATAATAACGCTCTTATATTCTCATCAAACTGGTCAGACTGGCAGTATGGTTTTACTTCTCCGCCTGTATCTAAGTAGCCTGTTAAAGGGCATAAATACGGCTCTATACCTTTATTGTTTACCGTATCAACGGCGCGGAACATTGCAGTGCCGATATTGCCTGCGATAACAAAATCATAATCTCCCGATTCGCTTTCACCCTGTGTAAAGTAATCCTGTGAGCCGCTGTCAAAAAAATATCTGCGCTTTTTACGAAGATTAAAAAAATTATCACCTGCCTTTATATGCATTCTTTCCCGGATGGGAAAATAAAGGTCTTTATTAACTTCAACATTACACATTGATTCACTAAGTCTGACAGCTCTTACATTTCGATAGTGGTCTAAAGTATCGGTATTATCTGCAAACTTATTGCTGATAAGTGATTCCCAGTATATTTTAATTTTATATCCGCCTCCGGTAACCCTTCCCATATGCTTATAGAATACACAGTTTTTATCAGGCTCTTCTCTTTGCAATGCAGCCGCAGTAAAAACTCTGTCTGCTGCACCTTTCAGAAGATTAGCACCGCCGTATAATGAGCAGTCACTTACTTTAAAAGCCTTGTCTCCCCCGGTAAATTCTACTATAGACATTTTTAAAACACTGAGAGGAAGAGTATATCCGCTGAAAGAAATATCATAACTTTTCACATCGCCCCAGTTTATCCTTACTTTAGAAGGAGAATTATCAGATGATACTCTGTTCCTTATTGTAAAGCATAATTCATTATTTTCAAAATTAAAATAAAAGACCCAGCCCATGGCATTACAGAGCAGTTTCAGAAAATCAAACATATTACAATCCAGATTTTCTTTTATCAGCTCATATCCGTTGGCAAAAATATAATTAGGTCCGTCAGCATTGCCGACAGGCATTATAATTAAAGGATGCTTTACTATTCTCCAGGAAAGAACGGGCTTATTCCCATTAATGCCTGAATCGCTTTTTATATTGTACGAGCCGAGATTATAGGCTTTTTTAAGAATATCTGTAATTGATGCAGAGTCAAAACTTAAATCTCCGAAGTATTGAGTATTCCATGTATTCCTCCACAAATTCTCACCGTTTACATTTGAGATGTCAGGCAGCTTTTTCTCTGTGAAATAATTCCTGAACTCCTTTTCCATAGAGTAAACCGTAATTTCAATAATTTCTCTTTCATTCACATCAGCAGGGCAGCTGTATCTTAATTCAAGCGGAGAAATTACACCCTGATATTTTTTTATACCGTCAATAGAAACAGTTATTTTATATTTGGTATGCATACCTTCTGCGCCAATCCATGAACCGTCAAAAATTCTGAAGAAGTTTTGAGTAAGATCTGTATATGCAATATTACTAAGCCTTAAAGTGATTGAGTCGTAATATTTAAAAAGCTCAAGGCTAACGTTATCGCCGTCATAATCAATATCTTCGCCTTTATAGGAAATAACAAAATCCTGATTTAATAAATAAGGAGCGAGGTCAATAGATTTTTTTAATGTCGGTGCATAATAATGAGTGCCGAAAAAATTTACTTCCTCCAAGGGAGTAAAGAAGAACCACTCTTCACAGATAATTTTAATTTTATTTTCTACCATCAGCTTCTTGCTCCTCTTACTCTGAATTGTTCCTTTCTGATAATACCGTAAAGGTCGTTTCCTCTGCCGGAGATTTTTACATCACCGATAAGTTCAAGCTGCATAGGCCTTGCTCCTGCTGCCACCATTCCGCCTCCGGCATAATGACCTGCAAGTGAATTTGTTAGTCCGCCGCCGTTAATCCACTCGAAGAATCCTGAGCCGAATTTATTCACAACGGATTTTTTTATAACATATTCACCGGGCGTAAGCATTGCAGGAACGGTATCAGTATCTCCGAATCCCTGAACCTGTCCGCCTTTATTAAGCCCTTGAATAATTCCTTTAGCAGCTTCAAGTGCAAGCCATGCTGCAGCAAGAGCAGGAAGGTCGGTAATTAAAGATAATCCGAATGAAGTAATTCCTTTAGCTGCCGCCGCACCCTTAGCTGCGAAAATCATTGCCTGAACACTAGTGATAAATGTGTTTACAATGCTTTTCAAAAAGTTTTTAAATGCATCGGGATTTCCCTGCGCAAGCCCGGTGAAGAATGAACCGATGTTCTGTCCGACACCCTGAATTGTCTCGTCAAAAACTTTCATCATGGCGATATTCTTTTTATTAAATATGGCTTGAAACGCTTCTTCGTCGGGCACATAATTTTCCTTCGTTACATTCCTCTGAGATGCCCGAGGGCGAACTCCATTATCAATATAAGCGTTACTTGAAATGTTGTTTTGTGAAATGGAACTAGCAAAGTTTTTTTCAATATCATTGTTTTTGTTCCCCGCACCTTTACCACTGTTCTCTTTCTCTAGTTTTTCAATCTTCGCCTTAATATCATCAATTTTTTGTATAGCATTCAAAATATCCATACCTGTAGTAGTTGCATCGTACACGATACCCGGAACAGTAAATTTTTTTGAAACATCTTTAAAAAAAGATAGTATAGAAAAAAATACACTCGGATCTAAAAAATCTTCTGCAGTCTTCGCATCCTTTACTTTAGGATTATTTTTAGCATACTCTAACCATTCGTTATATTTACTTTCAAAGTAACTCTTCCATCTTGGGTCATCTATACTTGCATTTTTTAAGTCGGAATCCGGATCAGAGATAGTTACACCCTCTATAATAATAGGTTTTTCTTTAAGATTATCCTGAGGATTATACACATCCTGATTTTGTCTTATCTGAACACTACTAAATGACTTTTTTATCAATAGCATCATTATTGCAGCAAATGTGCCCCCCGGACCGGCAAAAGATATCGCCGTGGTGGCTGCATCGCCTATAGCTTCGGCAATAACTCTATCAAATTCTTCTTCAGCATCTTTAAGCTGTCTTTTTAATTCCCGTAATTTTTCTTTAGGATTGTCATTGGAATTGAATGCTGAACTTAAATTTGAAGTGAAATTTTTCGCTTCTAAGGAGGCTTCATTCAATGAATTTCTAATTAATCTGATCTTGTAGTTGTAAGCATCCAAAAATCTCAGGTTATTTTCATTAAAAAGTTCTTTTAAATTTATTGATTCAAGATTCATTGTTATATTTTAGTTATTTAACTTTTATGCAGTGACTATAATTTAATCAGCAATTAAGTTGCGTAAATATTTTTTATATTGATTTTAATTATTCCCTAAATTATTTTGGGGTATATTTATGTGGTATAATATTAACTAAGGATATGAAATCTGTCTTTGAAGATATTTTAGTTATAGCACTTGGCATTTTCGGCACTCTTATTGTCGTTCCAAATTTTAAAAAAATTCTTGACAGAAAAGCTTTTTTCAGTAATATCAATACTGCAAAAATTATAAGAATTATCGTATGTTTAGCTTATATAGCTTTGGCTATTTATATGAAATATAATGTTAAAAACACACCTAACGAAACATCTTATCTTTTGCTTTTTATTCTTTTAGGAGCAATATTATCCTTCATTAGTTTTAAGCTATATAAAAGTTATCCGGATAAAGAAAAAAGTTCTTAAAAGCATCTGGATTTCCCTGCGCAAGCCCGGTGAAGAATGAACCGATGTTCTGACCTACTCCCTGAATAGTTTCGTCAAAAACTTTCATCATACCAATATTCTTTTTATTAAATATGGCTTCGAAGGCTTTTTCGGGATTAGTTACTTTTTTAGAGTTGCCCAGTTTTGGTTTCTGAGTTGCATAGTTTGCAGTTTCAGAAATTTCTTCACCCAATTCTTCTTCTTCAAAATGAGAGTTTTGTCCTGCTGCCCCGTTAAATCTTCTATAATCACCTATTTTCTGCTGATAAACTTTTTTTGTTTTCTTTTTGGGAATTCCACCTTTATGAGCTTCAGGCTCTAACTTCTCTTTTAATGTTTCAGTAAAAGCATTATCAATGTCTTTTAATTCTTTACGTGATTTATTTTTATAAGGCGCTTGAAGTTCATTTATTAATCTTTCTCTATCAATAAACCAATTGACAGCATTTTGTGTCTCCTTTGAATCTTTTAACTGCTGATTTTTAGTAAGAAGAGCATTTGATGTTGATGAAGATAAATCACCTAAAGGTTTTCTTGAATATGTATCTTTAGTAAAATAATCTTCCGGTCTTATTCCATCGGCTGAAACAATCCCGTAATATGTTGAAATGACATTGCCAACAATTCCCCCGATAGTACCAATCATTGTCATAAATGTATCAGTGGTAATTGCCTTAGTATCGAGTTTTGCGTCTTCGCCACGATCTTTTTTCTCTAAATATTGAATCAAATTTTTACTTTGAGACAAAGCATATGTCCAAAGAGCCATTCCCGGAAACGCTCCTGCTATTGCTGTGGCATAATTAAAAGTTTTATCTGATGGAGAAAGATTTGGGTAAGGTGGCGGCACAGCACGAACAACAATTCTATTCGGGTCATGAGATTCCGGGCGCCAGTTTTTCGGTCCAGGCCAATCTGCGTTAGAATTTTGTTGAATTTTATTTTTAAACTCTACAAGATTTTTTGAAGAATCATTTATATTCTGGTTTAGTACTTTTATACCTGCACTGATTCCAGTAATTGAGTTTCCTAAATTATTAAAAAGATGCTGAGTCTTTTTATTTGAATCAGAGATTGTATCATTTAAATTTTTTAACAACACATTATTGTTGTTAAATAGTTCAAAGCTACGCAGTAGATTTTCGACTTTTATATTGTTAAAGTTTGACATTTGGCTTTATAAATTTACTTGAATATTATTTTAACACCATATATATTTTAGGTATTGATTTAACTTTTATACTTAATTAAAAATATGCTTGAGACAATTATTTTATTATTATTTGCAGTTTTGGTTTTAGTACTGCGACTTTGGAATCAAGTAAAATATCCGGATCGAGTTTTTAGAATTGATAAACTCCCGCGTGTTCCCTCTTTAAAAGATTTAAAAGAAATTTTACATTATAAACAAAAAAAGAAATTTTATGAAGAAGGATATGCTGATGAAATTGATGAACCCGATGAAAAAGAACAAAACAGCAAATCATCACGCCGCTAAAGCAAAATACTCTTCTCTATTTTGTATGTTCGACTTTGTCAGTCCCCCGCCGTTTATCCATTCAAAAAATCCTGAGCCGTATTTATTCACAACAGATTTTTTTACAACGTACTCCCCGGGAGTTAGCATTGCAGGAACAGAATCTGTATCTCCTATGCCGGGAACATTTCCCCCCGTTGCAAATGGAAGAAACATTTTGATTGTATTCACTGCCTGCATTACGGTAATCATTGTTTGAATAATACTTAGAGCACTGTTGAAGCCGTTGATAATTCCGCCGACAAAAGTATGAGAGCCAATGTTAAGTGTTTGCATAATTGTGGTCAATGCTCCGCCTATTTTTTGCGCTTCGGTGAAGACACCAACGAATGTATCAACAGGGTCTTCCTCTTTTTTTGATGAACCCTTTTTTGATTTACCGGCTCTGCTACTTGTACCGGAAGCTAAATTTAAATATGTATTATTTTCAGCACCATTTTCTTTTTGTCCACCTGCACTAAGGTCCCGTTCAAAATTAGACTGTCTAGCAGATTTATATACAGCTTTGCCTTGCTTCTCTTCCTGTTGCTGTTGCTGTTGCTGTTGCTGTTGCTTTGGCTTTTGTATTTGTTCTTCTTCTGATACTTTTTCTCCCACTACATTTTTAAATTGTCTCATCGCTTGAAGGTCAAACCAATTCGAAACTGTGCCTGCTACAGAGTATCCGCTGCCCATTTTGTCGATGAAATTAGCAGCTTTATTCCATCCTTTTTCCTTGAGAATGTTCTTAAAAGGTTCTAGTAAGACTCCGGTACCATCGATATCTGACACTTTAGGCCGAACCAGACCCATTTTTTCAAGTTTAGGATCTAGATTTGTGTTTAATTCATTTTGAATCCGGTAATTGGCTAATGCATCATTACTATAGGAAAGACCTTCTGTAATGGGAGGAATGGGCATGAGTGTATTCCAGGTACTAATGCCGGCTTTTAGTTCAAGTGCTGATACTATCTTTGTAACACTTTCATAAGCACTTTTCATTTCTTCAAGACTAATTTTGTCTTTGGGACCTTCGCCGGAGTATCCGCTTACTCCTCCTGAAGTATTGCTTCTCTCCAATTTTTGCGGCATTGCTGAAGTCTGCACTGAAGCCTGCATTACCGAAGCACTTTTTGCCGTACTTTCAGTAATGAGCTGCAAAACTTTTCCAGTATTCTGCAGATTTGTATTTAATAAAGCAACTCCCGAATTAAAAAAAATTAAACTTGAACCTGCATTACGAACGTTAACATTAAATAAGTTTACAACCGTATTTAACCCCGAAAATGAATTAGATAAAGTTAAAAATAAACTTTGAGCATTTTTTTCTGCATTAGATAATGACCCGCTAACTGCCTGCAGAGATTTGTTAAACTCATTCAATCTAAACGGATTGAACAGCTCTTTAAAATTTATATTTTGAAGATTTGACATATTAAATTAAAATTAATTTAAAAATCCATTATCATTTATGGCAAAAATAATAATTGATTTTACTAATTTATTTGGTTAGTTTTTAAAAAATTAAAGAATGACTGAAGCCGGCAAAAACACTCAAAAGGAAAAAAGCAAACCTCCTAAACAACAGATAATAAATACAATACTATTTGGATTGGTATGCATAGGTACAATAATCTACTCTTTTAATTCTGCAGGACCGTTATTTTTAACAGCTGTGGTTATTTTATTATTATTAACGATCACTTACCTCATTAGTATTTTAAAAGGTACTGAACAATATATGAACCAATATGTGCTTATTATACTTGTAATATGCACATTAGCATATTCTATATCACAAGGAAGGTTTAAACGTTTTATTTCAATGGACTGGCTTGCAACACCTATTCTTTTGTGCATTATCCCTTTGTTTAGTTTTATTACTATTATGAATATTATTAACATTGTGAAAAACAAAAAGAAACAAAGCGATATAACTTCAGTCGAAGAACAAAACAGCAATCATCACGCCACTAAAGCAAAATAATCTTCATCTATAGTTATTTCTTCCCCGCCGTTTATCCATTCGAAAAATCCTGAACCGAATTTATTCACAACTGATTTTTTTACAACGTACTCGCGCGGTGTAAGCATTGCATGTCATTATCG
>CALJIG010000072.1 GCA_937974175.1 uncultured Ignavibacteria bacterium
AGATAAATTTGAAGGCATGAATGCATTTGTTGAAAAGAGAAAAGCTGAGTGGAAAGGAAAATGATGGTCGTTAATAGTTATCCGTTGTTCGTTATCCGTTATCAGAAAAAAATCTTTGGGTTAGCTGTACTATTATTTTTACTTGCATGCGGTGTTTCATTTGCACAGGAGAAGCCTGTTACTGAAATTCAGGGACCGAAAGACGGTGACCTGAATGCGCAGGAAATTATTGAAAAGAATAAAGCCGCGCTTGTATCAATCTGGTATCATACTACTGATAATTACAGTTATTACTCTTATACAAGTAACGATACAACTTTGCTTAACGGAAGCGGATTTATTTTCAGAGCTGACGGATTAATTGGTACTAACTTTCATGTTGTTGAAAGAATCGACAGTATAATTGTAAAAACAAGCGACGGAAATTTTTACTACGCGCAGATAGTACTGATAGATGAAAAAAATGATTTCGCAATATTAAAAATTGTTTCAGAAGATAGTTTGAATTTTCAGACCATAAACTTTGGAAATTCTGATAATGTAAAACAGGGACAGGATGTTTATGCAATTGGCAGCCCTTTAGGATTTGAATATACAATATCACAGGGAATAGTTGCTGCAATAAGACAAAATGAAAAAGTTGATTTCAATGACCCGGTTACGTATATGCCTGTTACAAAAACTTTTGAAAAAGTTATTCAGATAACAGCTGCGATTTCTCCCGGAAACAGCGGAGGCGCGCTTTTTAATTCGAAAGGTGAAGTTATTGGCATAACGACGTATACTTTCATGGGTTATGGCAATTTAAATTTTGCAGTTGCAATAAATGCTTTTAAAAGAACAGCTGCATTAATAAATACAACTAACCTTGCTGATGATGAAGAACTTAAAGCAAAAAAAGAAGAAAGTTTATTTAATTCCAATTACAGGCTTGCAAACAATCTGAAATCACAGATTAGTTACGACTGGTACTACTCGAAATGGAAAGATACAATGAAAGTTATTGATACTTTTGCGGTGAGAAAAGACTCGCTCAATCGGGCTAATTTTTCTAAGGCAGAAACCTATTATTACAAATGCATTGAAATGCGTCCCGATACTTTTTATGTATACAGAGATTTGCTTGACTTATATGTTATGACTGATTCGTATCAAAAGGCCGAAGATTTATTTAAAACTGTAAGGGAAAAATTCACATCGGACAGTCTGGTAAATTCTTTAAGTTCTTCACTTGCAACTGCATACTCTTCATCTAAGGATTATAAGAAAGCATTAACCTTCTATGAAAAAATGCAAAGGGCTGATACTTCCGATAATTTTATCAGATATTCGATTGCGAATATTTATGATTTGATGGGAGATTATAAAAAAGCAGAAAAAAGTTACAAAGAAGTTATCAGTAGAGATTCAAGCAATACAAATGCATATGTTGGATTAGGAAAAATATACTATGAGAAGTATAAAGATTATTCAAAAGCAAAAAAGATATTAGAAACTGCCTACGACCGCGAACTGACTTTATATGGCTCAGCTCCGTACAACCTGGACTTACTGTATTACATCGGCATGATAGCGGTGAAGGAAGGAAGAAAATTTGATGCAATACTTGCTTACATGGATATAAAGGGAATTTATGTTTCAGGAGTAGAAGAAAATAAAAAGAAAGCTGATCTATACAAAGCAATAAAAAATTTGGACGAATAAAGTAATTCATCTGTTCTCATTACGAACGTCCTCGTTCGTAATGTAGTTTCCCAACGCGGACGTTGGGAAACAGGGGAAATTTTAGACGAATAAAGTTTATATAAAAATATAAAAGAAATTTTTAAAATAATCACAAAGGTAATTTTATAAAATCATGGTACAAAATTTTGACGTTGTTATTATCGGCGCCGGCGGCGCGGGGCTTCGCGCAGCTGTAGAAATTCCGAAAGAATATTCATGCGCAGTTTTATCAAAAGTATTTCCTCCCCGCTCACATACAGGAACAGCGCAAGGCGGTGTATGCGCAGCGCTTGCAAATATGGAAGATGATTCATGGGAAAACCATGCATACGATACAGTAAAAGGAAGCGATTATCTCGGAGACCAGGACTGCATTGAAGTTATGTGCAAAGATGCTATCAGAGCTATCATGGAGCTTGAACACATGGGTATGCCGTTCTCCCGAAACGAAGACGGTAAAATTGCTCAGAGATTCTTCGGCGGGCACACGAGACCTGTTGACCCGAATGAACCGAACGGAAAAAGAGTGGCGGTGAAACGCTCATGTTACTCGGCAGACAGAACAGGCCACGTAATGCTTCACACACTATATGAAACATGTATTAAAAATCAGGTGAATTTCTTTTCAGAATATTTTGTAACGGATTTAATAGTAGAAGACGGAGTATGCAAAGGTGTTATAGCAATGGATATTGCTACAAGTGAAATTCATACATTCCATGCTAAGGCAGTTATTTTTGCAACCGGCGGTTACGGAAGAGTTTTCAGAATTACATCTAACGCTCACGTAGGCACAGGTGACGGTTATGCATTATGCTATAACAACGGACTGCCACTGGAAGATATGGAATTCTTTCAATTCCATCCGACAGGATTATGGAAGCTTGGAATTCTTGTCAGTGAAGCTGCAAGAGGTGAAGGCGGAATATTAAAAAATAAAGACGGCGAGAGATTTATGGCGCGCTACGCTCCGACAGTTATGGACTTAGCTCCGAGAGATATGGTATCTCGAGCAATTATTTCAGAGATAAGAGAGGGCCGCGGAATAAGAGGAAGCGATGGAACAGATTACGTTTACCTTGATGTATCACACTTAGGAAAAGAAGTTATAGATGATAAGCTCCCGGAAATTACAGGCTTCGCAAGAACATACTTAGGCGTTGAACCGACAAAGGAACCAATCCCTATTCAACCTACAGCTCACTATGCTATGGGTGGAATTCCGACGAACGTAAACGGCGAAGTTTTATTAAATGAAAAAGGCGATATAGTAAAAGGTCTTTATGCTGCAGGTGAATGTGCATGCGTATCAGTTCACGGCGCAAACAGACTCGGCACGAACTCATTGCTTGACTTAGTTGTATTCGGAAGAAGAACAGGAAAAGCTGTAACAGAATTTGTAAAGAATAACGATTACGCACCAATGCCAGCCGATGCAGCAGAAAAATCCAAAAAGATTATAAATGATATATTCAATAAATCAGGAAGCGAAAAAGTTGTAACTTTGAGAACTGAACTGCAGGATACAATGATGGTTGACTGCGGAGTATTCAGAAACGAAGCTGACCTGAAAAAAATGGTAGAGAAAGTAAAAGAGATAAAAGAGAGAGCAAAGAATATTTCGATTCAGGATAAAGGAAAAGTATTTAATACAGATTTAATGGAAGCTATCGAGCTTGATAACTTAATCGTCACTGCAGAGGCAACTGTTAACAGTGCTTATGCAAGACAGGAATCACGCGGAGCTCATACAAGAGAAGATTTCCCGAAGAGAGATGACGTGAACTGGATGAAGCATACATTTGCTTTCAAAAATCCAAACGGTGATGAACCGATTTTGAAATACAAACCTGTAACTCTGACAAGATTTACACCCATGGAAAGAAAGTATTAAAAGAAAGTATTAAAAATTATTTACCCCAATAAATGAAACTCAGTATTGTTTTAGTTTTTTTATCGTTCTTTAGTTTAACGTTTGCGCAGAGTGATACTCTTGATGTAAAACTTGGCAAATACAGATTCAGGGCAATACATATTGATACCAACTATTCAACTACTTTGAGAGTTACAGAAGGCAACGACGTAATTTTCAAAGGTGAATTTGAAGAGAGAATTAGCGATATAAAGGAAGTTGATTTCAATAATGACGGTTTCAAAACTTATCTGATTGCAGTTTACACCGGAGGCGCTCATTGCTGCACATATGTTCAGGCATGTAAGATAAAAAACGATAAACTCATTACAACTGATACTTTATTTTTAGCTGATTCCTATTTTGAACTTGAAGACTTAGATAAAAACAAAAAGACCGAACTGACTGCTTACAATATGATGTTTGCCTATGCCTTTACAAATTTTGCAGAGACCAGGGCACCTGTAATGGTTTATATAGTTGAAAACGGAAAATTTAAAAACGTTACTAAAAATTTTCCCTTACTTGTAAAACAGCAGATAGAAGAATTACAAACTGACTTAAAAGAATTTTTAGATAGTAATTACAAATGTGAAGCGGAAGGCGATGAAACGTTTAATACAGATGCAGGTTCCGTGAAAACTATACTTGCAGCTATAACGGCTGATTATTTTACAATGGGAGAAGTTTATAAAGGATATGAATTAATTGATAAAGCTTATCCCTGCCCTGATAAAGATAAATTTATACAAACTTTGAAAGAAGATTATAAGTTAAGATAAGCAGAAGTAAACAATTGAAATAAAAAATTATCATTAATATATTATACAATGGATATTACAGTAAAAATTTTGAGATATAACCCTGAGAAAGATACACAGCCGTATTTTCAGGATTTCAAACTTCAGGGCATAAGCGGAGATTGGAGACTTCTCGATGTACTTCACGAGATAAAATGGAAACATGACGGAACTCTTACGTTCAGACGTTCGTGCGCTCACGGAATCTGCGGCAGCGATGGAATGAAGATTAACGGTAAGAACAGACTTGCATGCTCACTGTTACTGAAAGATATGAATACTAATAAGCCTATTACAATTGAACCGCTGCCTTCATTACCGATAATAAAAGATTTAGTAGTAGATATGTCGAGCTTCTTTCAGAAGTATGAAGTTATAAAGCCATATCTCATAAATAAAACTCCGCCGCCTGCTAACAGCGAAAGACTGCAATCTAATGAAGATGCAGAGATGTTATTTGAATCAGCAAAATGTATTCTTTGCGCATGCTGCACAACATCATGCCCTTCGACGTGGACAAATGAAAATTATTTAGGACCTGCCGCTTTATTGAAGGCGTACAGATTTGCTTATGATACCCGAGACGATGCTGCTGACGAAAGACTTGATATAATAGATAATCCCGACGGTATCTGGAGATGCCATACAATATTTAATTGTATAGAAGCATGTCCGAAAGAGATTAATATCACATGGCATATTTCTCAATTGAAGAAAAGAATTTCAACAAAGGAAGCGTAATTATTTCATTCATAACGCACTTAAATTTTAAGCCCGTTCGCGGGCTTTTTTATTAAAAAGTATTTGTTTAAAATATTAAGCAATAAGATTAAAAAAGATGTTTGAAAGTCTTGTAAAAGAAAAAACAAATTCAGAAAAAAGTAAAATAAGGCTGCTCTCACCTGTATCAAGAAATACGGTGGCTAAGAGCGAACTATCTCCATTCATTAAAAATTTTATTTTTAACGAAACTCAGGAGATAACTGAAAGTGAGTATCTCGATGAGCTTATTGAAAAAGGGGTTAAGCTACAGTTTAATTTTACGTTAAGACCGAAGTGGACGTTACTAAATTATGTTTATGGAAGCATTGAGTCAAAATCAGATAACGAGATAAGACATAAGCTGAGAGTGTTTACATTCTACAAATTTTACCCGGACACAATTTTAAATTACCTTGATGAAGAGACTCATTTGTATGTTTCCAAGAGTAAGGTTGAGCTTTTATTAAAAGATACAAATGAAGTTTTGTACAATAAGCTTACCAATGAAATTTCCGGTGTAAAGATAAAGAATTTTCTTGTTAATATTTTTAAGCTGAAGTATGAAGATGAAAGCAAGATTAATTTAGAGTCGTCAATTCCGTTTTCATTTATAAAGATTTTTTTAGAAGATAAAGGATATGATGATTTACTGAAAAAATTTGATGTGATTCCTAATCTGAAAGAAAACACTTTAGTTTCTTATAAAGATATTATAAAGGTACTTACTGATAAATATACTGTTCACGAAGAAAAATATGCAGAGAAACATGAAGACAAGACTGAAAAAAAGGAAAACAAGAAAGAAGAAATTTTCGAACCGATAACTATTACACAGGATAATATAAAAGAAGAATTACGACATGAAGAAAAAAAGATTGAGATAGAAATTCCAAAGAAAGAAATTAACAAGGAAAATACGAAAGAAGTAAAGACTCAAAAGAAGGAAATAAATTATACTAAGTATGATATATATTCCGATGACTTAATTAAGGAACGTGATGCTAAAGAAAAAGAAGAACGGGAGAATATTACAGAAGCGGATGAAGAAGTGTTTTCTGAAACGCACGATAATGAAACAGGCGACCAGTATCAAATAAAAAGATTATTTACGGAAAAAGAACTTACTATAATCCGGGATAAAATTTACTCCGGCAGTAAAACTGCCATGAGAAATTCTTTCAGGACACTGGCTGTAATGAATACATGGAAAGAGGCAGCTAGTCATTTGAAAGATTTATATAACGAAAACAAAGTACACATTTATCACAAACCCGTGGTAAAATTTACAGATGCGTTACAGGAGCATTTTACAAACAAGGAAAATAATAAAGGATAACAATGTTTTTAGACCACGCAAAAATTTTCATTAAGTCGGGTGACGGCGGCAACGGAGTTGTCAGTTTTCGCAGGGAGAAATTTGTACCCAAAGGCGGACCAAACGGCGGTGACGGCGGAAGAGGCGGCGATATAATTTTCAAAGCGAATGCGCAGCTCTCTACTTTAATTGACTTCTCATACAAGAGACATTATAAAGCCGGCAGAGGAAAACACGGTGAAGGCGGATTGAAAACAGGTAAGGATGCGGAAGACGTTATCATCCAAGTCCCCTGCGGCAGCATTATAAAAGATGAAGCAACAGGAGAAATCCTTGCCGACCTTACTATAGACGGCGAAGAAAAAATTGTGCTCAAAGGCGGAAGAGGCGGAAGAGGTAATAACCATTTCAAAACTTCAACTGTTCAGGCACCAAGATATTCAGAGACAGGCAGAGACGGTAAAGAAGCAAACGTTTTAATTGAGCTTAAACTTATTGCAGATGTTGGTCTTGTCGGATTTCCTAATGCAGGTAAATCAACTTTGATTTCAAAAATATCAGCGGCAAAACCTAAGATAGCAGATTATCCGTTCACTACTTTAATTCCAAATCTGGGAATCGTTCGTTATAAAGAATATGAATCATTCGTTGTTGCTGATATCCCCGGGATAATTGAAGGCGCATCTGACGGGAAAGGATTAGGCATTCAATTTTTAAAACATATTGAACGCACAAAGATTTTATTATTTCTGATAGACACGACTAACTTAATGGATGCCAATACAAAGAAGGAGTTTTTAAAAGAGTATAAGACATTATTAAAAGAGCTTGAGAATTATTCTGAGGAGCTTATAAAGAAACCAAGAATAATCTGCTTCACGAAAATTGATGCTATCCCCGAAGAACTTAAAAAGAAAATCCAGAAGATTAAAACTGACGAAATAAAAATTTTAATTTCATCTGTCAGCGGAGAAGGATTAGACAAGCTCAAAGATTTATTATGGACAAAAATTCAGGAATTAAAAGAAGCTTAAGATTTTGTTATGCAACTACCTTTGGAATCAACTAAGTTTGAAAAACTAGCGAAAGAGTGTCAAGTTTATGATGTTAAGTATTTATTTATACCGAATTATATTTCATCTTCTTATTCAAGCCACCCTATAAATAAAACCTTAAAACCAATCTTTGATGAAGTGCTTGAGTATATTACTATACTTTCAAAAGAAGAATTTGAAAATCTTATTAATTCTTATTCCTGGTTTTACAAAGAAAGAGTAACTGATTCTAGCGAAGAAATTAAATTTGAACAAGCTGCTTCTTCTTATATTGTAGAACAACTTTTTAAGATTAAAAGCTCAATAAAAGAGATTATAAATTATGATATAAAAGATTCTATTGTTTTAAAAACATTCCCTGAACTAGAAAGTTTACTTGATGAAAGAAGCCGTCTATTAAAATTAACTGACGCTTTTGAAATTCTTGACAATGGAATTGTGTACAAAAATCACTTTTTATTTCCACATCAGTTTTTGAGAAAACAATTTACGAATAGCTTAAACAGTAATTTTCTATCCCAATTTTTCAGATACTATTTGGAAACTAAAAATTTCAATACTTTCGAAATTGCCATAGATTTTTTTCGACTTATTCCAATTGAACATTATCAAACAGTACGTGAGTTAGATCATTGGTTTGGTGCTAAATTTAATACGAATGACCTCGACAACCCGAGCAAAATAGGAGTCACTATAATAGGAAGAAAACCTAGTAGAATTTTAGATTTAACTAATAAACTAATTAGAACTGAATTTTTTTGGGGTTTGCAAAATAAAATTAAAGTGTTTGAAGTTGAAGAAATTTCAAAAGAAGACCAATTGTATCAAAATTATATTTTAAATAGACATGTTCATTCTGAAAGAGATATTGATCTAAAAAACTTAAGACATTTTGATGGAGCAATAAAAATATATCATCAGTCAGATTATAAAGAAAGATTCGAATCAAAATTTCCTGATGTACCAAAGAACTATAAAAAAATAAAACTTTTCAAAATTGATGGGAATATAGATTTGCAAATTTGGATAAATCTTATTTCATCTTTTTTTCTAAATAACGAAATGGTTTTAGAATATTTCGACCCTGAATTATACAATCAAAATTTCTCAAATCTAATCTAATGATGAACAAGCTGTTTGAAATTTATGAGAACGAAAAGCTTGATGTAAAAGTTGTGTGCGAAGTCGGTGTATATTATCCTGAAACATCTAAGCTGAAAGAATTTATCGATAAAGGAATACAGGCTGTATTAGTAGAAGCTGACCCTATTTGTGTAGAAAAAATTGAAACGTATTTCAAAGGAAAAAATATAAAGGTTTTTCCTTTTGCAGTTTGGGATAAAGAAGAGACTGTAACACTGTACCGCTCGCAGGCATCTACATTTCTTGAGGGAATAAATGAAAGTCCCGCCATTGTAAACGACAATTATAAACTCAATAGGAAAGACAGCTTCACTGTTGAAGCTAAGTTATTCAGTTCAATGGATGCCGGAGATATTGATATTCTTTCTATCGATATCGAAGGAGCAGAGTGGTTTGTGCTGAAGCATTTAGTCTCGCGACCTAAGCTGATTAACATAGAACTGCGCGCAGGAAAATATTCTAATCCCTATAAGAATGAGATTGAAAACTGGCTCAACACAAATAACTACAAGCTTTTAATTCACGATGATACTGACAGCATCTTTTATAAAGATGGCTCATTGCAAATATCATCGGCGGATAAAATCTCTAACTCAATCGGAAACATCGGAACAGAGCTAAACCATTCAATTCAAAAACTAAAAAGAACAATATTCAAAAAGGACAAATAAAATCATGGCAAAAGCAGTTAAGAAAAATGTAAGCAAGAATAAAAGACCATTAATACTTATCTCTAACGATGACGGAATTGAATCTTTAGGTATAAACACACTTGCAAAAGAAATAAGTAAGTTTGCCGAAGTGTTAGTTGCAGCACCTCATACGCAGCAAAGCGCAGCGGGACATTCAATTACAGTATCAAGCGCAATACGCGCCACCAAAATAGTTAAAGATAAAAAGTTCTTCGGCTATGCCGTTGAAGGAACTCCGGCTGATAGCGTAAAGCTTGCCGTAAGAAATTTATACAAAGACAGAAAATTCGACCTCTGTATTTCCGGTATCAACCAGGGCGCGAACACTGCTATCAATATAATTTACTCCGGTACAGTTTCCGCAGCAACAGAAGCAACAATACTTGGTATTCCATCTATAGCTATTTCATTGGGGAGTTTCTCATTTAAGGATTTTAACCCCTCTGCAAAATTTGCCGCTAAGATTGCCAAGTTGGTTTTAAAGAACGGACTTCCTAAGGGAACACTCCTTAACGTTAATATACCAGCAGTGCCTGAGAATAAAATCAAAGGCGTATTGCTGACTAAGCAAGGAAAATCTGACTGGGAAGATTCCTACGAAGAAAGATTAGACCCGAATAAACGCCCCTATTACTGGTTAGTTGGTGACCATGTTCTATCCGATAAAACAAATGACTTAGACCATAAGGCTGTAAACGAAGACTACATTTCCATTACACCTATACACTATGATTTAACCGATTACAAAATGCTGAATGAACTACAAGGCTGGAATATAAAAAAATAAGGGAGGCGAGTTTACGCCCCCCTAAATATATGTTTATACTTACTTTATTAAGCTTGTATGGATTTTTTCACAAATTTAGTTGTAACTGATTTTGGTCTTACGATAGAAGCATTCATGCCTCTTGCAAGAATTAACTGCGCTGACATTCCAAGAATTCTTGAAACGCTGAACACTACAGTATAATATTCATGCTCTTTTAATCCGTAGTGATAAAGCATTGAACCGCTGCCTGCGTCTACATTAGGCCAAGGGTCTTTTGCTTTTCCCTGCTGAATTAAAATCTGCGGTACCAGTTCAAATAATTGTTTTACAATTTTGAATATCTCATCATTCGGAATATATTTATTTCCAAATTCCAGGAATGCAATAAATCTCGGGTCGGTAACTCTTAATACTGCGTGACCATATCCGGGAATTACTCTTCCGCTTTGAAGAAGTTTATTACAGTAATCTTTTACTTCTTCGTCTGATGGTGAGTGACCAAAGTCAGCTCTCATTTTTACGATGAAGTTAAGACATTCCTGATTTGCTAATCCGTGTAAAGGACCGGCAAGTCCGTTAAGTCCTGCGCTGATTGCATAGTATGCATCAGAGAGAGCAGAACCAACAGTGTATGTTGTAAATGCGCTGACGTTTCCGCCTTCATGGTCTGAGTGAAGTACCATGTACAATCTCATCAAGTCAGCAAGCTTTCCGTTATCATCCTGAATGCCAAGCATCTTTGCATAGTTAGCAGCCCAGTCAAGATTTTTATCAGGAGCAATCATATCGCCCTTATTAAATCTTTTTCTGTAAACCAAAGCTGCAAGAATTGGTACTCTTGCAATAATGTTTAAGCAGTCTTCAAGCATAAATTCCCAAAGGTTTCCTTTAGCTGCGCCTGTGCTGTAAGCTTTTCTGAATTCAGATTCGTATTCCATTGCAAGCACACCTGTATTGAACATTACCATCGGATGTGTATCTGCCGGTAATGCATTAAGCATATCTATAACGTATTGAGGAAGTGCTGCTCTTGCAGATAATTCTTCCTGTAAATCTTTCAGCTCTTCAGCGTTAGGAAGCTCGCCGATGAGTAATAAATAAAATACTTCTTCAGGCAGTTTATCCGTAAGTTCAAGAATCGGAATCCCTCTGATAATTAAACCTGTATCTAAACCAACTTCTGATGTATCGCATACTAATCCTTTAACGCCTCGCATTCCTCCGTAAAGCTGGTCAATTGTAACTTCACTGATATTTCTCGTACCGTGCTCTTTTACAATTGATTTCGCTTCATCTCTCAATGCAGGGAGTAAAGAAGACAATTTTTTCTTTAATAAATTTCCCATATGATTTATTTATTGTTAATAGTGTATAGTTTTGTAGACAGCATTAAATATACTTGATTTAAAAAATATTAAAAAGTTACGTTTTTATACCAAACTAATTCAATTACGAGTTACAAATTACGAATTACGAGTTATGATTTTTAAAGCAGCATTATTGTCACATTTCTCTGTACATTGTTAACTGCTAATTGCTAATTGAAATAGTAACATTATTGTCACATTTTTAATTGCCACAAAAACACGAAATGCACAAAATTTCACAAAAGAAAAAAGTAATATTATTGTCACATTTTGTATTCATTGCCAATTTTTAACTGCTAATTGAAATAGTAACATTATTGTAACATTTTTTTGGTAATACAAAAAAATTCTTCATCATGACGAATTTTTGACGGATTCTTTAATTCCATTCCAAAAATCAACTTGTTTAAAAATTCATCATAAATATTTTAAAATGACGGATTTTTGACGAATTCTTTAATTCCGAACTAAAAATCAACTTGTTCAAAACTCATCAAAAATATTTTGTATGACGGATTTTTGACGGATTCTTTAATTCTGAACCAAAAATCATCTTGTTCAAAACTCATCAAAAATATTTTGTATGATGGATTTTTGACGCATTTTTGACGCATTTTCTGAAGGCACTTACATAATTAGTTAGGTCAAATATAAATTCTCCCCTTGAGGGGAGTCCCGACGAAGTCGGGGAGGGGTGTTTGAGTGAACACCCCTCGTTCCCGATAAATCAGGACCACGTCCTTCCAGAGAGGAATTCTATTCTTGTTCAATTCAATATAGAGTCACATTATTGTCACATTTTATTCTACCACTCATATAAGAAATTAATCAACCACAATTTCTTTTAGAATTATTGACGGGTTTTTGACGGGTTTCTGCAAAATAAGCTTCAACCCGAAACATTGTCACATTATTGTAACATTTGTTCGACCTGACAGGATTAAAAACCTGTCAGGTCTATCCGGAAAAAATACTCACTCTATTATTACAATAAAATCTAATCCTCCCTATTACTACTAATAGGTAGAAATATTCAGAAAACTCTTGACACTTAGTCCCTATTTTAAATCTTACTTAAGAATAATCGCTTTCTTTGTATCAACTAAAATCCCTTCTGAAAATAATGAAATAAAATACACTCCTGAAGAAAGTCCTTCAGAAGTAAAATTTATTTCGTAGTTGCCGGCAGGCTTAAAACCCGATTGTATTAACTTCACAAATCTTCCCGAAACATCAAACAATTTTAATTCTAAATTTGAAGATTTTTTTAATGAATAAGATATTTTTGTTGATGGGTTAAAGGGGTTAGGATAAATTTTCTCGATTTTAAAATCATTTGGTAAAATCGAGTTAGAGTTACTTATTCCCACAATTCCGTTTTTATTAAACTCAATTAATCCATATCCAGTACTCAACCAAAGATTGCCAAACTTATCTTTTTTAATATCTGTAATAATGCTGGGCTTAAAATGATAATTAAAAGTTGTATCATCGAATTCAGCTAATGGAGCATCATTTCCAAAACCAATCCATTTAGTACTGCCATCTACATACAAGCCCCAAGGATGAGCTGAAACTAATCCTGAATTCTGCGGTGTCCAATTTTGCCACTGATTATTTGAAACATCAAACTTAGTTAAGCCATAGTATGAAATTGCAAACCAAAGATTTCCCGAATTATCTTCACGTATTTTCCTGATACCTGTACCTCCAATTCCAGAATTAGAAGGATTATAAACTGTCCAGATACTATCGTTTGCTAATTTATACAAACCATAAAAATCCTGACCTATCCATTTATTATTATCTTTATCCGTATAAATTTCATCCACAGGTGCATATTTTAAAGGTGAATTGGTAGAATCATAAAATTTCCATGTATCCCCATCGTATTTATTTAACTTTCTATAGTAGCACCAGACAATATTATTTGTATCTACACTAACTGCAAATTGATTACCATGATCAATTCCGGAATTTTGCGAATTAAAAAATGACCAGCTGTTAGCCCTGTTAAATTTCATTAATGCTCCCTCACTTCCTGCACCAGCTCTAAATGCGCAAATCCACAAATTTTCAAATTTATCCACAGCCATTGAAGGCACATAATTTGATTTCATAGGTGAATTTCCTGCATTGAACGAGGTGAAAGTTGTACCATCAAATTTGATTAAGCCAGCTCCGTTTGAACCAATCCAGATTACATTATTATTATCAATGTATAAGTTGAGTAAAGCATTTGAAGGAATAGATGAATTAGAAGTATTCCATATTTTATAAATTTGAGCTTGTGAATATGAAATATTCAAAAAGAGTAAAAAAAGAATTATAGTATTTCGTTTAAGCAAAATGAAATAGAATTTTTTAATATATTGTGAGTTAAATAAGTGATTTAATTAAACATTAATTGAATTATAATAATATGCAAAAAGTCGTATTTCTCAAAACTCATAACTCTCAAATATAATCACTCCATTCTTACAAACCAAACCTTTCTCCCCTATTACTGCTAATAGGGGCAAATCCCCTTTTAGACTTTAATAAATTTCAATTTAATGGTAACTTGAAATCTTAAACAATAGAAATTATGGGCAAAATAATATTTCACGGACATTCTTTTCTTGAAGTTCACACAGGGAAACACATTATATTAATTGACCCGTTTGTTTCGGGAAATCCAAAGTGCGATGTTAAAGCCGGGGATTTAAAATGCGACTATATTATTTTAACTCACGGACACGATGACCACGTTGGAGACTCCGTTCAAATCGCTGAAAAAAATGATGCAACGATTATCGGTATGGTAGAAATTACTGACTCCGTTTACGAAAAAGTAAAAGCACACGGAATGAATTTAGGCGGCGGATATAACTTTGATTTTGGCAGAGTAAAACTTACTTTGGCTCATCATTCATCTTCAGCGCCGGGCGGAAAATATTTAGGAAGCCCTGCCGGAATTCTTTTATCTGTTGAAGGCAAGTGCATTTATCACGCAGGCGATACGGCATTATTTTATGACATGAAGCTCATAGGAGAAATGAATAAAATCGATATAGCTTTTCTTCCAATCGGTGATAACTTCACTATGGGAGTTGATGATGCAGTTAAGGCAGTTGAATTTTTAAATCCCGGAATAACAGTGCCGATTCATTACAATACATTTCCTGTAATATCGGTTGATGAAAATGATTTCAAAAGAAAAGTAGAATCAATCGGAAAGAAGTGCACAGTACTCGCTCCCGGTGAAGCAATAGAATTTTAAACGATTACCACTTACTGTTTAATGACAAAAATAATAGCCATAGCTAATCAAAAAGGCGGAGTAGGAAAGACTACGACGGCAGTGAACCTTGCTGCATCGGTTGCAACGCTCGGAAAAAAAGTTTTAATGATAGATTCCGACCCTCAGGCAAATGCAACTACAGGCGTGGGCATTCAGCCCGTTGATGACGGCACTACAATTTACGAAGTTTTAGTTACAGATAAAAAAGCAGTTGACTGCATAAAGCCGACTGTTATTCCTAATTTTGATATAATTCCTTCAACAATAAATTTAGTAGCAGCAGAGCTTGAGCTGATTGAAATAGCATCGCGCGAAAGAGTTTTAAAAAACAAGCTGGATTTTTATTTGAATAGTCCCGAAGGACAAATCGAAGGAAAACCTAAGTACGATTTTATTTTTATTGACTGTCCCCCATCGCTGGGACTTATTACTCTGAATGCATTAACTGCAGCTAACTCAGTCATGATTCCTGTTCAATGCGAATACTATGCGCTTGAAGGGTTATCACAATTATTGAATACAATCAAGAATGTAAAAAATTCTTTCAATCCCGATTTAAACATAGAGGGATATCTGATGACGATGTTTGATTCGCGTTTAAGATTATCACAGCAGGTTGAAGCAGAGCTGAATAAATTTTTCGGTGAGAAAGTTTTTAAGAATAAGATTTTCAGAAATGTAAAAATCGGTGAAGCGCCGAGCTACGGCAAACCGGTTTTAACATACGACCCGACTTCAACAGGCTCAATGAATTATATGGATTTAGGTAGGGAGTTATTGGAGAAAAACGGAATGGCGCTGGAAACAGCTGTGCCGGGGTATCAGCACCCGTTCTAATTATGAATTATGAGTTATGAGTTATGAGTTATGAGTTATGAGTTATGAGTTATGAGTTATGAGTTATGAGTTATGAGTTATGAGTTATGAGTTATGAGTTTAACGATACCATTAGATTCAGGTTTTATATTTAATTGGCACGCGTTTTAACGCGTGGATGTTTAATTGGATCTTGAAGATGCCCTTTAGGGCAAATTACTATTTTGGCTAAAGCCAATAAATGCAGAATTACTTTATCCACGGCTTAAAAGCCGTGGCAATATGAAATTTGCAAATAAAAAAATTTAATTTATACGTAATACATAAAAGTTATCTTATGGAAAGAAATACAGGATTGGGAAAAGGACTTTCTGCCTTATTTACCGAGAGAAATATTGACCCGAATATAAAGCCCGATGGCGGAGATAATAAATCTTCCGTGATGGAAATTGAGCTGGAAAAGATAAAGGTAAATCCTTTGCAGCCCCGTGTAAATTTCAACGAAGAGAAACTTGAGGAGCTTTCAGAGTCAATAAAGGCGAACGGCATCATCCAGCCAATAACTGTAAGACGCACGAAGGACATGACGGGATACGAACTTATCTCGGGTGAAAGAAGATTAAGAGCAACTATGAAAGCCGGGCTGAAAAAAATCCCTGCCTATGTTTATGAGAGACCTGTAGATTCTGACCAGAATATGCTTGAGCTGGCGCTGATAGAAAATATTCAGAGAGATGATTTGAATGCAATGGAATTATCCGATACATATCAGAAACTGCTTGATGATTATAATTTAACGCAGGAAGATGTTTCTAAGAGAGTTTCGAAAAGCAGAGCGGCTGTTGCAAATTATTTAAGGCTGCAGAAGCTTACTCCAGAGGTGAAAGTTTCATTGCGTGATAATAAAATAAGTGAAGGGCATGCAAGAATTTTGCTGAGACTTGAAAATCCTGAAGAACAGAAAATTCTCTGGAGAAAAACAATTGAAGAGAATTTATCTGTAAGAAAACTTGAAGAGCTGACTAAAGGTGATATAAAGCCGAAGACAAAAAGAAAAGCTGCGAAGATAGATTTCAGCGATTCATATATAAAAGATATTGAAACAAAGCTGATGCGATTTTTCGGAACGAGAGTAAAAGTTAATACTAAGAAAAATAATTCGGGAGAAATCATAATTGAATATTACAGTGATGATGACCTCGAAAGAATACTCGATAAGTGTAATTAGCAGTAAAGTAGAATTATACTAACTAACCCAAACCAATCATGAAAAGAATAATAAATACAGACGCAGCGCCTAAACCAATAGGTCCGTACTCACAGGCAGTAAATTTCAGAAAATTAATTTTTACTTCGGGGCAGGTTGCGCTGAATGAGCACGGAGTAATTGCAACTGAAGATATTAAAGAGCAGACAAGAATTGTCATAAATAATTTAAGAAAAATATTACAGGAAGGCGGCTCATCTTTATTTAATGTGATAAAGACGACTGTATTCTTAAAAGATATGAATGACTTTGCGCAGATGAATGAAGTATACAATGAATTTTTTGAAAAGGTATTGCCGGCAAGAAGCACAGTTGAAGTATCACGTCTGCCGAAAGATGCAAAAGTAGAGATAGAAGTTATAGCATTCATTTAATTTTTTCAGCTGTACAATTTTTCAAATTAATAATTATAATGAGCAGTCCAACTTATAACAAGCTGTACGAAAAATTGGGGGAAGGAACAATCAGTTTCACAGTCGGCACCACAATAAAAAAAGATGTGGAGACAGTGTGGGAACACGTCTGTAAAGCTGACTTAGTAAAAAAATATTTTACTACGGATGCGCAGAATGACTTAGATAAAGGCGGAGAAGTTTTGTGGATATGGGGCGATGAAGGCGCGATAATAAATGTGCTGGAAGTTTACCCGAATGAAAAACTTGTTTTCGAATGGAATGCTTACAAAGCTGATTATAAAGTAATAGCGGAATTTACTTTTGAAGATATGAAAACGTATACACGGCTAAAGATAAAAGAAAAAGGATGGTATAATGACGAACAGGGAATTAAAAGCGCGCTTGCGAATAACGGAGGCTGGACTGAATTTGTAAATGCTCTTAAAATATTTCTTGAGCATAACATTGCGTTCTTAAAAAGCTAGAACAGATATAGAATAATTTTTAAAAACAAAAATGCCTCCATATAAATATATCGAGGCATTTTTTATTTATAAAATAAAAATTATGCTAATTTCTTAAGCTAGTTTATTGATGCGCTTTGCAAGTTTAGATTTTGCATTTGCGGCTTTATTCTTGTGAATAACGCCTTTTACAGCTGCTCTATCTAAAATAGCAACGGTTTTTTTCAGCTCTTCAATTCCTGCTGTTTTATCTTTTGCTGCAACGACTCTTTTTGTTGAACCTTTAATAAGAGCTTTTACTCTTTTATTGCTGTCAGTTCTTTTTACCGTCTGTCTTGCTCTTTTTTGAGCGGATTTATGTCTTAATGGCATTTAAATATGGTTATTTTTTTGACAAGCATTAAGTTACCGAATATTTAAAAATTATTCAATCCATTTCTTTGACCTTCTTAAAACAATAAATATGCGGTTTTTGGAACAAAATACAAAGTAATGTATTGAAAGGTAAACAATCATTGAATATTTTCCTTAAATGCCCATAAAGCGATTCACTATAATATTATTCACCTTTCTGTGCCTCTCCTCAGCTTTTGCGCAGCCGACAACTAATAATAAAGTTATTGATGCGAAAATTACTTTCAAGGATACGCTGATAACCACGGGCAATAAGTTTATTATTCAGATGACTGATGTACTTACTTTAGATGATAAGCTGAATCTTAAACCAACTGAAGATTATGTTTTTAATTACAGAGAAGGAACTATCTCACTTAACAAAAATCTTTTCCAGAAGTATAATCTTGATACGTTCAGAGTCTATGATTTAAAAATCGAGTACGATGTCTTTCCTTATAATTTCAAAGATGAGTATTCCAATTTTGAATTTTCAAGCATACGTGATTCCGTTACAGGCGATACACTTCAGATAGCTACTCAGAAAAAAGATTTTGTAGAAAGTCTTTTTGAAGGAACCGATTTAGAAAAATCGGGAAGCTTGTTTCGTGGATTTACAGTCGGCTCAAACCGTGACCTTAGCCTGAACTCCGGCTTTCGCTTGCAGCTTAACGGAAAACTCTCAAACGATATTGAAATTGTTGCAGCGCTGACGGATGAAAATACTCCGATACAGCCTGAAGGAAATACGCAGAAGCTGCAGGAGCTTGATAAAGTTTTCATTGAGCTTCGCAGCAAAAATGTTGTTGGTACTCTCGGTGATATTAACGTTGATTTCACTAACACTGAGTTTGCAAATTTCACAAGAAAGATTCAGGGGGTGAAGGGATACGTCGATTACGGATTAGGCGATGCGCAGCTTTCAGGGGCAATAAGCAGAGGTAAATTCAACACAAATAAATTCAACGGCGTTGACGGAGTGCAGGGACCATACAGGCTGACCGGCAAAGAAAATGAAATAAATATCCTGGTTCTCTCCGGAACGGAAAGAGTCTACATAGATGGTATTGCGATGACACGGGGTGACCAGGCAGATTATACAATCGATTACGGCATAGGAGAAATTACTTTTACAGCACGAAGAATTATTACCAATGCTACACGTATCACTGTGGACTTTGAATACTCCGATAGAAAATATTCGCGCTCTCTTATTTCAGGAAGAAACCAATGGAATTTTCTGGATGATAAAATTTTTCTGAAAGCATCATACGTAAACGAAAATGATAATATAGATAAAACAATTGATTTTGATTTAACGGATGAAGACAGGCAGATTCTTTCGCAGGCAGGAGCAGACAGAAATAAAGCAGTAAGGTCAGGTATTAGTTTTGCCGGAGTAGATTCACTTGGCAACAGTAAAGGTTTATACATTCTTGTCGATACTTTGATAGGAACTGTGCGAGACACAATTTACCGGTATGCTCCGGGGAATCCCGATGCGCTTTACAATGTAGCATTTTCATTGGTAGGAAACGGCTTTGGCGATTACATTAAGAAAACAATTTATGAGTATACATTTGTGGGGATAAATCAGGGTAACTACGCTCCGATAGTTTTTATTCCTATCCCCACTGCATACCAAATGGGAGATCTGAACTTAACATATTTCTCATCACCTAAGAAAGAGTTTTATTTTAATGTTGAGTCGGCTTATTCATTGCTGAACCGGAATAAATTTTCTCAGGACCCTTTCATCGATACAAAAGGCGCGGCTATACTTGGCGAGATAGGATTTAAAAGAGAGAAAGTGAATTTATTCGGAATGAATTTTCACAGTGTGGATTTTTCATTGAAGGAAAGATATGTAAATGAATCTTTCACTTCACTGGATAGAATAAATACTGTTGAATTTATTCGTACATACGACATTCAGGATTCTTCAAATGCAACTGAAGAACTTCGTGAAGGTAATTTAATTGTCCGCCCGACTAATAATTTTGAGATACGGGGGTTGTTCGGCCAGCTGAAGCGCGGAGATTTTTTTGACGCACTCCGTACAAATGCAGGGATTTCATTCAGAGATGATTCATTACGTTTGCCCGAAGTAACTTACAATATAGATATCGTTAACTCGGATTATTATATAGATAACAGCAAAAGCCGATGGATAAAACAAAATGCTTCATTAAGTTTTTTCAGAACTGCAAAGATACAAAAAGATATTCCCACTTCGTTCGAGTTTAAAGTAACTTACCTCGGTGAAAACAGAACTGATAATGTGCAAAGAGTATTCGGTGACAGCGTAAGATTCGGCAGCTTTGCATTCAATGAAGTAAAGCCAAGACTGAGCATAAATAATTTTTATAATCTGGGATTGTATGCTGAGTTCAATTTCCGTAATGATGACCTGACTGATTTAGGTGTAATGCAGAATGAATCAAAAACTTATACTCAGGTTTACGGCTTAAAATATAACGGACTTCAATGGCTTAATACTTCATTCGATATATCGATAAGAGATAAAAAATATTCGGATGCTTATATTCAAAAAGGGTTTTCAGATAACCAGAGTATACTTGTAAATTCATTAATGAGAATTGACCCGTTCAATTCAGGAATTCAGACGGACTTACTATATAATATCTCCAGTGAAAGAACTGCTAAGATAGAAAAATTATTTATCAAAGTACCTGTTGGGCAGGGTAACTATATTTACCTCGGAGACTTAAACAGCAACGGCTTACAGGATGAAAATGAATTTCAATTAGCAACGAATAACGATGGTGATTACGTAAAAATTAATCTGCCGACTGACCAGCTCTTCCCTATCGTCGATGTTAAAACTTCTGCACGATTATTAATAAGACCTTCAAGATTTCTATCGTTAAACAATAATAATTTTCTTAACGAGCTGGTGAATAATCTTTCGCTTGAATCATACTATAGAATAGACGAGAAAAGTAAAAATCCCAATACTGATGATTTATATTTTCTTCACACGGGTACTTTTTTAAATGACAGCAATACTTTGGCAGGTACGCAGGTATTCCAGCAGGATGTTAACTTTTTTGAATTCAATCCTGAATACTCACTGCGCTTGAGATATATTCAGCAGAAAGGTTTTACGCAGTACACAAGCGGCAATGAAAGACTGCTGAGTATTCAACGCTCAGCGAAACTGAAAGTCGGATTAACAAAAGATGTTACAACTAATATTGAATATTTGAATAAGACGGACAGGAATATTGCTCCTGTTACATCAGTGCGTAATAGAAATATTATTTCAGACGGAATTAATTTCGATTTTTCATACAGACCTATACAGGTTATTGAAAGCGGCTTCACTCTGAATTTCACAAGAGCAGATGACTTTTATCCAACTCCTTCAAACAGCGCAGATATAAACCAGCAGATATTCAGAGTGATTTATTCATTTGCAACATTAGGCAGAGTGAGAGTTGAGCTGGAAAGAGATGAGATAAGATTATCGAATTCGCAAATCACGATTCCCTTCGAGTTAACTAACGGCAAAGTTGACGGCAAGAGTTATTTCTGGAGAGGGATTTTTGATTACAGCATCAGCAAAAATATACAGGCATCATTTAATTACGACGGAAGAATAGAAGGAGACAGAAGAGTTGTTCATACAGGAAGAGCGGAAGTGAGAGCGTTCTTTTAAAAAATAT
>CALJIG010000073.1 GCA_937974175.1 uncultured Ignavibacteria bacterium
GGCTGACGCATTCTCTCAGGTCGGCAGTTACGCAGGAAGTTTTGCCCGCATGGGTTTTGGCGCGCGCGGAATGGGTATGGGCAATGCAATGGTTGCCAATATCTTCGGTGATGCATCGGGATATTACAATCCTGCACTGGCTTGCTTTCAGGAAAAAGGCGTTGTGAATCTTGGCTATACATTTTTATCGATGGACAGGAAATTAAATTTTGTCAGCTTCACGAAAAAATTTAAACTGCCGAATCAGGATAAAGGCGGAGCGGGGATTTCATTCTCATTGATAAACTCAGGTGTAAATAATATTGACGGAAGAGATAATGACGGAACACAGATCGGTTCATTCAATATCTATGAAAATCAGTTTTATTTAGGCACATCATTTTTACTCAGTGAAAATTTTGCTGCAGGTGTTGGTTTTAAGATGTACCTCTCAAAATTATTCGATAAAGTTACAACTACTTCTGTTGCATTCGATATCGGCGCAGTTTATAAACACAGCGATAACCTTGCATTTGGTGTAGCCATAAGAGATATATCTGCTAAATATAAATGGGATACATCAGATTTATACGGTAGTAACGGCAATACAACGGAAGATAAATTCCCGACTTTAGCTAATATCGGCGCATCATATTTATTGCCGAAGAATTTAGGAAGTGTTTCGCTTGAATTCGAAAGCTATTTTAATCCGAAGATAAAAGATAAAGTTACAGGCGAAACTCCTGAAAGAAAAAATATTTCATATTTTAAACTTGGCGGAGAAATAAACCTTAACTCATACATTAAAGTCAGAGCAGGGCTGGACAGAATAGATTTTGCGAATACAAACGAAGATATCGGCGGCAACCTTAAACCGAGTTTTGGTGTTGGATTTGTAAAGGCATTAGGAACATCTACTATGCTTGGGCTTGATTACTCAATACAGATGGAGCCTTACAGCAAAGACCCTATTCAAAACATAGGAATAAATTTTAAATTCAATTGATTTATGTTTAGAAAAATAATTTTAACAGTATTTTTATTAGTTTCAGGTTACACATACTCTCAGAATGACGGCGCAGCAAACACTGGCCTTGCATTTTTAAAATCGGGCGTTGGCGCAAGAGAAATTTCTATGGGCGAAGCAGTTTCTTCTATAACAGATGACGGAACTACTGTGTACTATAATCCTGCAAGATTATTCAGCGGCGCGAAAAACAACGTTACTCTGATGCATAACTCCTCAGCAGCAGATTACGCAATAGATTACATTGGAGCAAAAGTAAGCTGGACAAAATTTGCATTTGGTATTGGCATTCACTCTGCAAGCATCAGCGATATTGAAATAAGAAATTCTCCCGGCGCTGTAATAGATAAATTCACTTCAAGAGATTTATCTATCGGTCTTTCCTTAGCATACTTAGTAAATAAAAATATTTCGCTTGGTGTTACACCTAAGTTTCTTTATCAGAAAATTTATCTTGACGAAGCATCAGGTATGGCGTTTGACTTCGGCGCTAACTTCAATAAAGAAAATATTAATATTTCATTTGTAGTTGCAAACGTTGGAAGCATCAATGAGCTCAGAAATGAAAGCACTAAACTTCCTACCTATGTAAGATTCGGAGGCAGCTATAAAACAGGCAAAGGCAACTTAAGTTATTTATTCGGTGCGGACGGATTTAAAGTTATGGATGGCGGCACATTCCATCTTCACACAGGCGCAGAAGTCGGATATAAGGAAACTGTATTCTTACGCGCAGGATACCAGACACAATATGAAAATAAAAATTTCACAGCCGGTATAGGTTTGAAATATAAAGGGCTGAACGTTGATTACGCATTCGTTCCTTACAAAAATGAATTCGGGTCAAGTAATTCATTTTCATTAGGTTTAACTTTTTAAAATTTACTTCTGTAATTTTCCTTTTTCAGATAATATGAAAGGATGTTCTTTACCCTGCACTCATATAAAAAATTTTCGGACTACTTAAACGATAAGAGAAATTTTTATAAAATTTTTATTGCTCTTGCAATATTTTTATCACTTCTGAAGTTACCTCCAATATTTACAACTGATATTCAGCCATGGGATGAAGGCATGTATGCAACCCGTGTGCTTTCTATTGAAAAATTCGGAGACATACTCGACCAGACATCCCATTCTGTAGGAAAGTATTATTCAAGCACCCATCCGCCGCTGTTAATCTGGATAGGTTATTTAGCATCTAAAGTAACCGGACTAAATGCGATAACATTAAAACTTGTAACTTATACTTTTGCATTACTATGTCTTTTGTTTCTGATGAAAATCGGAACCCTTATACACTCAACGGAAGCAGGATTTTATGCGGCAGTTATATTCAGCTCAAATATTATTTTTAATATTTTTTCAAAACGATTCCAGTTCGATATTCCCTATACTTTTTTTGTAATCCTTTCGTTTTTTTATTTCATAAAATATTTAAACGAAGGAGAAAAAAAATATATTTATTATACAGCTATAGCTGCGGGGCTATGTATGCTTTCAAAGTTGCTGGTAGGTTTGATAATTCCGGTTGTTTTGTTCACATCATATTTCTTTATAAAAAAGAATACTAAGTACTCTTTCAAGGATTTTTTTATTATCACAGGGATTTCTTTACTCATGTCCGTTCCGTGGTATGTGTATCTTATATTAAATAACGGCAATGAGGCACTGGATTATATCCTGAACTTTCATCTGTATCAAAGAGCAACAGTAGGGATAGAGCAAAATGCCAAAGGCACCGGATTGTTTTATTTTGTAAACTATACACTTACAATAATTCCCTTCGGATTTTTAACATTCTATTCATTATTTCTAAATATAAAAAATTACAGAAACATTGACTGGAAAATTAAATTTATCAGTATATGGTTTATAATCGGATTTGGTATTGTAACTCTGTTTAAAACAAAACTTGAATCATACTCTTTCCTTTTTCTTCCGCCTGCATGTCTTCTTATTGCTCAATTAGTTCTTCGGCTTGAAAATTTTTCGAGGAAAGAAAAAATTACAATCTTATCTTTGGCTGTTTTAAATCTTCTTTGGTATAGCAGTGAGCATTACAGGATAAATTTAAAAGAGTTTTTATCAGGAAGTATTACACATAAAATTGAAATTGCTTTACTGGTATTGGGAATACTGGTGTTTTCTTTTTTTGTAATCAGAAAATTTATATCAAAAATAACTATATTACCGCTATTCGTAAGTTTAATATTCATTACTTTTACAGTTAGCAATGTATATTATCTTGTAAACATCCCATATTGGGAGAACGGATATAAGATAAGCCGCATCAAAGAGATAATTGATAAAGAAAAAGATAAGCCCGTATATTATATCGCTACAAACTACCGCCATAATCCTCAATTAACTTTTTATTTTAACGGAGTGGATTTAAATTGGGGAAGTAAAGTTTCCGGTTACGATTTTAAAATGCTGGATACAAAAAACGGTGTAGATTCAGTTAAAAAAAATCTTTCTGAGCTAAATAAGCAATCATTTATCATTGTAGAGAAAGATAACATTAACAGAGCTGAATATCCGTCATCGGAATTATTTATTCCTGCTAATTTTGTTTTAATAAATAAAACATCAGGATACGAACTATATAAAAATTTTTAATATGCTGGAAAAAGATAAAAAGCTAGAGGTTGTACTAACAAATATTGATACTGATATAGAGTGGAAAGAGTTTGTCCGAAACCAGTATAATATATTTTACGACGATAAATTTTTAAAGTATCATGATGTATTCGGTAAAAAAATCAACTGGCATCACCTTAAAATAAAAATAAAAGATACTAACAGGGTTTATGCACTTATAACCGGATGTCTGGATGAACAATCCAATACTTTTATATCATGTAAAGGTGTAAGTTTTGGCGGATTTTTGTGGAAGAATAAAATAAATGTTGTTGAGTATTTGCAGATTGTAGCAGCCTTTAAAGAATATCTGAAAAGTATAAACACTACAAAATGTGTAATAACTGTTCCTCCATTTATTTATATGACAAGCAGGAATGAAGAGAACGATTATGCTCTCTACAAAAGCGGATTTGATGTCAGGGATGTTTCAATTACAAATATTATTGACCTTGAAGATTTCAATCACAATAAAATATCTTACACAGTTTACAAGCAGGTGGTAAAACAAAATAGTGAAGATATTAATTATGAATTAATTGAAAACATAGAGCCTGACGGTTTAGTAGAATTTTATAATTTATTAAAAAGGGATAGAGAGCTAAAAGGCGCTGTTCCAACTCATACCAGAGAGGAGCTCATTTATTTAAAAAATAATCTGCCGGAGAATATAAAAATATTTCAGGCGAAAATACTGGGTGAATTGGCAGGTATTTGTGTATTATTTGTGATTAATAAAAGTATTATTTTGAATTTTTACCTTGCAGCAGCGGAAAGATTTAAAGATACAACCGTAATGAAAAATCTTTTACTCCATACAATAGAATGGAGCGCAGAGAACAGTTATGAATTCTATGATATAGGAACTTCAGATGTAAACGGTAAGCTGCTCGACGGATTATTCAAATTCAAAAAACGTTTTTCCGCTCACGGATATTTAAGAAAAAATTTCGAAATTAACTTATAACAAAGATTGAGTATAAAGAATAAAAGAATTTTGCTTACAGGCGGCGCAGGATTTATTGGCAGCACTTTAGTTTCAAAGCTGTACAAAGATAATGAAATATTAGTATACGATAATTTCAGCAGAGACTCACTTACTTATAAAAATCTTAAATCAAAAAACATTACAATAGTAAAAGGTGATGTTCTTGATTTAGCGCACTTAACAAAAACAGTAGAAGATTTTCGTCCTCAGATGGCAGTTCATCTTGCTTCTATTGCAGGGGTAGATACAGTGATGAGAAATCCTGTTAAAACTCTTGAAGTAATTTTAATAGGTACATTTAATTTTTTAAACAGCCTGAAAAAATATTCAGGTGACTTAGAGCGTGTTATGGACTTTTCCACCAGCGAAGTGTTAGGCTCATACGCTTATAAATCAACTGAACTTTCCAATACAAATTTTGCTCCGGTAGGTGAGGCGCGATGGACTTATTCTATAGGTAAAGTCGCAGGTGAACACTTAATGCATGCATTTTCGAAAGAGCATAATTATCCTTCGGTTACAATCAGGCCGTTTAACATTTACGGAGTCGGCCAGGTGGGCGAAGGCGCAATTCATGTATTCATAAAAAATGCAGTTAAAAACAAAACGATTGAAATACACGGCGATGGTGATCAGATCCGTTCATGGTGCTACGTCGATGATATGGTTGACGGAATTATCTTATGTCTTACAAAAAAAGAAGCTATAGGTGAAATATTTAACATCGGTAATCCTAAAGGAACAATAACTATTTCTTCACTTGCAGAAAAAATTGTTCTGCTTTGTAAATCAAAATCTAAAATAAAATACGTTCCGAAAAATTATGTTGATGTTGAGCTGAGAATTCCGAGCATTGAAAAAGCTAAGGACCTTTTAGGATTCAAACCAAAAGTTGATCTGAACGAAGGCATTAAAAAAACCGCTCAATACTATAAAAAATATTCATAATTTTTGATATTCAATTAATGAAATTTTTTATTCTCATTCATTCTGTTTCAAGTTATGTATGCCTTAAAAAAATAATTGAAAAAGGTTACAAACCCGGAGTTGTTATAACTCATGAAAAATATGAACGGGAAAAACTTTCTGAAGATTTTTATATCCCTGTAGAAAAGTTTTGCAAGAGGAATAAAATAGAACTCATACAATCCGATAACCCCGCTGAATTTATCTCTAAACTTGAAAACTACGATGTTGGCATTTGTGTCGGCTATATGAAGATATTAAAAAAAGATTTAATCGATAAAGCTAAGTACGGAATATTTAATCTTCATTGCGGAAAGCTTCCCGAATACAGAGGCAGAGCGCCGATATCACGAACAATTATGAACGGCGATGCAGAACTTATTGCAACGCTTCATAAAATGGATGAGGGAGTTGATTCAGGACCAATAGCAGTTGAAACTAAAATAAAAATTACTTCGAAGGATGATGTAAATACGCTTTATAAAAAGTTCAGTGAGAATTCTTACAAAAGCATTGTTGAGCTTTTTAAGAAATTAAGAACAGGTAAGCTGAAGCTAAGAAAGCAAAGAAGCGTAAGCAATAAAGCGTACACAATTTTAAGTGAAGAAGAGTGCAGAATTGACTGGAAGAAAAATACTAAGCAAATATTTAATAAAGTGAGAGCTTTGAAAGCTCCTTATCCTCAGGCTTTTACAACTTTAAATGAAAAGAAATATTCTGTAAACAACGCAGCAATGACAAGCCAGGCTGTAAAAAATAAGCCGGGTATAATTGAAAAAATTACCGGAGATAAACTGTATGTAAATACCACGGATGGTATTATTAAAGTGAGTGAAATTTATTCAGATAATAAAAAAATTAATTTACTAAAAGGTTTTAAAGCAGGGGACACTTTTAAATAATGAAAATAATTGATGCGCATATACATATTGGGAAATGGAGCGAGATTTTTTTAAATCTTGAATCAACTGTTGATGAAGCTGTTATTGAATTAAAAAAATCCGGAATTGATGAAGCTATCTGTATGCCTACGGACAGGACTTCAAACGCGGAACTGCTTTCAGAAATTAAACTACGAAAAGATTTTAAATTTTATTTTAATGCCTGGATAAATCCTTTAGATGAGAATTTAGATAAATTTATAGAAGAAAATATAACTGATATTCATTTTTTTAAAATACATCCTTCAATAGATAGAAGAAAAATTTCAGATAAGGCATTTGAAAAATATTTATATTTAGCCTCGGAGAAAAAAATTCCTGTTGTAGTACACTGCGGCAGATGGAAAGAAATGGCAGGTTATGAAATCTGTCTGGAGACTGCGAAAAAATTTCCTGAGCTGAGATTAATTCTCGCGCACCTCGGAGGTGACCAGCCATCAATCTGTACTCAATGCGCAATAGATGTGAGAGACGGCGGATACAAAAATGTTTATCTTGGTACGGAGTCTGTGCGCGAGTTTCATTTTGTAAACGAAGTTGTAAACACGCTTGGCGCTGATAAAGTTATATTTGGCAGTGATTATAATTTAGGGCTGCCTGCTTCATACCTTCCAATTATAGACAGATTAAAGATTAGCAATGAAGAGAAAGAGTTAATATATTCTGGTAATGCGATGAAGCTTCTTCAGAAATTGTAATAAATTAATCTGCTAAACTATTGGCAAAAATTCTTCACATAGCTCCTCAAAATACTGCGGGAATGCCTATGGATTTTGTGAAAATGCACAGGCAGTTTGGCTTTGAATCCAACCTTGTTACAATCTATAAAAATAAATTAAATTTCGAAGAAGACATTTCTTTAAATCTTGAGCTTCCTCAAAGCAGCCTTGCTAAAAAATGGCGTGATAAAAAAGTAGAAGCCCCATCTGAAATAAAATTAAAAGAGTATAAACCGAAAAATATTGTCGAAGAGTTTTACTTTTCTTTAAGAGATTCGAAAAATAAGAAAAAGATAAATGAGTTGATCGAACGACATAATTTATTTGATTACGATATTTATCACTTTGACGGCGGAATGGATTTTTTTCGTAACATCAGCTTTGCAAAAGAATTAAAGAAGAGAAATAAAAAAATTGTTTGCTGTTATTTCGGTAGTGATTTACGCACACGTGGGATTTTTAAAGAGCTTGAAGATATTTCCGATTTGCTTTTAACTGTAGAGTACGACCATCTGCTTCTTCATAAGAATGTTAACTATATTTATTTCCCGTTTGATGTGAAAAAATTTGAGTTTAAGCTGAACAATAATAAAGTAAAAAAAATAATTCATTCTCCTACGAACAGAGCATTTAAAGGCACAGATAAAATTATTCCGGAGGTGGAAAAGGCATTGAAAGAATGCAGCTTTGAATTTTTGCTTTTAGAAAATATGGATAGGGAAGAGCTGCTGAAAATAAAATCTTCGTGTGATTTAGCTATTGACCAGGTCGGCGGCGAAATGGGCGGCAGCGGATACGGTAAAAACTCAATTGAAAATTTATCTATGGGAATCCCTACGTTCACAGAATTTTTTGATGACTATTATAAATTCATAGGTGATAATCCTTTTATAAATTCTAATATTTCAAATCTGAAAAGTAACATCGTAAGATTTGTAAGCGATGAAAAATTAATTGAAGAGTATGCTGTTAAAGGACGTAAATGGGTTGAGCAGACGCATTCATTTGAAGCAGTCAACGAAAAGCTGATGTCGTATTATAAAAAATTTAAGATTATCGGAAAGCATGGCTAAGTCACCGATTAAAACATTGCTTTCACATACTGCCATTTACGGCGTGGGATTAGTGCTGAACAAATCCCTCGGCTTCTTACTCTTGCCTGTATACACAAATTATTTTACACCGGCAGACTGGGGAGTGTTTAATATTGTCTGGTCGTTATGGATTTTCCTCTCCGTACTCTACAGTCTTGGCTTTGAAAACTCCTTCATGAAGTATTTTATTGAAGAAAAAAATAAGCAGAAGAAAGCAGAAATATATTCGTCGATATTAGTTGCTTTGCTTTTCTCTTCACTTGCATTCTCGCTTTGCATTTATTTTGGTTCGGGTGTAATCAATAATCTGCTACACTTTGAAGATAGCATTAAAGGAGTTTTTCTTATTAAAATTCTTGCAGTGCTTCTATTCTTTGATACGATTTACAGAATTCCTTTACTTCTGCTCCGCGCTGAGCTAAATACAAAAGTTTACACATATCTTACAATCGTTACTCTCATAATTAATCTCGGGCTGAATCTTTTTTTAATTATCGTTCAGGGTTATGGTATAGAAGCAATATTTTACAGCTACATAGTTTCTGTTTTTGTTACGACAGTAATATGCCTGTTTGTAACAAGCCCTTACCTTACTTCAAAAATTTCCTTTGGGGAAATAAAAAGACAGCTTAGCTTCGGATTCAAATTTATATTCATCGGATTGTTTATTTTAATAATCGATATCTCCGACAGATTTTTTCTGAAGTACTATTATAATGAAAGCGTTGTCGGAATTTACAGCGCTAACTACAGGCTCGGGACTGTAATGAGTCTGATAATTTCTGCGTATAAATTTTCGTGGACACCTTACTTCATGAACTTATCTGAAAATCCCGATAATAAAAAAATTATTTCAAGCATCTTTACATATTTTGTATTCACCGGCTTGTTTTTATTTTTATTCTTCTCATTCTTTATTGCACCGATTGTTCAGTTAAAAATCGGCGGTTACTATATATTAAATGAAGCATATTGGAGCGGTCTGAAAATCATTCCTATCATTTTGCTTTCATACTTTTTTTCAGGACTCCATTCAAATCTGACCGTAGCTCCGTTTTTCTCTGACAGAACTGATGTGCTTTTAAAAATATCTGTGATTGGTCTGGTGGCAAATATAGTTCTTAATGTTTGGCTTATCCCCAAATATGCAATGACCGGTGCAGCACTATCTACTTTGTTTACATATGTTATCATGTTCGGATTTTTATACTACCGTTCTCAGCAGCTCTTCAGAATTGAGTTTGATCTCAAAAAAATTGCAATCATTTGTATTCTGACTCTTATTTCTTATTTTGCAGTTTTTTTTCTGCAAAGTAATTTCCAGAACAATTTATTATATAATAGTATAAGCACTATAGTAATATTGAGCTTATTCTTAATATTTTCCATAAAATTTAGCATTATAAAGGTTAGTTACCTTAAAAAAATCCTCTTGAGGGAAAAGACTTAAAGTAACACTTTAACCTTTTATCTTGATTTTTTTACTGTGATTAATTAGGTTTAATAAATCAAAAAAAATTTAACCATGAAAAATATACTTTTACCCCTTATATTTTTCGTTCTCATTTTTTCAGGTAAAGCTTTTTCCCAGCTTACCGGTGAGGGGGAGCCGACGGAATCATCCGAAGTTGCTGTAGAGCAAATGCTCGGAATGTTTGACGGAATTATTAATGAAGGATTAATTGATAATATTTCCGAAATTTTACCTAATGATGCTGTAATTGTAAATTACGGAGCCGGTGATTTTTCCGGTGAGGGTTTTACAGATATTACAATATCATATAAAACAAAAGAAACCGGGAATCATAATCTTAATGTTATTTTTCTCATAAATGAAGATGATAAAGAATTTAAGATAATGAAGGAGATGGAAGTCGAATGGGTAGATGTGCCTTATGATGTTGCCTTCAGCATCAGCGAAGGAACATGCGTTTTCACTTTCAGAGAAGATAAGAAATGGAGATTTCAGAGATACTTCTATTACAACAACACGATATTTCTGTTACAGGATGAAACAATAGATGCTTAAAAATAAATATTTTGAATTTGAAAAAGGCGAACCAATGAGTTCGCCTTTTTTGTTTTAATAAGAAATTTAATTAAGAAACTTTTTTAAAAGCTAAACGGCATACTTAGCTTTAGATTGAAACTTCTTCCGGGATTCATAGCGAAAGATTTAAATCTGCTTAAGTGATCAACATACTTTGTATCTGCAATATTATCCACTGAGAAATCCACCGATGCAATTGACTTTGATAGTACAAAATCAAATCCAAGTCCTGCCTTTAATAAAACATATCCGTCAGTTGTAGTTTCAAGAGGGTCAACATTATTCTGCGCTGAAACAATTTTAGTTGAGAAGCTCAGGTAAGGATTATAAATGGAATTTCCAAACTGCTTCTCCTGCAGTTTCATTTCAATAATGTTTTTTGCTGCCGGAATGAATGGAAGGTAATTTCCCGTTGCATCATTTTTAGCAGTAACAAAATCTCCGTTTAAAGATAGAAGTAAAAAATCAAGCGGCTGAACCTGGAGACTGTATTCAAATCCCCAGAACAAACCCTTAGCTTGTTTAATATCATAAACGGGAAGCATTGCCGTTGAGTCAAATTCTCCTGTAGGAGAAGGATAGATAAAATTGGTTATTGTATTATTAAAAAATGAGAACGATGCGCTGATATTTTTAAAGTTTGCTCGCAAACCTAAATCTATATTCCATGATGATTCAGGTTTGGGATTTGAAGTTGAATCCAATGTAACAAGACCTCTTTCAATTCTTCCCGTTCCCTCATGCTCGCCGTCAACATACAATTCAAATTCAGATGGCGCGCGCCAGCCTCTTCCTATGTTCGCAAATAAATCTATATTTTCTACAGGATGAGTTACTATACCAAGTGAGCCTGTGAATGCATCGAAGGTTAATGTCCTTGGTGTTATTACTTTAGAAGGCACTCCGGCAGTGTCAGTTTCAAAAACTGTGTATTCAGTGTTCAGACTTTTTGAATCAAATCTTCCGCCCAGAGAAACAGTAAAATATTTTTTCTGCATTTGCTCTGATAAATAAAATCCGAAGCTTGTTGAATTGTAATTCGGAATTAATTTTTCAATTCCAAGAGTTTGGTTTTTAGTAGATGTAAATGATGCGCCTACAGTTCCTGAAATATCATTGGATAAAACATGCTGAAGCCTTAAGTCTCCCTGAAAATTTTTCAAATCAAGATTCAACACAGGAATGTCCAGGTCCTTATCTTCTGAAGATTCAAACTCTTTTCTTGAATGCAACTGATAAGATAATATCGGTTCAAGAATTAAATTTTTACTAAGATTAAATTCGCCGCTCAGCTCAAACTGTTTTGTCCTTATTCTCTGGTTTGCAGTTGCAAGAGGGTCAAGGTCGTGCATCTGAATATCTCTATCGAACATCTCAAACCCGGCATCTATATGCCCGTAATCTCCTGTCACTCCAAAAGATGCTCCCGTCTCAAGTTCCGTTGAACCGCTATTGCTTAGCCTGCCGCCGAATATTGTATCCTTAATAGTAGGGTCAAGTGTATTCACTGCAAATGTTCCGTCCGGAGTTTTTGTATTGTTGTTGCTTCTGTATCCCAGATGACCTTTAACTCCCCAGTTTGAAAGTCCGTATCCGAGAGTTAAGTTACCCGTTTTCTGGTCATTCACAGAGTAGCCGCCCAGGTCAATTCCACCATAAAGAATTCCGTTCTTCTTCGTTGAGTATTGCAAAGGCTTTGAAATAATATTTACTACTCCGCCGATAGCATCTGAACCATAAACAAGGCTGGCAGGACCGCGGAGAATTTCTATTCTGTCAATATCATACAAAGAAACTTCGGGAGCGTGCTCATCGCCCCATTGCTGCGACTCGTGCTTCACGCCATCGTGAACAATTATTACACCAAGAGAAGTAAGCCCGCGGATAACGGGTTTGCCTATAGAAACTCCCGTTGATATATTATTTACTCCGGGAATATTATCAATTGTATTTGCCAGCACTTCTCCGCGCTGCTTTACAAGTTCGCGCTCTGTAATTGCAGAAAGCGAGTAAGTGCTGTTTTGAATATCTATAGGTGTGAATGAACTGGTAACATCAATTGTAGGAGTTTCTATTAACGACTTTTGAAGTTTGAAGTTTAAGGTACTTAAATTCTCATTTATTTCAATTGTTACTGTGTTTGTTTTATAACCTGTCCGGGAAATTTTTATATGATAAGAGCCCTGTGGAATATTTGTAAATTCAAATCTTCCGTTTACATCAGACATGGAAGAAACTGTAAGTTCTTCAATGCTGACATTTGCGAACTGAACAACTTTGTTTGTTTCAGAATCAGTAATGGTACCTTTTATGGAATACATTTCATCTGCAAAAACTATTTGCGATGAAAAAAATATAATTAAGATTAATATACTTTTCATAGAATAATAAAATTTAGAAAAAATTATAAGAGGGTATCCGGCACGTGTGCGGATTCCTGTTTTGATAAATGAATTTATTAACGTGATATGAAAAGTTAAATCTTAGGGGGAGGAGAAGGGAGCTCTTGAAGCTTTGGCGAAATAACTGTTATTTTATTTGAAATAAAATTTTGATATCGGATATCAGGAATAAAATCGAAACTGCATAAAAGATGTGAGGAAATATTTTCAATACTGAATTTGAATGATTTTGTATCGGAATGTTTATCCGCTCTTTCAGCATCTATAATTATTGTACATGAGCCTGCACAGTCTTTATCGGAATGCTCTTCATGACTGATATGATGAAAAAAATTGTGAGTTGAATACACGAAGCCAAGCTTAGTTATTCCGAAGAGGTAAAAGAATAAAAGTAATATCGAAAACAATTTTTTCACACAACAATTTATTGCAAATGAATTGCAAAAGCAATATCAAATAAATTCTATGCCAAAGAAAAAAATATTTCCCTATTAGTAGGAATAGGTACCATTGTATTTTTTTTAAAGAAAATTTGAAATAGATTTTGGATTTCGGATTTCGGATTTCGGATTTCAGGTTTAAAAAATCCGACTATTTCCCGACTAATTTTTACAATTAATAATTAGCAATTAACAATGAACAGAAAACCCGACTTTTGAAAAATTAAAAATGATGTGTTGAAAAAACAACAACGGAAAAAATAAAATCCGTCAAAAACCCGTCAAGAATTAAAAATGAATTTAAAAACTAATATTTGAAATTTGTGATTGAAAACAAAATCCGACTTTTTCCCGACTTTTTGCTAACTAAAAAATCAGTTGCCTAGAATGCCCCCTCCTTACTAAGGAGGGGGCAGGGTGTGGTTATCAAAAATAAAATCCGACTATTTGAAATATAAAATATGATGTGTTGAAAAAACAACAACAAAAAAAATAAAATCCGTCAAAAACCCGTCAGGAATTAAAGATGAATTTGAAATTAGTAACTAAAATAAAAAACCTGATAGATATAAATCCATCAGGTTCAAAAAAATTACCTATATATATGGAAGATTTATTCGAGTATATATTTCTCTGCCATTCTGTAAGTCGGGCAGCCCATGGAGACGATGCGTTTATGGAATTCCTTAAGCTCTTTATCCTGATGCTTTTCAAAGAACATCTGCTTCAGCTTCTTCAGATAGATTTTGCCTAATGTGTAACTGAGATAGCCCGGGTCAAAGGCTCCGCGCTCGGCTTCCTGTCTTGCAGTTGTTTCAGGCATGAAGGCATTTTTCATAAAGAACTTAACGGCGTCTTCGATGTTCATTTTCTCAGTGTGAAGCCCGGCTGCAACCATGTACCTGCAGCAGCGGATAAGCGCTTCTATTAATTGTGCAAGGCGCATCTTCGGGTCGAAAGAATCATAGCCCATATCAGCCATCATTTCTTCTGTATAATGAGCCCAGCCTTCAACATAAGTATAGCTCATAGAGATTTTGGCAAATCGGTTTGCATACTTATTTGAGTAAAGGAAATGAGTATAGTGACCCGGGAAAGCTTCATGTATAGATATCATTTTCAGAGTAGGGAAGTTGAATAGTGTCATCCACTCATCAGTCTTTTTTTCATCCCACTCTTTTTCAGGGAGGTTAACATAGTAGTAAGATTCATCAGATTTTTCAAACGGTCCTGCAGTATCCATTGCAGCAAAACCGAAGCCCATATACTTTGGCATTTCAGTTACGATGCAGTTCATTTTTTCCGGGAATTCAATGATGTCTTTCTCTTTGATAAATTCAATCAGGTCATTCAATGTTCCTTTAGTTTCTTCGACTAATGTAGAAGCAGAAGGATGGTCTTCTTCAAGAACGTATGGGTCAAGTCCCGGATGTTTTACATTTACAAGCTCATTATATTCACTAAGCAGCCTATGCAACTCCATTTCACCGAGCTTCCTAATTTTTTCTATAGGAAGGTCGATATGTTCTTTAATGCTCAGCATCTTTTGAAATTTATCAGTGCCAAGTCTGTAGCTGTCATCAGCTATCGGCATCAGTTTTTCATCGATGAATTTTATATAGCTTTCTATTGCTTGAATTGCTGGTTTAGATGCTTCAATGTATTTATCGGTTAACTCCTGCGAGACTTCTCTTTTTGCTAACTCGGAAGGTAAATCATCACGGAAGAACTGTACATATCCTTCAGTGAAAAGCTTTGCATATTTACAATGAAGAGTTGCGCATTTTGACACAAGATTTTTCTGTGCGTTTTCATAGACAGTTGGAACACCCTGCAGAAGATTGATTACTGACTCTATTCTTTCTTCGAATGGCGCGTATTCACGGCTGATGTACTGGCCGATATTGCCTAATGCCGATGAATAATAAATAGGGTTAGTAGTATGACTTTTCAATTCATCATACTCAAAGATGTAAGATTCAATTATCCACTTAATAAAATCGTATTCGATTTGAGCATTATTAGACGAGTCTTGGGACAAATCTTCTTTTTTATATGTAATAAGTTCATTGAGTAAATCGCCGAAAATTTTTCTGCCGGCATCGAGTTCTGCCATTGTATAGGTAGGTAATTTGCCGTCGTACTCATGAAGTCCTATTGAAGAAGCGTGAACGGGATTTTGTTCTAAGAAGGTGTTGAATGCTCTATCTGAAAATTCCTGAAAGTTGTTTGCCATTATAGTAGATTTAAATCTCGGAAAATTCTCCGAGGTAAAGTTTTTTGCTTTGGTTATGAATTTTACAATGCTCACCGACTAATGAATCATGAAGAATAGAATCAACAATTGTCGTGTGAGAATTTATAATGCTGTCTTTAATTTTACTGCCTTTGATATGGCAGTTATTGTTTATTGTTGCGTATGGTCCGATGCTGCTGTTCTCAATTTTTACATTTTCTCCTATGAAAACAGGATGAATAATTTTTACATCGTCGTCAAATTCGTACTTCTTATCCATCTTTGTAAGTAAGTAACGGTTTGTTTCAAGCATTGTTTCAGGCTTGCCGCAATCCAGCCATCCTTCTATAGGAAAAGTAGTCATCTGTTCTTTCTGCGTAGAAAGCATGTACTCAAGCGCATCGGTTAACTGATATTCACCCTTCACAGTAATTTCGTTATTGATAACATGCTCAATAGCTTCGAATAATTTATCTGAGTTCTTTAAATAATAGATTCCTGTTATAGCTTCATTGGAAGGAGAAATTTCTTTAGATGCAGGTTTCTCTATGAAGCGGGTTATAAGACCTTCCTGATTCGTTTCAACTACTCCGAATCTGCGGGGGTCTTCAACTTTTTTAACAGCTATAACTGATTTATCAGTGGAAGTAAGTTCTTTTAAATTTACATCGAACAATGTATCGCCTAGGATAATAAGTGCATCTTCATTTTTATCAAAGCCGGGCTTTGCTGAATGTATTGCATGACCTAATCCTTTCGGCTCTTCCTGTATTAAAAATTTATAGTTATAATCAAATGTCTTTCTTATGTACTTTTCAAATTTATCGCCTAAATATCCTGTAACGAAAATGATTTCATCCACAAGTTTCTCTTTTATAAGCTGGTCAACAACGAAATAAATCATCGGCTTGCCGGCAACGTTTAAAAGAACTTTTGGATTTGTAAGAGTAAAAGGTTTTAATCTTGTACCGAAGCCCGCCACAGGTATTATTGCTTTCATATAAGTTTATTATATTAAGAAAGTAGTTTATTGATTTCTTCAGAGGTAGAACTTAAAACTGCATCAAGTTTTTCAATATCTTTTCCGCCGGCAGTCGCAAGCTGAGGTCTTCCACCTCCGCCTCCGCCAAGCTGTTTTGCAGCATCGCGGATAATATTCCCTGCACTGATTTTTTTATCGCTTATTAAATTATCACTGACTGTGCACACTAAATTTATTTTATCATCAAGGACTGCAGCAAGTAGAGAAACTCCGTTCCTTAATTTTTTTCTGACTTCTTCACCTATGAGCTTGAACTCTTCGCTGCTATGTACAGTTATTTTCGATACTAAGATTTTGCTTCCGTTTACTTCCGGAGCTTTATCAATCAGTTCATCTAATAGAATGTATGCCTTCTCCAGATTCTGCTTCATCATTTGTTTATCGAGCTCTTTTTTCTCTTCGAGATATTGCTCTCTGATATCAATGAGATTGCTCAAGGTAGATTCCTGTTGTTTCATCAGACTTCTCATCAAAGCAGCATCTTTGAAATTAACGTTTCGTGTTTCTCCTTTGAAATGTGAAATTGCATCAGCAAAGTTATCGGAGTATTTATTAGGAAGCTCGTTAAGTATTAGTTCTATGTCTTTTATTTTATCATTAAGGTAATGCATAATGCCTTCGCCCGTTCTTGCAAAAATTCTGCGTACACCGGAAGAAATGCTTTCTTCTTTTATGATTTTAAACAGTCCGATTTCGTTGGTGGATTTTACGTGCGTACCTCCGCAAAACTCAACACTGAAGTTAGGATCAATTTGTACAACTCTTACAAGATCGCCGTATTTTTCACCGAAGAGTTTTTTTACATTGGGTAGTTTATTCGCTTCTTCAATCGGTATATCAATGAGAGTATTAACAGTAATCTTCTCATTCACTTTGCCGTTTACTATGTCTTCTATATCTTTTATCTGCGCAGCTTCAACTTTCTGGAAGTGTGGAAAATCGAATCGTAAATACTCATCGCTTACAAGCGAGCCCATTTGTTTTACTGTATCACCTAAGGTTCTTTTTAAAGCTTCATGCATTAAGTGAGTCGCAGAGTGGTTGCGTTCGATTGCTTCGCGTCTATTATAATCAATCTTTGCAATTACCTGAAGCTCTTTATCTATCAAAGAATCATCAGCATCATCAAGTATAATAAAATTCTTTTTAGAGTCTATGACTTTTATTTTTGAGCCGTCTGAAATCGTGAGTTCACCTATGTCACTTATCTGTCCGCCAGATTCAGAGAAGTATGGATTTTCATTCAGCACTCCGATTTTGTTCTTATCGTTCTTTAATACTAAGAGAGTAGTTTTAATTCCTTCTTCACTTACATCATAGGGATCGTAAACAACATCGGTATCAATTGTTAACCCGTCTTCAACAATATGCAGATGTTCTTTTCTCGCGCTACGTGCTCTGTCCTTTTGCTTTTCCATTTCAGATGTGAATGTATCCATATCAACTTTGAATCCGTTCTCCTGTGCCATTACATCGGTTAAATCAACAGGGAAGCCATATGTATCATATAGCTTGAACGCATCTTCTCCCGGGAAAACTTTATCGGGATTGTTCTTTATCTTATTATAAACTTCATTGAACAACTCAATGCCTCTATCCAGAGTAACGTTAAAGCTTTCTTCTTCTGCGCGAATAACATTTTTAGCAAACTCTTTCTTCTGCTCAACTTCGGGAAAAATGTATCCGAAGTTTTCTGCAACTGTATCTACAAGCTGCCATAAAATCGGTCTGTGATACTCAAGCTTGCGGGCAAAGCGAGATGCTCTGCGTAAAATTCTGCGAAGCACATAACCGCGTCCTTCATTGGAAGGAATTGCACCATCGCTGATTGCAAATACAAGCGTGCGGATATGGTCGGCAAGAATATTCATAGGAGAAATATTTTCTCCCTCATATTTTTTACCGGTGAGCTCTGAAATTTTATCTATGATAGGTGAGAAAACATCAGTCTCATAATTCGATTTTTTATTTTGTAATGCGCGGCATACGCGCTCGAATCCCATGCCTGTATCAACGTGCTTGCTTGGCAGGGGAGTAAGTACACCTTTTTCGTCTCTGTTATATTGTATAAAAACATTGTTCCATATTTCAATAACGTTTTCATTGTCGGAGTTAACGTCTTCGGCTTTGCATCCGTTTTCAGTCAGGTCAATATGAATTTCAGAGCATGGACCGCACGGACCTGTATCACCCATTTCCCAGAAGTTATCTTTTTCATCAAAGCGAAGAATGTGGCTAGGGTCAATATCGGTTTCGTTTTTCCAGATGTTGTATGACTCATCATCGTCTCTGTAAACAGTTGCCCAGAGTCTGTCTTTTGGAATGTTCCAGACTTTAGTTAACAATTCCCATGACCATGTCAGAGCTTCTTTCTTATAATAGTCGCCAAACGACCAGTTGCCGAGCATTTCAAAAAAAGTGTGGTGGTAGCCGTCGAAGCCGACTTCATCTAAATCGTTATGCTTGCCGCCTGCGCGAATACATTTTTGAGTATCGGCAGCGCGTTTGTAATCGCGTGTACCTGTGCCGAGGAATACATCTTTGAACTGGTTCATGCCTGCATTTGTAAACAGCAGTGTCGGGTCGTCATAAGGAACGACTGAGGAAGAAGGGACAATTTTGTGACCTCTCTCTTCAAAAAACTTTAAAAACGAATCGCGTATATCTTTAGATTTCAAATGAGTAAAATGTTTAATAATCTATAAATTTACGATTATTTAGGGTAAGATTAAATGTAAAGAAAGGGGGATTGTTGAATTCAAATTTCAGATTTTAGATTTCAGTATAAGAGTATATAACTCATAACTCATAACTCATAACTCATAACTCATAACTCATAACTCATAAC
>CALJIG010000074.1 GCA_937974175.1 uncultured Ignavibacteria bacterium
AATAAAAATAATTAAAAAAAAGAGTATTTTAGAAAATATAAAAAAAAAAAAAAATATAAAAATAAAAAATAAAAACTTTTCAGTTGAATTAGATAGGTTTGCAATATCTGTAAATTCTCGCATATTATTAAATAACATTGAGATAAAAAATAGAGTCTATTCTTTTTTAGGAAATCAAAATTTCAATAAGAATATTTTTGATTTTCAAATATAATTTAATACTTAATTTTTTCTCTTTTTAAAACTTCACAATAAAAATTCCTTGTTCAAAAATCGGTTGTCCTGCCAAATCATTTATAGTATCTTTGTATAGTATAAATAATCAATCAATGTGAATTGCTCATGCAAACGCTACCATCACCAAAAATAATGTACAATGCGCTGTTGAATAAAGACTCATCGTATGACGGACTTTTTTTCATTGCAGTAAAGACTACAGGAATTTTCTGCCGGACTGTATGCACAGCCAAAAAACCAAAACAGGAAAATGTTGAGTTTTATAAATCGGCAGACGAGGCGCTTAAGTTCGGGTATCGTCCATGCAAAGTCTGCAAGCCGTTGAACATCTATGATAAACCTGATTTTGTAAAGAAGGTTTTAAGTGAAATAGAAAAAGACCCGTTCGTAAGACTTAACCAAAGGAAGTTAATCGATATGGGAATAAATCCTCATACACTTGCGAGATGGTTCAAAAAAAATTTAAACATGACATTTTCAGCTTATCATAAAATGATTAGACTAAATAAAGTTTACGGAAATTTAAGAGAGGGACAAAAAGTAACAGAGACAGCGTTTGATTCAGGATATGAATCGCTCAGCGGTTTTTCGGATTTTTTTAAGAAAACAACGGGCTTCTCTCCGTCAGAATCCTCCTATAAAAATATCGTTTCTGCAGAAAGAATTGTAACTCCGCTGGGACCAATGCTGGCTGCTGCAACAGATAAAGGAATTTGTCTGCTGGAATTTGTTGACAGAAGAATGCTTCAGAATCAGATTCTTTCATTGGAGAGAAGACTGAAGGCGAAAGTTATCCCGGGAAAATCTCCTTTCTTCAAAGAGCTTGATAAACAAATGAAGGAATATTTTGAAGGCAAGAGAAAGGATTTTGATATTCCTCTTGATCCATCCGGAACTGAATTTCAGAATAAGGTATGGAAAGAATTAATGAATATTCCCTATGGGAAAACCGTTTCATATCAGACACAGGCAAACAATATAAAAATGCCTAAGGCAGTCCGCGCAGTTGCGAATGCAAACGGCATGAATAAAATATCAATTATAATTCCTTGTCATAGAGTTATAGGTTCAAACGGAACTCTAACGGGTTATGGCGGCGGATTGTACCGCAAAAAATTCCTCTTAGATTTAGAGCAAAACACATCTAAACTTTTCTAATTCATTTATTAATATTCAAGGAATAATTATTTGAGTGAAACTTTTAAACTCAAATAATTATTCTTATTTTGGTAAAACTAAATCTCATCACTCCGGAATCCATTTCATGGTACGGTATTTTATTATTTTTTAAAAGAAATTTATTTTTAAAATGAACTTCAAATAATAGAAGCCGTGAATCTCACAGAGATTTAACTTCTTATAAATTAATCGTTTTATAAATTTTTTTGGTAAAAAAAAGTTGTAATTTTTCAGGAAAACTGTTGCGAATTAATTAACTGATAATTCACAAATTAGAATGTGAAAATAAAGCTGAATTGTTGTCGTATTTTAGGAAATTTTATGATTAATCTTCCTGCACGGAGTACAGAAAATTTTTAATTTGTACTAACTGGAAATCACAGTAAAAGAAAATTAAATCTCAACCATATGAACAAATTATTAGCTGTTCTATTTTTTATGTCCTTTATATTTCTGAATGTATTCTTGTATTTTTCAAAAGAAAAAAACGAACACACAGGAAAAACACTGGCAAAGCCTTATTCAATCGGAGATGAGGATAATCCCAATGCTCGTCTCGATAGAGAATTCAAGATGCTTCGCAATCCAATTACAAACAAAATTCCTGAAAATATTAGAGCTAAAGAATTGTTGTTTGCAGCAGGGCTTCCCAAAAGAAACGGCGATGACCCAAACGCACTTGTTTGGAATGAAAGAGGTCCAAATAACGTAGGTGGAAGAACAAGAGCAATTCTCGGAGATATTAATGATACTAGTATAGTAATCGCCGGAGGTATTTCCGGAGGTATCTGGCGTTCAACAAATTCAGGAGTTAATTGGGTTCAACGAACTACTTTAACTCAGCTTCATAACTCAACATGTATTACTCAAGACAGAAGAACAGGCAATACAGGAAACTGGTACGTTGGCACAGGTGAGCGTGTGGCAAATTCTGCAGGACAGTTTGGTGCGCCGGGAGCATTCACAGGTGATGGAGTTTTTAAATCAGTTGATAACGGATTAACCTGGAACCTACTTGCTTCAACTTCAGGAAATTCACCCAGCAGCTTTAATTCAAACTGGCAGTATATATGGAATGTAGAAACTGACCCTTCTAATGTTACTCAAGAAGAAGTTTATGCTGCAACAGTTGGTTCAATCCAAAAATCTACAAATGGCGGTACTACATGGAGTACAGTACTAGGCAACACGGTTACTTTATCAGAATTCACCGATGTAAAATGCGCGACAACCGGGGTTTTATATGCTGCAGGCAGCTATATAGACGGCGGCTCGATGAATGGAATTTACAGATCAACAGACGGAACAACCTGGACTAACATTACCACCGGTTCTTTTCCGGCAAGTTACGGAAGAATCGTTGTCGCGATTGCTCCATCGAATCAAAATATAGTTTACTTTGCTGTACATAATGTACCCAATGGGGAACCAAACTCAGTAAATAAACATCAACTGTGGAAGTATCAATATGTCAGCGGTGATGGAACTGGAGCAGGCGGAATCTGGACAGCTTTGGGTTCAAATCTTCCTCAAGCAGGACAAGGTAACTTAGGTACTTTTAATGAGCCTTTTGATTCACAGGGCGGTTATGATCTATACTTACAAGTGAGCCCGACTGACCCAAACTTTGTTTTAATCGGAGGTACAAATTTATACCGTTCGACTGACGGATTCTCGACAACTACTAATACAAAAAGAATCGGCGGATATCAACCGGGAACTGATAACGGAACTTATACGAATAGTCATCCTGATATTCATACCGGTTTTTTTCAACCGGGAAGCAGTTCAAGATATTATAGCGGACATGATGGTGGAATTTCAAGAACTGATGATATTTCTGCAAACGTTTCAGTGAATAATCCTGTAACCTGGTACTCACGTTCAGGAAGTTTTAATGTTACACAGTTCTACGCAGTTTCGTTAGATCCGGAAAATGCATCGAACGCATTAGTAGGAGGCTTTCAGGATAACGGTTCTTATTTAACTACTTCTAACGTTCTTGCTACAGATTGGCAGACAGTTAACAGCGGTGACGGAGGGTATTGTTCTATTGCTCCGTTGGCAGATAACAAAGTTTATACTACAACACAAACCGGTGATATCTATAGATTTGGCAGAGACGGAAGTGACCCAACAGAGTTGAAACCAACAGGTTCCGCGCACCAGATGTTTATAAATCCTCATGTGCTCGACCCAAATAATTCGTCATTACTCTATTATGCAGGCGGTACATCTGCAACTACAACCGGTGTTTGGAGAAATAACGATATGATAAACTCAACTGTTACTGTCGGGTGGAGTTATCTTGCGGGAACAGATTTAGGCTCTACAAGTGCGCAAGTCTCAACAGTAAATATTTCAAAAACAAATAGCGCAAATGTTGTTTATTATGGTACTGATGAAGGTCATATCAGAAGAATAGATAATGCAAATACAACTGCAACAGTCAGCGCAAATTTGAATACAGGGGCAATGCCAACGGGGTATGTGTCATGCCTTGCGGTCGACCCAACCAATTCAAATAATGTTATTGCTGTATTCAGTAATTATAGTGTGCAAAGACTTTGGTATACAACTGATGCAGGTGCCACATGGACAAATATTGATGGAAATCTTGCAGGTGTTAACGGTCCTTCATGCAGATGGGCAACAATTCTATATAAAAGCGGACAGCTTCATGTATTTCTTGCTACATCCGTTGGAGTTTATTATACTCTTAATATAAACGGAGCCTCTACAGTATGGACACAGGAAGCAGTAACATCAATTGGTAATGTTGTAACAGTTATGTTCGATTATCGTTCATCGGATAACGTGTTTGTAGCAGCTACACATGGCAGAGGTAGTTTTTCGACAGTTATAAATCCTGCTTTACCTGTAGAAATGCTATCATTTAATTCAGAAGTTTCAGGTAATAATGTTTTACTGAAATGGACAACCGGTTCTGAAATAAATAATGCAGGATTTGAAGTTCAGAGAAAAACAGGAAGTGCAGATTGGGTTAATGTAAGTTATGTACAAGGAAATGGGAATTCAAATGTGCAGAACAATTATACTTACTCTGATAATAATCTGCAGTCAGGAAAGTATAAGTACAGATTAAAACAAATAGATTACAATGGTAATTTTGAATATCATAATTTATCGAGCGAATTAACAATTGGCCTGCCGAATACTTTCGCATTGAAGCAGAATTATCCTAATCCGTTCAATCCTTCAACAAAGATTGAATTCAATTTGCCCGTGAATGGAAATGTATTATTAAAAATTTATGACGTATCAGGGAAGGAAGTTGCAAGATTGATTAACAACGAATTCAAAAATGCAGGAAACTATTCAGTTGATTTTAATGCTAAATCTTTAGCTTCAGGAGTTTATTTCTATAAGCTTGAAGCGGGAAGTTTTACTGGAATTAAAAAAATGATGTTAGTTAAATAAAAGGTATTTGTTCTTATGGGTGCTGTAAAAGGCACCCGTAATTATTATTTTTTCTTTATAATTGCAAATGTTATATCGTCATTCACTTCGTTCATACCTCTGAAATTATTAACCGAGTCAACTAAAATTCTTTTTATATCTCCAACATCTTTATATGCATTTGCTCCAAGAACTTCTTTTACTTTGGCAAGTCCATACTCATCTTTGTTCGAGTTCATAGCTTCAAAAATTCCATCAGTATAAATAAAGATTACATCTCCGCTTTGCGGCTCAACGTCTATTGACTGTATGGTTTTATTAAACAGCTCCTCATTCATCATACCCAGCGCAGAGCCTGCAGGTTTTAACTCTTCACATCTGTTTTCTGATTTTTTATAATACATTATCGGAGGATGCCCTCCTCGGCAGAGCTTAATTTTTCCTTTATCTATTTCTGCAAGTACAGCAGTTAGAAATAATCCTTTTTTAAAATTTTTTATAATATCTCTATTAAGTGTCTTCATAATATCAACCGGTTCTGAAATTATATCCGCTACATATCTTATTATTGCGCGCACGTGAACCATGTGCAATGCAGCACCCATTCCTTTTCCGGATATATCTCCGACAGTTATCAGAAGTCTGTCTTCCCGGTTAACAAAATCTATAAAATCACCTCCGACATCATTTGCAGTTTCGCAATAGCAGTCAATATCATATCCTTCATAATTCGGTGCTGATTTCGGAATCATAGAATCCTGCACTTCACGCGCTATGGAAATTTCATCTTTAGCGATAATTTTATCTGCAACTTCCAGTATTACAAGGAAAGCCAGAATAATTATCGAAGTGCTGTACCATTGAGGATTATCAGTTATAAATCCTGCAGCATAAATGAAAATCGCTATAGAAAATAAAAGTCTTCGAAGCGGAGTTAGCTTTCTTAAAAGCGCAACAATAAAATTTCTGATGAACAAAAGCCACCGGTTGAATTTATCCTGGCTCTGGTCAGGCTTTTTCATATCCCGGGCATAGAATTTATAAAGTCCGGGTACATCTTTTGTTACAAGTTTTTCAAATTCATCCGAGGTTAAATCGCTTGTATAAAGATTGTATATTTTTTCGAAAATATTCACTATAGACGTTTTGTGATTATACGCAGTGCGTTTAAAATTGTTATCGCATTATAATTTCTAAGGACTATTACTTACTATTTCATTTATATAGAATTTTATCATTCTTTTCTATAACTTAAACTATTCCAATTTTAATTATGATACTTGACGATAACTCAAGGGAAATAAGAATCAGAAATGTTGATCTTGTTACCTTGAAAGATAATACCATTATATTTCATTTAAAACACTCGGAAACAAAACAGATAAAGACATACGAAACAGTTGAATCAGCTAAGGAAGATTACGAAAAAATTTCACGCCGGATTGAAAGTTACATGCTTGTGAAAGCAGGCGGTCCATTAAGAAATTTTAATTAAACACATTACTTTTCGAAAATCCACTTTACTATTTCTTCCTGTGTCATCGTTTCATTTATTTCGAGAACAATACTCTTATCTCTGTTTACTGCAAGCCAGTTTGAGATAACTTTTATTTCATCCAGATCCTGCGGAGTAAATTTATGCTTAATGAATTTGGACAATGAGAAAAATAAATAATCAGTAGTCTCAAATATCTCATCCAGAACTAAATTCTCATCAGCTGTTTCATCCATGAGAATAGTATATGTCTTCATCAGTTTTCCGTTGTGGATAAAAAAGACTTCTTCCTTATCTCCGTACTTTTGCTTAATGATGATTTTCTTGTTGTTGATGGCAGATGTAATTACTTTCTGATAGCTCATAACTCTCTGAATATCCTTCAGCCTGTCGCGCAGAAAAGCTGCTCTTTCAAATTCCTCTTCTTCTGAAAATCTTACCATCTGTCTTTCAAAATATTTTTGTATAGTTTCCTCGCCTTCATCAGTAATAAAGTTATGAACACTTTTTACTTCATCTATATATTCTTTTTTGCTGTGAGTTAAATTACAAGGCGCGTTGCATTTTCCTATATCAAAGTACATGCAAGTTGAATGAGTCTTTGAAGGACGCAAAATTTTATACTCGCACTTTCTTAACTTATAATTTTCGTTTATCTGTTTCAGTATTTTGTTTACAGTTCTTCCGCTGGAAAACGGGCCATAGTAATTTGCTCCGTCGTTTTCTATTTCATAAACTTTATCAATTTTGGGATATTCATTCTGAACATCTATCTTCAGAAATGGATGAAAACGATAACGTTTAATTGCAGTATTAAATCTCGGCTTATGCATCTTTATCATTTTCGATTCCATTATCAGCGCTGATAATTCCGAATCCGTTATTTCAAATTCAATAGCATGAACGGACTGAATTAAGTTTCTTATCTTCGGAGGCAGGTCAGAAGAAAAATTTAAATATGTTGAAAGTCTTTCCCTTAAATTTTTTGCTTTGCCTATATAAATTATCTCATCGTGTTTGCTCTTCATAAAATACACTCCGGGCTGGCGTGGAAAATCTGTTATGTTAGCTTTTATTCTTTTTAAGATAGGGGACTTGTTTACCGATGTATATATCTTTGTATTCTGAAATCTTAAAACTTCCTCAGTAGTTTCAAGTTCGTATTCTTCATTTAAAATTTCAAGAAAGCGTAAAAGAATTTTAGATGTAACCAGTGTATCGTCAAAAGCCCTGTGAAAATTATCAGCTCTTATTTCAAAATGCTCGGCAACGTTATATAATGATTTGCTCTTCAGTTTTTTAAGCAGTCTTCTTGCAAGTTTGCATGTACAGATAGTTTTCATATTGAACTGAAAACTTTCACCTGTTCTTTCAAAAGATTTTCTTATAAAATTATAATCGAAGGCTACATTATGTCCCGTGAAAAGAAGAGTTGAATCTGCCCCTTCAGTTGCATGTGACTTATCAAAAATAAAATTATGAATTTTCGGCGAAAGCTCTTCGAAAGTCGGCTTATTCATCACATCTTCATTGGTAATTCCGGTCAGGTATGTTATCTGGCTTGGTATATGCTGCTTAGGATTTATAAGCGAAGTAAATTTATCTATAACCTCGCCGTTATAAATTTTTATAAGCCCGATTTCCGTAATGCGGTTATAATCGGATGATACTCCCGTTGTTTCAACGTCGCAGACTACAAATGTTGTATCGTAAATTGGCGTTCCCATAAATAAATATAGTAATATAAATCAAAACAAAAATTTCCAAAAAATTTGGCTTTATACCTTTATTAAAAAAATAATCTTTCTGAAATTTCCGCATGCAGACTTTAACAGACCTGTTTTTAGAAAACTCTCAAAAATATCCCAAAGATAAAAATATCTTCTATACTAAAGAAGATGACGGCTCTTATTCTTCGATAGATTTTAAAACATTCACTGAGAATATTTCATCGCTTATTCATTTTTTTAATTTTCATAATCTAAAAAAAGGGGATAAAGTCGCAATTCTCTCCGACAACAGATATGAGTGGGCTGCAGTTGATTTTGCCTGTATGTTTGCAGGACTTACATCCGTCCCGTCCTACGTCTCTTTAAATCCCGAGCAGATAAAATATATACTCAACGATGCTGAAGTGAAGATAATTTTTGTTATGAATAAATTTATGCTCGATAAGATAAAGAAGATAAGAGGCGAGGTTTCATCTCTAAAAACTGTTGTATCATTTAATGATTTGCCGGAGGAATATATTTCAATTGATGTAATTAATTATTCAACTATAAGAAAGAATTTTTCAAAAAGTGGAGATTTAAAAAAACTAAGTTCTGAAATTAACGAAGAAGACCTTCTTACTATAATTTACACTTCCGGTACAACGGGTAATCCCAAAGGTGTAATGCTATCGCATAAAAATATATATACGAATATTAAAGCATGTATGCAGGTTTTGCTTATAAATGAGCAGGATAGATTTCTTTCCTTCCTTCCTTTCTGCCACGCCTATGAAAGAACAGCAGGGTATTATTTAGCTTTATTCAGCGGAGCGGAAATTTATTTTGCAAAAAATATCGATACTATCTCAGCGCAAATGCCTGAAGCAAAGCCAACGATATTAATTTGTGTTCCCCGTTTACTTGAAAAAATGTATGCAAAAATTATTGACAGCCCGAACACAGTTTCAGGATTTAAAAAGAAAATTTCTTCATGGGCAATTAATATGGCTCTTGAAAGAAAAGTAAAGCCCCATTCATTAAAATGGAATATTGCATACAAATTAGTTTACACTAAAATTGCTGCAAAGACAGGCGGCGAACTGAGACTTATGGCTTCCGGCGGAGGAGCGCTTAATAAAAACATCTCTGAATTTTTTATTTATATGGGAATAACTGTAATAGAAGGTTATGGAATGACAGAACACTCACCTGTAATTTCTGTAAATCCTCCTCATAAAAACAAGCCGGGCACTGTTGGTCCCTCTTTAAAAGGAGTTATGGCAAAAATTGCCGATGACGGGGAAATACTAATACAGAGTGAATCTATTATGATGGGATATTACAAGCATCCTGAAGATACATCGAAAACAATTGTAAACGGCTGGCTGCATACGGGCGATATAGGAGAAATGGATGGCGAGGGATACATAAAAATTACGGACAGGAAAAAGGAGCTTTTCAAAACATCCGGCGGAAAATACATTGCACCTGCCCAGATTGAAGAGATGCTGAAGCAGTTAAATTATATTGAGCAGATTTTAATAATAGGCAATGAAAGAATGTTTGTAACTTCACTAATTGTTCCTCAAATAGAGCATTTAAAAGAGCTGGCAAGAAAGCTGAAGGTAGATTATAAAGATGAGAATGAGCTGCATAGTAATAAAGAGATACTGAAAGAGATTGAAAGAGATATAAATTCAGTGCAGAAGAGTCTGGCGACGTATGAGAAAGTCCGCAGGTTTGCTCTGCTTGAAAAACCTTTTACCATCGAAGATAATGAGCTGACACCGACAATGAAGATAAAAAGACGGATAGTTGAGGAAAAATATAAAGATGTAATTGAAAAAATGTATAAAAACTCCTAAAAAATTTATACCTTAATTTCATTTTGCCTAAAAAAAATTAGAAAAAAAGTATATATTGTAAGCTATGATTGAATCCTATATACCAATTATGATAATCCTATTTATTTCAATAGGATTTGCAGTTGTAAACGTTAATATGTCCTGGTTAGTGGGACCTACACGCCCGAACAGAGAAAAGCTTTCTACTTATGAAAGCGGTATGGAGCCTGTCGGTACAGCCAGAGACAAATTCTCAGTGAAATACTACATGGTTTCTGTTCTGTTTATATTATTCGATATAGAAGTTGTTTTTCTGTATCCATGGGCTGTGTCGTTTGTGAACTTTGAACCTGCTAAAATGGTTTATTCTTTTATAAGTGTAATTGTTTTCGTAGTGATACTTTTCATAGGGTACTTCTACGTTATTAAAAAAGGGGCTTTAAAATGGGATTAGAAGAAAGACTTTCCAACGACGGATTTGTAACATCAAAAATAGATGAATTAATAAAATGGGGAAGAAAGAATGCTCTATGGCCGATGCCGATGGGTATCTCTTGCTGTGCTATTGAAATGATGGCAGCAGCAGGTCCGCGTTTTGATATTTCAAGATTCGGTTCTGAAGTATTCAGATTTTCTCCGAGACAGTCAGACGTAATGATTGTTGCAGGAACGGTAACATATAAGATGGCTAAAGTTGTTAGAAAAATTTACGACCAGATGCCTGACCCGAAATGGGTTATAGCAATGGGCGCTTGTACATCTTCCGGTGGAATGTATAGAACATATTCTGTAGTTCAGGGCATAGATCAGTTTTTACCTGTTGATGTTTATGTAGCAGGGTGCCCGCCAAGACCTGATAATTTATTGAATGCTTTAATAAAAATTCAGGAAAAAGTCGGTTCAAAAGATACAAGTTCTTTTTCTTATAATTAAAAACAAGAAATGAAAAAAACACTCTACGCCCTCTTATTAATGATGTTTGTTTTAGTTTTTTCTTACTCTTCCTATGCACAGGTAAAACTCCAGGAAGGATTTGAAAATATACCGGTAGGTGTTGGTAATTTACCGGAAGGTTGGACATCATGGAACAATGCATTGTTTCCAATTGACCCGGCTTCTAACTGGAATGTGCAATATAAAGATAGTGCAATCGTTGGAATCTCTTCAAGTATGAATAATGTAAATTCAGGTTCAAAATCTATAGTAGTGTCATGGAATAGCGGAGTAGATACAAATGGAGGAAGCGAAACTTCTGATGCCTGGTTAGTAACAAAAAGAATAAATGTTACTGCCGGTGATTCATTAAGGTTTTTTTCAGCAGGCGGAAAACCTAATCCAAGTGGTTGGTGGGATAGTCTTCAAGTTTGGATGAGTTTTATAGATTCCGTTCCTACCGAATTAATGGGCACAGGACAAAGATTGGGATCAATTTTATTTGATCCGAACTCAATTGGAAGTCAGTTTGAGTTTAAAAGACATGCCTACAGCTTGTCTGCTTACGCAGGTTTGAATGTATGGATAGGATTCAGATATTATACTAATTGTGCTACTCAGGGTTATGCAGTTATTCTTGATGATATAAAAGTGGGTGGACCGAATGTAGGAATTCAGCCTATTTCTTCCTTCGCCGGTAAATTTGAGCTTTCTCAAAACTATCCTAATCCATTCAACCCGACAACGAACATTAAATTCAGTTTGCCAAAGGCTACTAACGTTCAGTTGGTTATATTTAACTCAATGGGTCAGGAAGTAAAATCATTAGTTAATGAATTTAAAAATGCAGGTTCATACAGCGTAGATTTTAATGCTTCCAGCCTTGCAAGCGGAACATACTTCTACAAGCTTATCACAAGCGATTTTGTTGAAACAAAGAAAATGACTTTAGTAAAATAAATAATACACTTAAGCCCGCTGAAATATGCGGGCTTTCTTTTCTTATATGACTGAACAAAGACTTAATACCTTAAAAGAAAAACTCAGCAATTACAATCTTCAATACACAGATGTAAACGGAACTCCTTCGATTACCATTCCTAATGAAAATCTTCTTGATGTCTGCAATGTTCTAAAAAACGATTTGCAGTTTGACCAGTGCAGGGATGCAGTCGGTGTTGACCGCTTCACTAAAAAGAACAGATTTGAGATTATATATAATCTTTATTCTATTCCTTTTAAAGAAAGACTGTTTATAAGAGTTGAGATTGACGGAAAAAATCCGGAATCACAATCCCTTACATCAGTCTGGGCTTCAACAAACTGGTACGAAAGAGAAGCTTATGATATGGTTGGTATTAAATTCACAGGGCATCCTGATTTACGCAGAGTTTATATGCCTGAAGATTATGAGTATTTCCCGCTGAGAAAAGATTTTCCTTTGATGGGTATCGAAGGCTCAATACCGTTACCTAATAAATAATTCTTAGATCACACAAGAATAGAATTATTAATTATTCATTATTAATTATTAATTGACGAATGTCACATACGATTTATAAAGATTTACAAGACGAGAAAAAAGATATAAAGAAAACGCAGATATTACAGGCGTTGGAATCAGAAGATTTAAGCGCAACTTTTGACGATGCATTAGATAATGAAATGGTGCTTAACATGGGTCCGCAGCATCCGGCAACACACGGAGTATTGCGTCTTCTGCTTAGCCTCGACGGTGAAACCGTAAAAAAATGCGTACCTGAGCTTGGCTATCTTCACAGAGGGTATGAAAAGCTTGCGGAAGCATCAACCTATCATGAGTTTATTCCTCATACAGACAGGCTGGATTATCTTCAGCCTATGGCAAACAATGTTGCATATGCGCAGGCAGTTGAAAAATTAATCCATCTTGAAATTCCTGAAAGAGGAAAATATATCAGAACTCTTATCGCAGAGCTTGCAAGAATTCAATCACATCTTCTTGCCTTCGGCGCAATGGTTATGGATATCGGAGCATTAACTCCGTTCCTATGGGCAATCAGAGAAAGAGAAAAAATTCTTGACTTATATGATTTAATTTGCGGTGCAAGATTTACTACTTCATATACACGTATAGGCGGAGTTGCGCAGGATATTACTGATCAGGCATTAAAAGGCACCAGAAAATTTATAGATGAATTCAGCGGTTACTTACAGGAGTGCCGTGACCTTGTTGAAAGAAATAAAATTTTCATCAACAGAACTGAAGGCATCGGTTACATGTCTAAAGAAGATATTATCAGTTACGGAATAACGGGACCTACTCTTCGCGCAGCAGGTGTTGAAAGCGATGTTAGAAGAGATAATCCATACTTAGTTTATGATCAATTAGATTTCAGAATTCCGACTTATCCTGATAGTGACTGCCTTGCAAGATACTATGTAAGGGTAGAAGAAATGGTTGAGTCTACTAAAATTGTTAAACAGTGCCTTGATAAAATTCCGCAAGGACCGTACAATGCATACTCAACTAAAAAAGTCCTTCCAAAGAAAGAAAGAATTTACACAAAGATGGAAGAGCTTATTCATGACTTCATGATTATCAACTTCGGACCGAATCCTCCTAAAGGTGAATCTTATTCGGCAGTTGAAGCATCTAAAGGTGAACTCGGATTTTATTTTATAAGCGATGGAAGCGGACATCCGTTCCGTACAAAAATCCGCGCACCAAGTTTCTGTAACTTACAGGCATTGCCTGTAATGATGAAGGACTGCATGATAGCAGATACAGTTGTTATAATCGGCGGTGTTGACCCTGTAATGGGTGAGGCAGATAAATAAATTTACAAAAATGGAAAAGCAATCTGAAAATATAAATAGTAATAGAGATTATCTTATTAGTTTTTTTTCAAAAAAAAGAAGCGAAGAAGAATTAAAAGACATTAGACATTTAATTGCTCTATATTATTCAGAGAAACTTACTAAACGAATTGATAAAATATGGGATGAAAGAGGCTGGACCAATGAAACAATGGAGCAGTTTCTTAAAACACATATTAGAACACCATACGATTCTAAGAATGAGAATAAAAATATAGATTTAAACTCTATGGTTTCTGATTTTTTTGAGAAATATAAATCATCTAAATGAGAGTAGTTCTGGATACTAATTGTTTATTAGTTTCCTTCTCTTTAAAATCAAGATTTAGAAAAATACTGGATGATTTTTTATTAGGTAAGTATAAACTTTTAGTCTCAAATGATATTTTTTATGAATATATAGAGTTATTTGGTAATATATTTGACTCTGAAGCTGCGGTAGAACTTTCAGAGATTATTCTGAATGCAGAAGATATAATATTTGTCAATATCTTTTATAAACTGAATATAATTAGTTCTGATCCTGATGATAATAAATTTGTAGATTGCGCAATTGCCGGTAATGCGGATTATATTGTAACTGATGATAAACACTTTGAAGAATTAAAAAAAATTGATTTCCCAAAAATTAATACAATTACAACCGAAGAATTTCTAAAGATTTTATCTGAAAATTAAATTTTATGTTCGAAAATATTTCAAATCATTTGTTCAATAGCGAAGAGTTAAAAACTGTAGAAAAGCATATTTCAAAGTATCCTACAAAGATGTCGGCTATAATGCCGGTGCTTTGGATGGTGCAGGAAAAAGAAGGATGGATTTCTACTGATAACATGAAGTATGTCGGTCAGCTTCTAGAGCTTCCGTACGAGCACGTGCTTGGCGTTGCTACATTCTATACAATGTATTTCAAAAAGCCCGTAGGAAAGTATCATCTGCAGATATGCACAAATGTGTCGTGTATGCTTTGCGGCGGGACTGAGCTTTTCAAATATGTAAGCGATAAGCTCGGAATAAAAAATAAAGAAGTTACTTCCGACGGAATTTTTTCTATTGAAGAAGTTGAGTGTCTCGGTTCATGCGGAACTGCACCGATGCTTCAGGTAAATAATAAAGAGTACTATGAAAATCTCACTCTGCCTCAGGTAGATGAGCTGATTTCAAAATTCAGAAGCGAAGCTTCAAAAAATTAATACCGTAATCATTTCTTTTTTGCAAAAAAGTTTATACGAAAGTTTAATATGGTTAAATTAATATTAAAAGATATTCCTGATTTTCACAAGATAGACGTTTACGAAAAAAACGGCGGCTACCAGACTTTGAAAAAAGCTCTCGGTATGTCTCAGCAGGAAATTATTGATGAAGTTAAGAAATCGAATTTAAAAGGAAGAGGCGGAGCATGTTTCCCTACAGGTATGAAATGGTCTTTCCTCGCAAAAAATGACAAGCCGAAATATCTTATCTGCAACGGTGATGAATCAGAACCCGGAAGCTTTAAAGACAGGGAAATATTTGAAAAGAATCCTCATCAGTTTTTAGAAGGAGTATTAATTTCTGCTTACGCTCTCGGTGTAAAAGATGCTTATGTTTATATCAGAGGAGAATACTGGAGATGGATTAATATGATGGAAGTCGCTTTAGCAGATGCTTATAAAAAAGGATATGTCGGAAAAAATATTTTCGGAACAGATTTTTCAGTTAACATTCACATACATAGCGGAGCAGGAGCATATATCTGCGGTGAAGAATCATCAATGATGAACTCTCTCGAAGGCAAACGCGCTTATCCGAGAGTGAAACCTCCGTTCCCTGCAGTTATCGGTGTATGGGGCTGCCCTACAATTATCAACAACATTGAAACACTTACAAATATACCTGAGATTGTAAAAAACGGCGGTGAATGGTTCTCAAAAATCGGAGCGGCTGCTCATCCCGGAACATTACTTTTCGGTGTCAGCGGTCATGTTAACAAGCCCGGTGTTTATGAGCTTGAAACAGGCACACCTTTGATGACAATCATTAACGATGTCTGCGGCGGAGTAAAGAACGGCAAACAAATCAAGATGGTTATTCCCGGCGGCTCCTCAATGCCTCCTCTTACAAGGGAAGAATGTCTTACAATGAAGATGGATAATGAATCGTTGAAGGCAATCGGCTCTGCTATCGGTACAGCAGGTGTGATGATAATGGATGAAGATACGGATTTATTAAAAGTGTTAAAAAGAATTACAAAATTTTATTATCACGAATCCTGCGGACAGTGCACTCCTTGCAGAGAGGGCTGCGGATGGATGCTAAGAGTTCTTGATAGAATAGATAGAGGTGAAGGAAGACAGGAAGACTTAGACTTACTTATTTCCGTTGCAGAAAATATTGAAGGCAATACAATCTGCGCGCTTGGCGATGCAGCAGCCTGGCCTGTAAAATGGACAATAAGAAAATTCAGAGATGAATTCGCTGCAAAAATTCCTAAGCATGCAGTGACTATTCCGATATTAAATAAAGTTCATGGAGTAAGAAAAGAAACAGATGGTTTTAATATCTTAAAACAAAACAATGAAAACGAAGTTGTTGTTTCATTGATGGGTAAAGTACAGGAAGATTTAAATGATGAATCCGTAAGATATTCAGGATAGTAGCAAGTTCTCATTACAAAGCTCCGGCTTTGTAATGCTAAAATTTTCAAATACAAATAAAAAAGCCATCAGGTTTCAAACTTGATGGCTTTTCCATTTTATATAAATTTTATAGGATTATTTTACAAGCATCATTTTCTTTGCGTTTTGTAAAACTCCGTTCGTGTATAAAGCATAGAAATAAACTCCGCTATTCAGGCTGTTTCCGTCAAATGTAATTGAATAACTACCTGCAGATTTATTTTCATTTAATAATTGAGTTACTTCTTTCCCTGCTGAGTTAAACACTACTATTTTTACATTAGCATCTACTCTTAAATCATACTGGATTTTCGTAACAGGGTTAAACGGATTTGGATAATTTTGCCCTAACGCAAAATTTGTTACAAAGCTAGTAGGATCAATAACAGAGGTCATTGTCCTTGCAAGTTTAACTGATTCCCATGCATTTATTAATCCGTATCCTCTTTGTCTGTTAGGTGCAAATGAGGAATCCGCTTTTGTTCTTAAAACCGTTTTTACCTGTGCCGGAGTTAAAGTTCTGTTAGCCTGTAAAATCATTGCAACAACACCTGCTGTCATCGGGCAGGAGAACGATGTTCCTGAACCTGTTGTATATCCCGTTGGTGAGCCTGAGCCGTAGCTTGGCTGAGCAACTGTATTTCCATTGCCAAGTGCGCAGATATCAGGTTTAATATCACCGATTGTTGTTAAACCTACAGATGAAAATGATGAACGCTGTTTATTGGAATTTACTGAGCCTACACAGATAACTTTTTTCCCGTCGGATGGCGCGCCTAGTGTATTATGCGTTGCATTATAGCCTTCGTTTCCAGCAGAATTCACTACGACTATTCCAATATCGGCAGCGTGATTTGCGCCTTTTGTAATAACTGTACTGTCTCCGTTCATCCATGTCCAGTCATAACTTCTGCTTGAACCCGGGTCCATTGCAATATATCCTAATGAGCTTGAAATAATATCAGCGCCTAAACCGTCTGCCCATTGAACTGCAGCTATCCAGTTATCTTCTTCTGCAGGTGTTTCGCTATCCGTATTTTCTGTTTTAGCTAATAAAAATTTTGAACGGTATGCAGGTGAAATTAAATTACCCGGTTTATACCCGCCAATGAGTGATAGTGTCTGCGTACCGTGCTCGCCTGTGCCTAATCCGCCGTTTGCAACATTAGTATCTCCGTTAACAAAATCTTTTGTGCGGAAGCCTCTTGCTCTTATTGAATCAAAGCATGGATGACTTAAGTTATCGAAGCCCGCATCAAAAACTGCTATGGTAATACCTGCTCCGTTGTATCCGCTATCCTGCGGCATAACTGCATTTATTAAAGTCATTTGAGAGAGTGATGCGCCGTAGCTCATAGATTCCGGACCGTCATTATTATTACTAACTTCTACGGCAGGGAATATATTGTTTTCATTTACGGGCTGAAGCTCTATATCATTAACTCTTTTTTTGAACTTAGCTACTAAATCAACTTTTTTAACAAAAGGCAGGCTTGAAATTCTTTCAATCTGTTCCTGAGTTGCATAGGTTGAAATTGCATTAAGCATATTTATGCTTTGCTTAACTGTAATTCCGGTATTAACCACTTCATTTACATAATTATTATAGACGGGTATATCGAGTTCGTTTATCTGTCCTTTAGCTTCTCTTCTTGCTAATGATTCTTTGGAAAGACTGTTTATTGCATCACTGATAGTATTTGTACCTTTATCGTTGAAGTACACCCATATCAGAATTTTATCGCCTGAGTTTCTTGCGGCAAGCTCATTATTCAGAAAAAATGATATTTTCGAATTGTTATGACTTGTGAAACCGTAGAATAAATACGCGAATAGAAATATGGTGATTGAACTGATGGTGAATATCTTTTTCATTTCCGGTTAGTTTTCCTAAAATTAGCTGTATTGTTTTGAATATTCAAACTATTTATAAAGAGTAGTTACCTGAAATTCATAATATTTGAAAAGGTTATAAAATTCCCCGAAGCTTTTCCTGCCACAAAAACACAAAAGCACTAAAATTTCACTAAATTTTATCCAAATTTTTTTTTAGACTTACACTCTAATTTTTTGTGAAATTTTGTGTTTTAGAGTTTTTGTGGCGTCCTTTCCCCTCATTCCCAACTTCTCCGTTGGGAATGCTTTAGAATAAATGAAATTTTCTAAACAACTTTTGAATAAAATCTCCCTTTATATATCCATATTCTTTGAATATTTTCACATAAACAAATTTCATATCCTAATGCTGAAATATTTTACAATAACTCTTCTCATTTTAATAAATAGTATAGCAGGCGCACAGTGGTCAAATAATACTTCGGTGAATAATCCTTTAGTTATTGCTCCATTCAATCAGTTAAATGCAAAGTGTATATCGGATGGCGATGACGGCATTATAATTGTCTGGGAAGATAACAGAACACAATCTTCCGGCAACCGTGATGTATATGCGCAGCGTGTAAATAAATCTGGTGTGAAGCAGTGGGGCGATTCGACCGGTATTCCAATCGGCGTAAAAGTAAATGAAGATGAAAGATATTTTGATGTTTGTACTGATGGTAAAGGCGGAGCAATAATAATTTGGGATGATGGAATTACATCCGGTAGAACAATCCTGAAAGGACAAAGAGTTACAAAGTCCGGTACAAAGCTTTGGACTGATACGGGGAAAGTCGTAGTTAACGACGGCAACAGACAATCTCAATCAAAAATATGTTATGATAATAACGGCGGCTGCTTCATTGCTTATCTTACAAGTGAGCTTAATGCAAGTGACTATGAAGTAAAAGCAAACAGACTGGACAGCAATGGAAATAAAATGTGGGGAGCAGGTACATGGGTATCGCAGCAGGATGGAAACGCAGGCGAAATAGATGCATGCACAACAACTGATAACGGTTTTTTTGTAGTATGGAATGATTCAAGAAATTCAAAAATTACTTGGAGTGACTTATACTGCCAGAAACTGAATTCAGCAGGCAGTGTTATATGGCTTACAAACGGAATTGCATTATGCGATGCAAATTATACTCAGCAATATGAAAGATGCATTCCCGATAATTCCGGCGGCGCGTTTATTGTGTGGAATGATAACAGAAATTCCGATTCTATTACAACAAGAGTAGATATATTTTGCCAGAGAATTAACAGGAACGGTTCGCCGGTATTCGGCGCTAACGGAAAAGCATTATGCACTGTGCCTGAATCACAATACAGACCTGACCCTGTATCGGATATGAAAGGCGGAGTGATTGTAAACTGGAATGATTTCAGAAACGGTCCGTCATCTCCGTTTAATATAGATATTTATGCGCAGAGGTTTGACTCGCTCGGCAATATGAAGTGGGCAGCAGATGGAATATTGGTCTGCGATGCAGTGCTTTCGCAAAATAACAACAGGGGAGTATCAGATGGAAATTATGGTTCTATAATTACATGGGATGACAGAAGAGCAGGGGCTTCTATCTATGATATTTATGCGCAGAGGATTGATTCAAGCGGAAATTTATCCTGGGGAGCAAACGATATTCTTGTTAGCAATGCTGCCGGAAATCAATATAGACCGCAAATTGTTAAAACAAATGACGGCGCGATATTATGTTTCGAAGATACAAGAACAGGGTTGAGCGATTATAATTTATACACGATGAAAATTCTGAATAACGGAGGACTTGTCGGAGTAAATACAATGGGTTCAGAAGTTGTAAATAATTTTTTATTGAAGCAGAATTATCCGAATCCATTTAATCCGGTTACAACAATTAAATACGAATTAAAAAGTTCTGATTTCATTCAGATAAAAGTTTATGATGTGCTGGGCAGTGAAGTTGCTCAGTTAGTAAATGAAAAACAAAGCAGCGGAGCGTATGAAATTAAATTCGACGGCTCATCTCTTTCAAGCGGAGTTTATTTTTATAAATTAACTTCCAATGATTTTTCAGAAGTACGTTCAATGATATTATTAAAATAATACTTGTCCCTCAAAATAAGGCAGGTTAATTAAAACAAAAAATGAAATCAAAATTAATTTTACTTTTAGCATTTGTATTCTTCACAGGGTTTATATACAGCGGCGGTGACAATCCTGAAATATCAAAAGACGATATTTTAAAACATATAAAATATCTTTCTTCCGAGGAGCTTGAAGGCAGATTTCCGGGAACGAACGGTGATATTCTTGCAGAAAAATATATCATAAAAGAATTTGAAAAATACGGTGTGAAGCCTGCCGGAGTAAAAGGGTATCTTGACCCGTTTGAAATGGTTACGGAACTAAAGCTCGGTGAAAAAAATTATTTCAATTCTACGATGAACGGAGCGACTACGAGATATGAAATCGGCAGCGAGTATGTGCCTTACGGATTTTCAGAAAACAAAGTCGCAAGCGGTGAGCTTGTATTTGTCGGGTACGGAATAACAGCAGCAGAGCTTGGCTATGACGATTACAAAGATAAAGACGGAAATCCGATTAACGTAAAAGGAAAAATAGTTGTAATGATGCGCTACGCACCTCCATCGAACGACCCGCATAATAATCCTTTTGCAAAATATGAAAGCACAAGATTTAAAATTCTTCCTGCGCGTGAAGGCGGTGCTTCAGGAATGATATTAATCAGCGGATATGAGGGCGATCCCGATGACAAGCTTGCAAGGTTAAGATTTGATAATTCCCTCAGCGGAGCAGGTATTCCGGTAATAAATGCGAAGAGAAATATCATTGAAAAAATTATGCAGGCTAGTGGAATTAATCTTAAAGATGTTGAGAAGGGAATTAATGAATCAGGCAAGCCAAACTCATTTGTTTTAAAAGGAGCAGATGCTTCATTTTTAACTGACGTAGTTCAGGAAAAAATTACAACTAATAATATTATAGGGAAAATAGAAGGCTCTGACCCTGTATTAAAAAATGAAGTGGTGTTAATCGGCGCGCATAAAGATCACCTTGGTTACGGTTTGCAGTACGGTTCATTGTATGAAGGCAATGACAGATTGATTCACAACGGCGCAGACGATAATGCATCGGGCACAAGCGCAGTGCTTGAGCTTGCGCAGAAATTTGCTTCAAACAAAGAGCTTACAAAAAGAACAATGGTGTTTATGTTTTTTAACGGAGAGGAAGCAGGGCTGCTCGGCTCGGCATACTTTACGAAGTCAAAGCTCTTTACAGATATGAATGTAACTGCAATGATAAATCTTGATATGGTGGGAAGATTATCCGAAAATAAGCTGAACATTGGCGGAACAGGAACTTCTTCATTATGGAGCAATCTGATTGATTCACTGAATAAGACTTACAATTTTAACTTGAATAAAACTCCCGACGGTTTCGGTCCCTCTGACCACGCTTCTTTTTATTCACAGAATGTACCTGTATTATTTTTCTTCACGGGAAATCATCCTGACTATCACAAGCCTTCGGATGACTGGGATAAAATAAATTCAGCAGGTGAAGAGCAGATTACAAAAATGACTTATCAGATTGCTGTTACTATGGCAAATTATCCCAGCAAGATTGATTTCATAAAAGTAGTGAACAGCAACGAAGGCAAGACGATGGGAGGAATAAAAGTTTATATCGGTACGATTCCGGATTATTCTTCACAGGCTGAAGGTATGGAAATTACAGGTGTAAAAGCCGGCAGCCCTGCTGAAAAAGGCGGCTTGCAAGGAAAGGATATTATTATAAAATTCGGCAAGCACGATATAAAAAATGTATATGATTATACCTACGCATTAGCTGAGTATAAACCTAATGAAGAAGTTGAAGTAGTTGTGAAAAGAAACGGCGAGACAGTGAATTTGAAGATTGTGTGTGGAAGCAGGTAGTTACTAGCTTTCAGTTACAATTTGTTTGATTAAAGTTAGACCTGACAGGTTTTCAATCCTGTCAGGTCTTTTTTATTTTATATAGTATACATTAAACCACCCCCTGCCCCCTCCCTGGTAAGGAGGGGAACATATACTCGAATATTTATCTGTGTCATCATTTTAAATCATACAAATCGGTGATTGTAACTTAAAAATTCTCCAATGAAAAATCTATATGCCAGCGGCTGTCGTTTATATTGTTCAGTCTCATTGCTAAGTTTACTCTGAAGATATCAAATATCCTTCCTACACCTCCGCCGAGTTCAAGATACGTCCCGTCCGTATTCAGAAAATTCTTCCATGCTGCTAACTGCAAATTATTATCGCTGATTTCCATCTTGCCGGCATTTACAAATGCGATGAAGTCAAATTTTTTCAGGAAGGGAACATTGCCAAAAATAAATTTCCCAAAGTTATTTTCTATATTCACGAAGTAAGACTTATCGCCTAAAAATTCCTGATAGCGCATTGCTCTGAATCCCAATCCGCCTCCTGCTAAACCCGGGTCGGTATTAAAATATAATAAGCTCTGATAAGGAATATCACCCGTGCCGTACTCTGCGCCAAAACGGTATTTTAAATTTATGAGAGAGTTAACATAATTATTTCCCGATACAACTGCTCTGAATTTTCTATACTCAAATGTGCTTCCTAAATCTTTTGGTGAGTATTGAAAACCCAGATCAAGATAAGGAAATTTTGTATCTGTAAATCTTGAAATGTTTCCGTCGCCGTAATCGATAAATTTATATCTGTTTGGGTCTAATCTTAAATTCACACCAATAACTCTCTGGAATGCATCGTTTATCGCCGGGTTTTCCCTGTAATATTCATCGGGTTTTCTTATGCTCCAGTCAGTATTTTTCTGCGCTGAGGTTTCTTTGCTCTGAAGGAAACTTACTCCCAATCTTATCTGAGGAATAGGGAGGTAACTTAAGTTAAAATCGTAACCCGTTGAATAATAATAATCGACAGCATCGTTCCTGTCGAACCAGCTTGTAAGAGTATTATAAAATCTTCCGAGTCCGTCGTACTCAACATTTGTTGTCTTTAATTTCTGAAATACTGATGCAGAGAAATTTAATGTTCTGTCCTTTAAAAATCTTTGTGAGTAACGCAGTTCGTATTTTTGTTTTTTATCCGAGAAACCATAGCCGTAGTTTGCTTCGATGCTGTTCCTGTTAAAATCACTTCTGTAGTTCAGATTAAAATTCAATGCGCTGCCTTCAACTCTGTTGAAGTAATAATATTGCAGCGGCTGAGATGTGATTCGTTTTCCGAACTTCAACTGTGTTAATTGAAACGAAACTTCGCTGTCTTTTCTCTTCTCATCTTTCTCAATATCTCTGAACGCTTTGTTTTCTTCTTCTGTGGATTGTATCAATTGTTTCTTTGCAAAATATGACGAATCTTTTTTCGCATCAGGAAGCACCTGTACAATCGTCTCATTAAATATTCCATCAGGAATTTTTTCGTTAATGGTATAGTTAGAAACTATTGAGTTTGCGCTGCCTGAGAATTTTAAAAATCCCAGGAACGAGCCATCGAATTCAACCTGATTATCCGTAGGCAGCCAGAAGGAATTGCTTTGCTTATCTTTATAGTTTGTGAATTTCTGAAAAAATCTTATGTTGTCAATTGCTCTTAATCTTGCAGCATCATTATTTGTTAAGTCAACTTTTACCAATACAAATTCTTTATCCAGCACATACAGAGTCCCTTTTAACTGAGGAAAGATATTGGAGTTATTCGTCATCTCAATTTTAAATACAGTTGCCGTATCTAATTTAGTTGTTCCGAGAAGTCTGTATTCATAGTTATCGAAGGCATTATCTGCTACGGGTCCCGGGACTTTAAACTCATCGAAGTCCAGCTTCTCATCATAAAAATTTGCGATGAAAGGAATTGCAAACCCGCGTGTAATATTTGCAGTCTCTCTTTTAGATTTTACTATTTCTTTCTGTTCATCGGGCGCGCGGAAATATCCTTTAGTTTCAGATTCCAGTATTCCGAAGATTCCCATTTTTTTATCATCGGTCGTGGAATCTGTTTTTGTTTCCGTCGATTTATTTTTATCTGCTACACTTTGATTCGAGCGAATTACCATTTTTGAATAGGCATCGTATTCATACTGTTTCAGGTTTTGTTGAAACTTTTTCTTGGACTTTATTACCTGCCTGATAATTTCATTTGCAGGATCTTCTCCCAGCACCTCTATCTGTTCGGTGAACACTCCCGAAGGCTCCATGTAAATATCTTTCTTTATATTTTCATTGTATATCTCAATTTCTTCTGACTCACTTTTATATCCGATATAAGAATACTGTAATGTATATTTTCCCGGATTTAAGGTGACAAAATAATTTCCGTCTTTATCTGAAATAGTGCCGTAAGTTGTATCAGCAACTTTTATGTTTACATATTCCAGACCCTTATTATTTTTTGTATCAACAATTTTGCCGGAGACTTTATAGCTCTGCGAATAACAATTTGCAGAAATTAAAAAAAGAATTACGATTGAAAAAAATTTCATGAGATGTAATTGAGACCTTTTTATGATTTGTGAATATGAGTGTATTGGAAGAAAGTTAAAACTTATTAATATATACTCCATTAGACTTAAAAAGTTTTAAAAAAGTTTCCTATGAGTCTTGATGCTCTGTATATTTCTATTAGTTTATTATTGATAATTTCTCAGAGACAAAAAAGATGCTGTTTGTCAAGTAATTTTTTCATGGAATTCTAAAATCCTCCCTATTAGTACTAATAGAGAGGATATTCTTTATTAAGAAATAATTTCTTTATATATTGAGAAAGGTTTTATAAAGGTTGCAACTTTACATAATAACCCGACCAAAATCCGACTTTTTCAATTAACAATTAACAGTTAACAATGAACAGAAAATCCGACTTTTTCCGACCAATTTTTACAATTAATAATTAGTAATTAGTAATTAGTAATTAATAATGAATAATGGCTCGTAATTCGTAATTCGTAATTGGAAGAAGAACCCGACCAAAATCCGACTTTTTTCAACTAACAAATAACAACGAACAATGAACAGAAAACTTTACAATCTCAGATTTCTTTTTGAAATTGCCACGGCTTTTAAGCCGTGGTTTATCAAATATCTCAAGTTTTTGGCTTTAGCCAAATTGCTAATTGCCCTGAAGGGCAATAATATTTGCTTTATTTATTCCACGGCTTAAAAGCCGTGGCAATTAAAATTGTTTACAAAAAGGAAAACCCGACTTTTTTCCGACCAATTTTTACAATTAATAATTAGTAATTAGTAATTAATAATGAATAATGGCTCGTAATTCGTAATTCGTAATTGGAAGAAGAACCCGACCAAAATCCGACTTTTTTCAACTAACAAATAACAACGAACAATGAACAGAAAACTTTACAATCTCAGATTTCTTTTTGAAATTGCCACGGCTTTTAAGCCGTGGTTTATCAAATATCTCAAGTTTTTGGCTTTAGCCAAATTGCTAATTGCCCTGAAGGGCAATAATATTTGCTTTATTTATTCCACGGCTTAAAAGCCGTGGCAATTAAAATTGTTTACAAAAAGGAAAATCCGACCATTTTCCGACTAAATTTTGCAATTAATAATTCGTAATTGAAAGAAGAACCCGACCAAAATCCGACTTTTTCAATTAACAGTTAACAATGAACAGAAAATCCGACTTTTTCCCGACTATTTTTAAAAAGAAAATTTTTCAGCATTGAAAAAACAACAACGGTCAGATTAAAATCCGACCAAAACCCGATTTTTTTCAATTAACAATTAGCAACTATCAATGAACAGAAAACCCGACTTTACTCATAATTCATAACTCATAATTCATAACTCATAATTCATAACTCATAACTCATAATTCATAACTCATAACTGAACAGAACTATCTTTTAACTTTCTTTAAAATTCAGTAGATTTATTCCCAATTTCAGATTAACCTTCTCTAATATGAAAAAATTACTTACTGCATTATTTCTTTTTATATTAACATCCGTTTCATTTTCACAATATAAACTGGCTGAGACATTCGAGTCCACTAGTCCGGGCTCGCTTCCTGCAGGCTGGTCGAGATATAATAGAGCGGCATTTAATATATACAGCGCATCTAACTGGACTATCCGCGATTCGGGCTCCACGGTGTATCAGGTAAATCCTCAGTATAAAACAAAATCAAGAAGCGGTAAGCGCTCGATAGCTGTAAGCTGGTACTCATCGGTGGATTCGACAGGGAATAATATTGTTCATATATCAGATGCATGGCTTTTTACTCCAAGGTTTGCAACTAATAATGATTCGATTTCTTTTTATGCAACGGGCGGGGCGCAGGCATATACTGATAGCATTCAAATTTGGGTGAACACTACTACTAATAATCCTGAAGGGACAAGAGTAAAAATTGGTTCTATTGTATGGCCAAACGGTTCAGTCTATGGAAGATTTCAAAGATACAGATACAGCTTAAGCCAGTTTTCAGGTCAGACAATTGCAATTGGCTTCAGATACTATATGAATCTTCAGGATGCAAACGGACTTTTAGTGCAGCTTGATGATATTTATGTTGGCGGCAGCGTAGGCATCGAGAATATTTCTTCTGATATTCCAAAGTCATATAGGCTTTCACAAAATTATCCTAATCCTTTTAACCCGGTTACGAATATAGCATTTGATATTCCAAAGAGTTCTTATGCTGTATTGAGAGTATTTGATATGCTGGGCAGGGAAGTCGCTATGCTTATAAATGAAAAACTGGATGCAGGTTCATATAGAGTGAACTTTGATGCATCAAATTTATCTTCGGGCACATATTTTTATAGTCTCACTACTTCTAATTTCAGTCAAACGAAGAAGCTCACAGTGATAAAGTAAAATATTTAACGGGTCTTTTAATAAACCTTCTAACTATACGATTTATAACATAGTTGCAAGACTTTATTTTGCACAAATAAACGCCTTTATACGTAGGTAATTACCTTGATTTTCCAAAATAAATATAGTTTATTGACTATAAGTTTATAGGCAAAAATTCTAAAATCAATCCCAGATTATGAAAACAAGAATACTTCTCGTCTTGTCTTTACTATTATTATCTTCATTTTATAGTAAAGTCTTTTCTCAGTGGTCAACTAATCCATTTGTAAACAATCCGGTTACTCAAAACAGCGGACATCAGACACACCCAAAATCATGCAGCGATCAGGATGACGGCGCAGTTATAGTTTGGGAAGATAACCGTAACGGTAACAGCGATATCTATGCTCAAAGAATAGATAAGCACGGCGCTAATCAATGGCAGACCGGCGGAGTAAAAATTTGCGGTTCAAACGGTGACCAGGTTCACCCTGTATTATGCACAGACGGTAACGGCGGTGCTATAATTGCATGGGCTGATGACAGAAACGGAGCAGGCGATGTTTATTGTCAAAAGGTAAGAAGAGATGGTGAAATAATGTGGGCAGATAACGGTGTGAAAGTTACAACAGAAGCTACAGGATTAACAACTTCATTACAATATCCGGCTATTCAACATTCAGGTTCAGGTGCAATTGTTGCATGTAATACTACTAACTCAGTAAAGTGTTTAAAGCTAAATGCTTTCGGTGACTACGAATGGGGTTTAAGCGGCGGTAACTATTTAAGAACAGTCGGAACAGGTTTTTCTGCTAATACAGCTACAGGTATTGAAATGTGTCCGGACGGCGGTAACGGCGCTCATTGTGTATGGAGCGGCTGGGACGGTTTAACCCATGGTCATAAAATATATGCTCAGCACATTAACTCTGACGGTACAATGCACTGGTCAGGTTCAATGGGTAAAAGAGTTTGTAATAACACACAAGGTCATCAAAAGAAACCAAGAATTGTTTCAGATGAAGTGGCAGGTTGTGAAATAGTTTGGGAAGACGGAAGACGCGATACTAACACAGTAACAGGCAGACCAAATCATGACATATACTGTGAAAGACTTGACTGGTTCGGAAGCAATATGTGGAATTCAAACGGACACCCTGTTTGCACAGATACTGCTGACCAGACAAATCCAAATTGTATAGCGGATACATGGGAAGGTATACATATTGTATGGCAGGATTACAGAAATTACGATGCAGGTCCTGATTCAGGATTAGGCGTAAACTTATACTGTCAAAATGTTGATTTCAACGGTAACAAAAGATGGACTCATAACGGAGTTCAGGCAGCAATTCTTTGCGATGTAAGTAAAGCACAAGATCCAAGATACAATCCTCAAATCTGCGCTAACGATGATATCGGCGGATTTATGCTTTCATGGATTGGCCATTCTGATACAACAGGAGCAACATTAAATAACTTCGGTATCTATGCTCAGCGTATGAATTACAATGGAGCTCATCAATGGTTCCCGACAACTCCGGGAGTATCCGGTCATCCGAACGGAGCCAGAGTATGTATTGCATCAGGTGATAAACATTCGGTTACAATGTGTAATAACAGAAGCGTTACAGATCAGGGCGGCGAGGATAACAGCGGTGCAGTTATAGCATGGACAGATGACAGAAATTTTGGTCCGAGCGGTGAAGATATATATGCGCAGCATATTAAATCAACATCTGATTTAGGCGATTTACATTCAGGCGGAAATAATGGAACACAAAGCGATAAACCTGTTTTAAATCAAAACAGACCTAATCCATTCAATCCTTCGACTGTAATTTCATTCAATTTACCTAAGGGTGAGTTTGTTACAGTTAAGATATTTGATATGCTTGGAAGAGAAGTAGCTTCTTTAGTTAATACTCAAATGTCAGCAGGTACACATAGCTTAACATGGAATGCTAACGGCATGACATCCGGAGCATACTTCTATAAAATACAGGCAGGTGCGTTCACTGAAATAAAAACAATGCTACTTGTAAAATAAGTTCTAAATTAATTCATTACCCCTAAAACAAAGGCGGAGAGAATCGAATGATTCCCCCGCCTTTTTTGTTATAAAAAAAAGACCTGACAGGTTTTTAATCCTGTCAGGTCAAATATTATTGTAATGTCTTTATCAAAAGTGATACTGAACGTGATTCTTAAACACCCCTCCCCGACTTCGTCGGGACTCCCCTCAAGGGGAGAATTAAGTGATTCATTTCCGTTTCAATTCATAATTCATAATTCATAACTGAATTCACGCCTTTATCACTACCAGCTTCTTATCTTCAACACCATACTCTTCCATTCCTTCATATAGAATTATCTTAGGTTTATCGCGCATAGCATTTACTTCATCTGAAATATCTCCGCCCTTAATAAGTATGTACTTGCCATTGGATTTCAAAAAATCTTCTCCAAAGGTTTTCACTTCTTTAATCGGTGCTACTGCTTTCGCTGTTACATAATCGAACTGATGTTTGTAATCCTTATCTCTTCCAATATCTTCTCCTCTTCCAACTAACGCAGTAATTTTTTTCAGCCTCATCTTATCTATTATATCCTTCACAACCATTATTTTTTTGGCTATTGAATCGACACATAAAATTCTTGCATCAGGGAATAATATCTTCAAAGGAATGGCAGGAAATCCGCCGCCTGTTCCGATATCGACTAAAGAGAATTTGTTTTCCAGCTTATACTTGGAAAGGAAGAAGATTGAATTTATGATGTTATTCTCTATGCTTTCAAGCTTACGTGAAACGAGATTTATTTTGGAATTCCATTCCATCAGGTGTATATTGTATTCCAAAAATTGCTGATATATGCCCGAATCTTCAATTTTTAATTCTTTTACAAGAAATTGCTTTAATTTTTCCAATAGTCTTCTCTGAATAATTTCCTGAAATTAGCTATTATTTTGCATTGATTAAATTCATAAAAACCCCTATTTTAAAGTTTATTCATTTTTTAACTCATCAACTATGTCAGAAATTAATATAACGGCTGTAAAAAGAGAAGACTTTAGAGGCTCAGCCACGGTAAATTTTAGAAAAAAAGGTATGGTTCCGGGAATATTCTACGGACATGCTTCAGGCAATATTCCTATTGCCGTTAATGAATTAGCATTAAGACCTTTGATTTACACATCGGAATCTCATGTGGTAAATCTTAACATAGAAGGCGTTAACGAAAAATTTAATGCCATCATTAAAGATGTTCAGTTTCATCCGTTATCGGATAAGCCGATTCATTTTGACTTCCAGTCTTTAAGTGAAGATAAAGAAGTAAACATCGAAGTCCCTGTTCATTTAACAGGAAATCCAATCGGTGTAAGAAACGGCGGACTTTTACAGCACGTATATCATAGACTTGAAGTTATCTGTCTTCCTAAACATATTCCTGCATCTATCGATATAGATATTGCAGGTCTTGAAATAGGACAGTCGATAAAGATCTCTGATCTGAATTATGAAGGTGTAAAATTCATAAATGATTCTCATGCTACAATAGTTGGTGTTGTTGCTCCTAAGGGTGCAACTGATGCAGCTGCAGTTGAAGGCGCAGATGGAACAAAGGAACCTGAAGTAGTTGCAAAGGGAAAGAAAGAAGACGCAAAATAATATATTCTAAGTTATAAAGTACTACAGTAATATTCACATCTAAAATTTCATTTAAAATATTTATATTATATTTCTCTTCTTCCTTACAAAGGAAGAAGAGAAAATTTTCTAAGGCACTTTGGCACAAGTATTAAAATAGTTCCCCGCTGTTATTGATATAAGTTTTAGAAAATATTTTTCCCAATTAACCCGGGATAAAAAAAAATAGAATAATGAAATTAATCGCTGGTCTTGGCAACCCAGGCTCCAAATACGAATTAAACCGTCACAATATTGGCTTCATAGTTCTCGATTTACTTTCCGATAATCTCGGCCTTACCTTCAAAGCCGGCAAAGGCGATTGGTTCTACGCCCAGGGAAAAATCGATAATGAAGACTTTATCCTTTTAAAGCCCACAACTTTCATGAATAACAGCGGAGCCGCTGTTAAAGAATTCGCAGACTCACACAATATCAAATACACTGACATGCTTCTCATTTACGATGACTTCCAGCTTCCGCTTGGAACAATCCGCGTAAGAAGAATGGGTTCTGACGGCGGGCATAACGGTATCAAAAATATAATTTATCATTTAAATACTATTGAGTTTCCGAGAATGAGAATCGGAATCGGACCTGAAGAAATTATCAAAGGGGAAGATTACGTCGACTACGTTCTCTCCAATTTTAATGATAATGAAATAGAAATCATTAAGCAGCTTCTCCCTCATTATTTTAACTGTATCATTAACTTTCTCACAAAGGATATTGTTCAAGTAATGAATGAATACAACAGAAGCTTTATTACAAAAGAATAAAGCGGTCAGTTACTTTTGCAGGTTTATTTTTATCCAAAACAAAAATATACATGAAAAAAAACTTATTACTCTCTATTTTAACGGTTCTTGTTTTACCGGCGATTTCTTTTGCCAGTGAAGCTGACCTTAAAATTCCCGAGTTCTCAGCGGCACAAAACCAATATCTTTATATGGGTTTCGCTGTGTGTGTTCTGGGTTTACTTTTTGCTTTAATACAGTTCATTAAAGTAAAAAAATTACCTGCCCATAAATCTATGCTGGATGTTTCACAGATTATTTTTGAAACTTGTAAAACTTATCTTATTCAGCAGGGAAAATTCCTGTTTATTCTTTTTGTTATTATCGGTACTATCATCGGATTTTATTTCGGTTTTCTCCAGCATCAATCAGCTGGCGGAGTTGCCCTTATTCTGATGTGGACCGTCATTGGTATACTTGGTTCTTATGGTGTGGCATGGTTCGGTATCAGAATGAACACTCTTGCTAACTCGCGAATGGCTTTCGCTTCTCTGAAAAGAAGACCTCTTAATCTATTAAATATTCCTCTTGATGCAGGTATGTCCATCGGTGTTATGCTTATCTGTATAGAATTATTCTTAATGCTTGCTATTCTCTTGTTCGTTCCGCGTGAACTGGCAGGAGCTTCATTTATAGGTTTTGCAATCGGTGAATCTCTCGGAGCATCTGCTCTAAGAATCGCCGGCGGTATCTTCACAAAAATTGCAGATATCGGTTCTGACTTAATGAAAGTTGTTTTCAAAATTAAAGAAGATGATCCACGTAATCCCGGTGTTATCGCTGACTGTACAGGTGATAATGCAGGTGACTCTGTAGGACCTACTGCTGACGGTTTTGAAACTTACGGTGTTACAGGTGTTGCACTTATTTCATTTATCGTTCTTGCTGTAACAGGCGCAGGATTCCAGGCAGAGCTTCTCGTTTGGATATTCGTAATGCGTGTGCTTATGATTCTTACCTCCATCGCAGCATTTTATATTAATAAAGTTTACTCCAGCGCGAGATATTCTAAAGCAGAAGATTTGGATTTCGAAAAACCATTAACATCTTTAGTCTGGATAACATCTATTCTTTCTATCGCAGTTACATTTATAGTTTCATATGTGTTGATTGGCTATCTTCCTAATAACTTATGGTTAACGCTATCTATAATTATTTCATGCGGTACTCTCGGTGCTGCTCTTATTCCCGAGTTTACAAAAATATTTACATCACCGAAATCTGCACACGTGCAGGAAGTTGTTGAATCTTCCAAAGAAGGCGGTGCATCACTTACAATTCTTTCCGGTCTTGTTGCAGGTAACTTCTCTGCATTCTGGAAAGGCATGGTATTCTTCGGACTTATGTTTGCGGCTTATTATGCTTCGCACAATATAAATCCTGCGGGCTCTCCTGAAATTATGATTTACCCTGCAATCTTTGCATTTGGTTTAGTTGCATTCGGATTCCTTGGTATGGGTCCGGTAACAATTGCCGTGGACTCTTACGGTCCTGTTACAGATAACGCTCAGTCAGTTTACGAGCTGTCTCTTATCGAAGAAAACAAAGAAAAAAATTCTGCTGATATCGAAAGAGATTTCGGTTTCAAACCTGACTGGGAAAAAGCAAAATTATATCTCGAAGAAAACGACGGAGCAGGGAATACATTCAAAGCTACTGCAAAGCCTGTTCTTATCGGAACAGCAGTTGTAGGCGCTACAACAATGATTTTTTCGCTTATCCTTGTGTTGAAAAATACTTTAGGGTTCGAGCCTGAGCTTGTTCTTAACTTATTAAATCCATGGTCGCTTCTCGGTTTTATTTGCGGCGGCGCAGTTATATACTGGTTCACAGGCGCGTCTACTCAGGCAGTTACAGTAGGGGCTTACAGAGCAGTTGAGTATATTAAGAGAAATATTAACCTTGATGAAAACGCAGATATGTCTGCATCGACAGAAAAATCAAAAGAAGTTGTGAAGATATGTACTGAATATGCTCAGAAAGGTATGTTCAATATCTTCATCGCAATTTTCTGTTTCGCACTTGCATTCGCAATGTTCTCCGCTCCGGCTGACTTAGTTCCGGGAATGGATATGAAGGCAGCGCTTGCAGCATCTGCACCGACATGTTTCTTTATTGCATACCTGATTGCTATTGCAGTTATCGGTTTATTCCAGGCTCTCTTTATGGCTAATGCCGGAGGCGCATGGGATAATGCTAAGAAAGTTGTTGAAACTGATTTAAGACAAAAAGGAACTCCGTTACATGATGCAACAGTTATCGGTGATACAGTGGGTGATCCGTTCAAAGATACATCTTCTGTAGCATTAAATCCGATAATTAAGTTCACAACATTGTTCGGACTTCTTGCTATGGAAATTGCAATATCTCCTGACTTCAGAGCTATCGCTCCGAAAATCGGTCTTATATTCTTTGTCATTGCTCTTATCTTCGTATGGCGTTCATTCTATAAGATGAGAATTAAATCGAATTAAGATTTAAGAAATAAGATTTAAGAAATAAGATTTAAGAAATAAGATTTAAGAAATTCCTTACTAAATCTTAAATCAAAAATCCTAATTCTTAAATAATAGAGTCACTATTAGTAAAACTAAACCCTCACATGAGAAAATCGTGTGAGGGTTTTTTGTTGTGATAGCTTTAATACAAGAGAAAATGAATATAATTATACATATTTTTTGACTATTCTTGAGAATAGTGTAAGTTTTGTTAAAGTAGTTTCGTCTATATAAATAATAATATAAAATTTACATAGAGCCTGATTCACCGATTAAGCTCTGAAAACAATTTTCACTAAATAAAACTAAACCCCACATGAAAGCCCTCGCAACTTTCTTACTTGCTGCTTTTTGCACAAATTTTGCTTTTTCCGATTCAAAACCTGTATTTTTATCACCTTTACCGGATTCAAAATACAATAAAGTATCATCTTCAATATTATTGAAGTATCAAGGTAATACTTCTCAATTATTAAAGGAAAGTAACTTAATACTGATCACCGGCAGTAAATCCGGAAGTCACGAATTTACAACAAAGCTTGCTGAAGATAATAAGTCTTTAATAATTACTCCGGTTAACAAATTTGATTTTGATGAGAATGTTAACGTATATATTGCAAACAAAAACAGAAGCATCGAATATTCTTTTTCCTTTTTTACGGAAAGACAGGATATAAAACCTGATGTATTGGAAATAATGAAAAGGGAAAATCCGTTTTTTGAAAAATCACAAGTTCAAATACCATTTACGAACGGACAATCAAACAATAATGATTCTCTCCCGAGTGATTTTCCAAATATAGTTGTTAAAAATTCAGATGGTCCAAGCCCAGGTTATGTTTTTCTAAGTAATTTTACTATGATGGCAACTACCGTTGCTCCTTATCTAATAATAATGGATAATACGGGCACTCCGGTCTTTTATAAAAAAATGACTGCTCCTTGTTTTGATTTTAAAAAGCAGCCAAATGGATTGTTAACATATTACAGTCAGGCAGCGGCAAAATTTTTTGCAATGAACAGCCAATATCAGGTTACAGATAGTTTCTATTGCGGTAATGGATATACAACTGACCTTCATGAATTGAGGCTGCTCCCAAATGGCCATGCACTTATGATGAGCTATGACCCGCAGATTGTAAATATGAGAAATATTATCCCGAATGGTGATACTGCCGCTGTAGTCACGGGTCTTATTATTCAGGAAATTGATGCTAATAAAAATGTAGTTTTTCAATGGAGAAGCTGGGACCATTTTAATATTGTGGATGCAAAACATGAAGATATGAGTGCGCACACCATAGACTACGTTCACGGAAATTCTATAGAGCCGGATAATGACGGAAATATATTAATTTCAAGCAGACATCTTTCAGAAATAACGAAAATTAACAGAACTACGGGTGCAATCATTTGGCGCTTCGGTGGAGTTAATAACCAGTTTGCCTTTGCAAATGATTCTATAACTTTTTCTTATCAACATGCAGTTCATAGACTTGCAAACGGACACATTCTGTTATTCGATAATGGTAATTATCGGGAAACCAGCGATACCGATTTAGAAGGAGAGCCGCGCTCGGCGTATTCCAGAGCGGCAGAATATAGTTTAGATGAAAATCATCTGGTTGCCACTCTTGTATGGCACTACAGAAGGTCTCCGGATATTTACGGATATGCTATGGGAAATGCAGAAAGACTGGAAAACGGAAACACATTAATTTGCTGGGGTGCAATAAATCCGAATATTACAGAAGTAAATCCATCGAGTGAAATTGTATTTGAAATGACGTTCCCACGAGGAATATATACTTATAGAGTATTCAGAAATAGCTGGATACCCACAGGACTTCAAATTAATTCAGGAAATGAAAGTCCTAAAAATATGAATCTATATCAGAATTATCCTAATCCTTTCAACCCTTCGACAACGATAAAATTTGATTTATCAGAAAAAAGTAAAGTGTTCATGTATATTTATAATTCTATAGGACAGAAAATTGAGGAAATAAATTTTGGAGTTAAAAGTCAGGGAAGTTATGAATATAAATGGAATGCATCTGCGCTTGCCAGTGGAATTTACTACTATCGGATAAAAACTGAAACAGAAACTTTAACGAAACAAATGTTACTTTTAAAATAGTATTAATGCAATAGTTGCAAGAAAACCCTTTCAGAATTTATTTTGAGAGGGTTTTTTTATTATATATTTTTATTGTTTA
>CALJIG010000075.1 GCA_937974175.1 uncultured Ignavibacteria bacterium
TGTATTTGAATTATCATTTGAAGGCATTCAGCTTTCATCCAGACATAAGTCAGGTATAGCAGTAAGATTTCCAAGAATTACTAAATGGCGGACTGATAAAAAACCGTCGGATGCAGATTCTTTAGATAGTATAAAAGCACTTCTCAAAAAATAACAATATGCAAAAAAACACAATAGTCGCCATTGGCGCATTTTTCGGATTTTTAGGTGTTGCTCTGGGGGCTTTCGGGGCGCACATACTTAAAAATTCATTCACACCTGAACAATTTGATAATTACAGAACAGGAATTCAATATCAGTTAGTTCATGCCGTAGTATTAATAAGCATAGGTTTTGCCGGTATACAAAAATATTTTAAGTCAGCTTATTTTTTTATTGGAGGCACAATTTTATTTTCTTTTTCATTATATGTTTATACAATTTTTAATTGGAAATTTGCTGCTATGTTTGCTCCGTTCGGCGGCGTATCGTTTATGACAGGATGGATACTTTTAATAATCTATGCTCTTAAAAAAGAAAATTGAAATATTTTTCACTCATATTAATTTTCTTTGTTGCTTCAACGTGCCTTTCGCAAACGAAGATAAAATCAATTTCAACAACCGGAAATGACTTCTTCTCGGATACGGATATTCTTTCAATAATGATACTGAAAAAAGGCGCCGAGTATAACGAAAAACAATTAAGAGAGGATTTAAGAACTATTCGCACAAGGTATAAAAGCGAAGGGTTTTTACTGGCAAGGGTTGATGAAGGAAACAGAATCTTTAATTCAGATTCATCCACAGTAGAATTATATGTAAATGTGAAGGAAGGTAACCGTATTATTGTCGGTCAATTTATAATTAGTGGAAATGAAAAGCTTTCGCAGAAAGAAGTTTTTTCCGTATTCGAAACAAAAGCAGGAGAAGTATTAAGGGATAATACTCTTAACAATGATATTGTCGAGCTTTTGAAGCTCTATGAAAAAAAGGGACTGCCGTTTGCTAACGTTGTGATTAAAGATGTTTCACTGTATGAAGAAGGCAAAAACGAAAAAATAAAAGTTGAGCTTGTTATCAGTGAAAATTCAAAAGTCGAAATCGAACAGATAAAAATCAGAGGCAATGATGAAACAAAAGAAAGTGTAATATTAAGAGAAGTAAAGCTTCCACAGGATAAAACGGTTAATATTGAATTTCTTGCAAATCTTAAACGACGGCTTGAACGATTGAATATTTTTGAATCAGTTGAAGATCCTAAAATATATTCCCTCAAGAATAAAAAACAATCCGGACTTTTAATAGAAGTTAAGGAAGGGAATACCAATACATTTGACGGTATCTTAGGATATATTCCTCCTGCTACGGATGAAGACAAAGGATATCTTACAGGCTTGGTAAACGTTTCTTTCAGGAATCTTTTCGGAACAGGAAGAAAGATTGAAGCTAAATATCAGGCAGAGGTAAAATCAACGCAGGAGCTTGCATTCAATTATTCGGAACCTTACGTATTTAATTTTCCCGTATATGCTACACTCGGCTTTCTGCAGCGGATACAAGATACTACCTACACACGAAGAAAGTTTGATTTAAGAGGTGATGTGCTTTTCAGTGATAATTTTACTGTGAGCGGAATTGTAGGCTATGAAAGGATTATACCGACTGACTCAAGCAGATTTTATTTTAAGATAGCCGACTCGCAGACGCTTTTAACCGGACTAGAATTAAAGTACGATTCAAGGGATAATATTTACGCGCCCAACAGAGGAATATTATATACAACTTCTTACACATACGGGAATAAGCAGGTGTTTAATATAGCTGACTTAGTTGGTCTGGGATATCAGGAAAAATTTATTGTGCAGAGATATTCAATCGGTCTTGATTTATATTTTTCTTTTCTGAAAAGACAGACATTGCTGCTTCGTGGATTTGCAGGTGAAGTGCGCTCAGATAAGCTTGAAGATTCGGATTTTTTCAGGATTGGCGGTAACAGAAATATAAGAGGATATCGCGATGAACAATTCCTTGCATCACGATTAGCATACGGAAATATTGAGCCAAGATATTCAATATCACGAAGAAGTTTTGTGTTCGGATTTTACGATTTTGGATATTACTTCAAACCCGATGACATTGCAAATAATATTGCCGAGCAGCAGGGATTTTTATACGGCTATGGCTTTGGAATAAGGCTCGAAACTCAGCTCGGAATTATCGGAGTAAGCTACGGCTTAGGCAAAGGTGATAGCTTTCTTGACGGGAAAATTAATTTTGGCTTAATAAATAATTTTTAATTTTTTCGATTTAATAAATAATTATTCTCATAGGTTCGCTTACTTTATCACTTTCAAAAATCTTCTCACCTATTTCACAATCGTAACATTTACTTTTCATACAATAGAAATTATGCAGATGTATAAGACCTTGCTCATCAGCAATGGTTTTAGGTTTGAATTCTAGCTGCTCACTCATCACACGGGTAATTTCATTTGAGCTAATGCATTTAAGATTATCGTAAAAATTTAATACTTTTCCCTGAGTTTCAAAAATATCAAACTCGAGAGCGTAAAAATAAACAAAGGGTATAATTACATTCGTAATAATATCATTAATCCTTTCTTTGCCAATATATTTTGTTTTGGACTTCGTTTCTTTTCCGAAGTTGTAATGATTTTTCCAGTAATCAGATATTTCAACATTCAAAAACAAATCTATAATTTTTTGATAAATCTTTTCCTCTTCATTAAAAACTGTAATGAGTTCTTTAAGAAAATTTTTGTAAAGAATAGCATGAAGCAAGGCGCTTGCGTAAGCTAATCTAATTGTTGGAAAATTGGACGGACGAAGGCGAAAGAAATTCCATTCGGATTTATCTAATACACTTATGTAATTTTTATTTTCTTTATTCCAAATAACTTTCAGCAATGAAATGTATTCATCTTTATATCTTAAATCGTAAAGAAATCCTGCAGAGCCATATAACATAGCATCTATAAAAATTTTGTCATCCGGCAACTCACTGTGTTCTAAACTCTTTGCCAGCCTTAAAAACTGTGATTTATTTTTAGAGTAGCCTAAGGCCTCACAGATAAATTCAAAAAGAATTTTCTCCCATGTAGATTTTTTATTTCTGGCTTCTTCAAAGTTTTCTAATCTGTTTTTAACTCGTAAAGTTTTATATTGAAGTCTTTTATAGCTTAAGTGTGAAATAAATCTCTTCTTGAAATTCAAATCGACTTCAGAATTTTTAGGATAGCATGGCAGTTTAAACTTTTGAGACGGATTATTGATTATCTCTTTCCAGATAGAGTGTATTGACTGCTTTAAAAATTTTGAAAGAATAACCGTGGGAATCTCTCTCGCCTTTTTTACTTTAGGAATTATTTTTTTATCATCCTCTTCTTCATCCCAAAATACAACCTGCAATATTACTCGGTTATATTTATTATCGCCTTTATGATTGTGTTCTTTCCAGTTTTTGAAAGTTTGATGGATTTCAATATCGCCTGAATATAATATGCCGTCTATTCTTATCTGCGCATCTTTAAAATCAGGTCCTGCATCGAGATTTTTCTCTCCATAATCCAGAACCTCCAGCACTTTGCTTTCTGTGGTTAATAAAACACTCTCATAGTACGAAGGTGTTTCCCAGATACGCGAAATAAAACTCTCGTTAATGTTAAGTTTTTTCATTAACTTTTAAAAAGGTTTTTCCTAAATTAACAGTATTATTTTAAATTAAAAATCAAAATTGAAAAAAGTATTTATGCTGAAAATTAACTTATCACTACTGACCCTATTATTTGCCGCTTTTCTTTTTTCTTCATGTCAAAAAGCTGAAAACGTAAAGCCCGAGCAAGCTTACTTAGATGATGCTAAAAAACTTTATGACGAGAAAAAATTCGATGAATCAATTGCAACATACAGAGAGTTAATCAAAAATTATCCTGCTTCGGAAAAGAATGCTATCTTTGCTTACAATCAGATTGCAGGAATTTATTTCGACGGCCTGAAAGATTATCAAAAAACTGTTGATACGTACAGAGAGCTTGCCGAAAAATATCCTAACTCAAAAGAAGCAAAGCAATCGTTATTCATGGTGGCGTTTACTTACGATGAATATATGAAAGATAAGGATAAGGCAAAAGACGCCTATAAGAAATTCCTTGAAAAGTTTCCGAATGATACTGACCCTAATGACAAGATGAGCGAATCAGCAAGAACAATGCTGCAGGTTTTAGAGTCGGGTAAAACAATTGAAGACATGATAAAAGAAAATTCAGGCAACACAGATAAAACTCCAAAAACAACTACAATAGATACAACTAAATCAAAAAAATAATTTTTTGTAAAATTTTATAATTATGAAGGTGAGTATATTTAATGCTCACCTTTTTTAATTTTAACTTGTTACTTCATGAACTTTTTCTTTGTTGAACCGTTTAAGATTTAAATGACACCTGATTTTAAAAAATACCTTGTTCCCTCCGTTGTAGCAAAGCTATCCAATATAGAGTTAAAAGCTAAATCAGTAGTGGAGGGCTTTATGACAGGCCTTCATAAATCTCCTTATCATGGATTCAGTGTAGAGTTTGCCGAGCACCGCCAGTATATGCCCGGAGACGATCTGAAATTTCTTGACTGGAAAGTTTATGCCCGAACAGGAAGATATTACATAAAAAGATTTGAAGAAGAGACAAATTTAAAATCGTACATACTTCTTGATATCAGTAAGTCAATGGATTTTTCTTCTAATAAAAGTAAAGAAACATCTGCTGAAAAAAAGGGACTTGCAAAATTATTCGGAAAATCAAAATCATCCTTAGAGGAATCAAAATCATATCTGACAAAACTTGAATACGGCTCATACGTTGCGGCTTCTCTTGCATATTTAATGTTGCTGCAAAGAGATGCAATTTCATTAACAACCTATGATACGAAAATCCAGAATTTTATTTCACCCCGGGCTACAGATTCCAATCTAAAACTCATGCTGCACGCTCTTAACAATATCCAATCCACAGATAAAACAGGAACAGCCCGATGTTTAAATGAGATAGCAGATAAAGTGAAAAGAAGAGGACTGGTGATTATCATCAGCGATTTGTTCGATGACCAGAAGGAAGTATTAAGTGCATTAAGGCACTTTAAGTACACAAAAAATGAAGTGATTGTATTTCAGATTCTGGATCCTGTCGAGTTAAGTTTTTTATCGGGAAATCCGGTGACATTAAAAGATGTGGAAACCAATGAGGAGATGTTCAGCCAGCCTTTTGTTATGCAAAAGGCTTATCAGGAGGCTGTGAAAGAATTTACTGAAACTTACAGAATGGAATGCGCTAAAAGCGATATTGACTACATAATGCTTTCTACTGAAAGCACTTTTGATAAAGCGCTTATAAATTATCTTTCAAAAAGAATGAAGATGATGTAAAAATTATCTGAATCTGAAATCATCATATATTGGCGTTATCAATCTGTAATCACCAAACCCCGAATCGTCCACAAACACAAACTGCCTGTTAATATCATAATAATCCCAAACTTCATAAGGCTTAGTTTGATTTTCAAAAGGATGCCTGTCGATATTTGCAGGGTTTCCATAGATAATAAATACCATTCCCATATCTGTGCGCCAGCCTTCCTGGTAATGTGAGTATCTTTCGTTGGCAATTTTTATTCTGTTATAATATTCTATCATCAATTCATTCCTTGGAGTTGCCGGTGACGGATCTTTTTTCTTCCAGAATTCTATAAACTTTTTTTCTTTGTCTAAGTTGTTCTTTGCTTCCTTTAGTTTATCCATCTCTTCTGAAGTTGCAATGTATTGCAGCTGCGCAATTGCAACATCTATATCTTTTATGGCAATAGGAAAGTTTGTCCATCGGTTTGAAACATTTTTTGTTTCAAGGATTTTACCGGATGCATTGTCTTTCAGCTCCAGTTTAAAATCCCCAATCATTATATTTTCAGAGGATAATTTCTCTATTATTTTATTGACTCCGGGAGATAAAGGATACTTAGCTGATTTTAAAACAACAGGATTATTTTTGTTATCAGTGATAATATAACTGTAGTTTACATCCTGTGCAGAGCTTGATTCATTATAAGCTTCAAAAAAAACAAAAAAGTTTTTTAACACACCAAGATTATTGTTAACCGAAGGAGTGATTTTTTTCTTTCCGCTTGCTTCAATTTCATAATTCGAAACAATCATCATATCACTGGTAAAAATTTCATTCGCAGAGTTATCAACTACTTTGAAATTATAGTTTTTAGTAAGTTCGGTTTTTGAATTATTATCTTTGAAAGTTACTGTTGATGAATAATTCCCTGCTTTCATCGGGAATGTCTGCACTATGTATTTTGAGTCATCTTTGTAAGTTTTGGCTTCTGATGAAGGCACACTTATATTTTCAGTATAAGTTTCGTTTATTACTGTCTGATTTGTTTCATTCGAAACCTTTACTGTGTAAGATACACTGGCATTAAGATCTTTAGTGGCAGAATTCTTTTTAAACTGTATTCCTTCGTAAGGGATTTCCACATATAAGTCCAGCCTTCCGTTAGAGCTATCCTTTCCGTAAAAAACCAAAGGGTCTGCGTAGAACAGTTCTCTTACATTTGAATAATTAGTGAGAGATTTATCTTTTAACTGTGCAAAAGATATATTTGTACAAAGGGAAATGAATATAATTATGATAAACAGTGAGGAGGGTAATCTGTTTGTTTTGGTTTTCATACCGAAAACTTTATGTTAGTATAAAATTAAACTTTTTCTGCGAATAAATCAAACTCTTCCGAATCGTAGATTTTTACCTCAGAAAAGTTTCCTATTTGAATATTATTGTTTTTATTTATGTAAACTTCCTGGTCAATTTCAGGCGCATCTTTGTAAGTTCTTCCTATGAAATAATCTTCTTCTTCCCTGTCCACTAAAACTTTAAAATTTTTGCCGATAGAATTTCTATTTGCTACAAGAGAGTTCTCCCTTTGCACATCAAGTAATAATTTTTGTCTCAGCAATTTTTCTTTCATCGGAATTCTGTCAGGAATATCAAAAGCAGTAGTTCCTTCTTCATGGGAATAAGGAAATACTCCAAGTCTTTCGAACTTAAACTCTTTTACAAAATCTAATAACTGCTGAAAATCTTGTTCTGTTTCATCCGGATATCCTGTAATGAAAGTTGTTCTTAAAGCAATACCGGGAATTTCCGTTCTCAATTTATCAAACAATCCCATCAATGTTTTATTGGTAATCCCTCTTCTCATTGATTTCAGAACATTGTCCGATATATGCTGAACGGGCATATCCAGATACTTGCAAATATTTTCTGTGTTTTTTATCGTGTCGATTAAATCAACAGGAAATCTTGAAGGATATGCATACATTAAACGAATCCATTCTATCCCCTTTACCTTAGACAGTTCTTCAAGCACGAGTGTTACATTTCTTTTGTTGTCTGTATCAAATCCCCAGTATGTCGTATCCTGTCCGATGATTACCAGTTCTTTCACGCCTTTGGAGGCAAGAGACTGAGCTTCCATTAAAATCTGTTGCAAAGGTTTTGATACATGCCTTCCCCGCATTATCGGAATAGCGCAGAATGAGCAGGGATTGTTACAGCCTTCGCTTATTTTAAGATAAGCGGAGTGAGTTGGTCCCGTTAAAATTCTCTCACCAAGTAAATTGCTTTTATAGTCAACTCCGATTTCATTTAAAATGTCTACAACGGTTTGGTGCCTGTCCGTAGCTCCGAAGTATCTGTCAACTTGCGGAATTTCCTTCTCAAGCTCAACCCCATATCTGTCAGATAAACATCCTGCAACATAAACACTGTCAATTTTTTTCTTGGTCTTTAAATCAACTGCTCTTAATATAGTATCTATCGATTCCTGCTTGGCAGCCTCAATAAAGCCGCAAGTATTTATTAAAACGGTATTAGAGTCTCTTTCATCTTCTACAATTTCAATATCATTCGATTTCAACTGGCTCATTATAAACTCTGAATCAACGACGTTTTTTGAGCATCCCAGCGTTATTATCTTAATTTTGTCTTTTTTTACCTTCAAGCTTTAAACTATTATTTTCGTATATCAATTTAAACTATATACCTATATTTATTAATGCAAAAATTTCAATATAAGAAGCGCAATTACTTGATGATTGGCTGTCCCCTTTTGTACATTTCAATCGTTATTAAAAGTATAAGAACGCGACTCAACATTCTAAAGTCTTTCGTTTTTATTTAAACTTAAAACCCATATTTTATAACAAAATTATTGTATGACAAATTCAATTTTTTCAAAGCAGCTGCAGTTTTTGAAATATGTTGTAAATCTCAATTTAGGAGAAGTTTCTCATGAAGAAAGTCTGACAACAGCGCCAAACGGAGGCAATTCAGTTAACTGGCTTCTCGGACACATGATTGAAGTCCGTGACGGAATGCGAAAAGCGCTTGGGCTGGAACCAATAGCAGATGAAGCAATGATAAACCTTTATAAAAGAGGCACTGAAAATATTACTGCTGAGAAGGCATTTAAGCTGGAAGATCTTATAGAAAAGTATAACAGAGGCAGCGATGAAATGATAAAACGTCTTGAAAGTGATGAAATTACAGATGCTGAAGCCGTTGACACTTTGACTGTATTGCTTTTTCACGAAGCATATCATGCAGGGCAGATTGGTCTTTTCCGAAGAATAATGGGTAAAGACTCCAAAATAAAATAAAACAACTAAAACAAAGAAGAAGTAACGATTGAACAATAAATATACTGAGATACTAAGAAAATATTTCCCTGAAGCCTCGCTGCCATATGTGTTAAAATGTTTTTCCGACTATACGTTCTCTCTCAAAATTTCACGCACGCGCAAAACTAAAATGGGTGACTACACTCACCCATTTAAGGATAAAGGGCATAGAATCACTGTAAATCACGATTTGAACAAGTATGCCTTCCTCATAACGTTCATTCACGAGCTGGCCCATTTAACTGCCTATGAAAAACATAAAAACAGAGTTGCTCCGCACGGAAAAGAATGGAAAGAGGATTTCAAAAATTTAATGAAGCCCGTACTAAACGAAGAAGTTTTTCCTTCCGATATAATTACTGAAATACATACATACTTTAAAAACCCGGCTGCATCAAGTTGTACTGATATAAATTTGTACCGGGCTCTCAGAAAGTATGACAACCTTAACGGCTACGAGCTGCTTGAAAATATACCTGAACATTCAGTCTTCTCTCTCCCCGATGGAAGAACATTTCTCAAAGGAAGACAGTTAAGAAAAAGATTTTACTGCCGCCTTCTCCCTACAAATAAAAATTATTTCATCAATCCTCTTGCAAAAGTTAAGCTTGTAAGCGAGTCAATTTTCTAAATTCTGCGAAATTAAACACACCTGTTGCATTTTTTTTTCATTATAAAGATTTTGTAAAATATTTTTTATAAAAAAAATAAATTTTCATAGGAGAAACAGTAGTTTTTTCAATGAAAAATCTTTAAAAAATAAATCTTGACAATAAAGATTATAATATTATATTAGCAGAAGTTTTTTCGCAAGTATTATGCGGGAAAATTTTTGAAAATAATTTTAGTAAAATATTTTTTGAGAGTAGCACTTTTATATAACGTAAAGAAAGATTCAGAAGAAGTAACTGAATCGAATTCACAAGAGAAAGACAGCAAAAAAGATTTCAGCAAATATCTAAACGAGAACCTCGTGAAGAATTATCCTGAAAGACTTGATGACACTTTCGCCGAATGGGATTCCGAAGAAACTATCGACGCACTGAAAGCTGCAATTGAAACAGGCGGACATGAAGTTACTCTTATCGAAGCCGATGTTGACGCTTATGACAAATTAAAAAATATAAGACCTGAATTTGTATTCAATGTTGCAGAAGGCGAACTTGCAGTATCTCGCGAGTCGCAATTCCCTGCAATAATGGAAATGCTTGATATTCCTTTTACAGGCAGCGATTCGATTTCTATAGGAATATGTCACGATAAATCACGCTGTAAAGAGGTATTGTCTTACTATAACGTCCCGAACTCATCTTTTTTCATTACAGATAATGTAAATGAAGTTCCTACTGACTTAACTTATCCGAGATTTGTTAAGCCGCTGCATGAAGGCTCATCAAAAGGGATTTTCAATTCATCAGTTGCAAATAATATAGACGAACTTAAGAGCGAAATCACAAGAATAAAGGATTGTTATGACCAGCCTGCTCTTGTTGAAGATTTTCTAACCGGAAAAGAGTTTACAGTTGCGCTAATGGGAAACGGAAGCGATGTGCGTGTTCTTCCGATTGTTGAAATAAATCTTGATGCAGTACCGAGCGACTTCAATAAAATTTATTCATACGAAGTAAAATGGTTCTTCGATACAAGAGAGAATCAATTAGATATATTCAGATGCCCCGCAAATGTTTCCGATGAACTGTACCAAGCGATAGAAAAAGTCTGCAAAGATGCTTTTAAAGTATTAAGACTTCGCGACTGGGCAAGAATGGATGTGAGATTGGACAGTAACGGAGTGCCGAACATAATTGAGATAAATCCTTTACCCGGAATTTTACCTGACCCGTTAGATAACTCATGCTATCCCAAAGCAGCGAGAAATGCAGGTATGGATTACAACGCAATGATAAACGCAGTTTTGAACGAAGCAGTCAAACGATATTCGAAGGAGACAAAATAAGAGTTAATGAAAATCAGTATTATTTTTAATGACCCTGTTCAATATGCAACAGGAAAGATTTACACAGACGAAGAAGTAGATACAGTAGAAGAAGCGATAGATATGAGTGAATATGGTGTGCTTGACGAAGTTAAGTCAGTACAGCGCGCCTTAGAGCCGACAGGACATCAGACAAAGATAGTTCCCGTTGCTTTAGATGTTCATAAGTTAATTGATGAACTAAAAGAAGACAGACCCGATATAATTTTTAATCTGTGCGAATCGCTGGACGGCGATCCTACACAGGAAATGAATGTTGCAGCGCTCTTTGAAATATTGAAAATTCCTTATACAGGAAATACAGCTAATACACTCGGGCTTGCGCTGAACAAATCGCGTGTGAAAGAAATTTTGCATTACTATGATATACCGACATCGGCTCATTACTTGTGCTCAGATGCAAGTAAGTTCAGAGAGAACGGCTACGATAAAGTGAAAGATAAATTTCCATTGATTGTAAAGCCTTCGAGGGAAGATGCAAGCATAGGTATTGAAAATAAGTCAGTAGTCCAGAACGAAAAAGAGCTGGAAGAAAGAATTCAGCATATTATTACTGAATACAAACAACCTGCTTTAATCGAGCAGTTCATTGACGGCAGAGAAATAAATGTAAGTGTAGTCGGCAATGTGAAAAATAACAGTGAAGATGATTTGATAGTGTTCCCGATTTCAGAAATTGATTTCAGCGCTTTACCGGCTGATTATCCTAAGATAGTAAGCTATAACAGCAAATGGATGTATAAGACGGTGGAGTTTGCAGGGACAAAGGCAGTCTGCCCTGCGCAGAATCTTTCACCTGAACTTGAAGAAAAAATAAAAGCGACTGCAAAAAAAGTTTACAGAATTATCGGCGCGACTGATTATGCAAGAGTTGATTTCAGAGTGAAGGATGGAATACCATATGTACTTGAATTAAACCCGAATCCTGACATTGCGTCAGATGTGGATGAAGATACAGGATTTACACGAAGCGCAAAGGCGTACGGATGGAGCTACGAGCAGTTGATACAAAACGTAATAAAATATTCCTGCGAACGCTGGGGAATTAATTACTCAGAAAAGTAATTGCACAGTGTACTATGATAAGAGAATTAATACAAGATGACCGTGAGAAGATAAAAAATATATTAATAGATACGAATAATTTTTCCGATGATGAAGTAAGTATCGCGCTTGAACTTTTAGATGTTGCGCTCAATAACGAAGATCAGAAAGATTACGAAATATTTGTTGATGAGAATGATGAAGATAAAAACGAACTGAATGGATATGTCTGCATCGGTCCGAGACCGCTGACAGAAGGAACTTATGATTTATACTGGATTGCAGTGAATCCTAAAATCCAGTCAAGAGGCGTGGGCAGCAAACTTGTTCTTTACATTGAAAGTCACATTAAGTCTAAAGGCGGCTATTTAGTCCTGATAGAGACATCTGGCAAGCCTTCATACGAGAAAGAAAGAAAGTTTTACGAGAAGAATAATTACAAGAAGGCAGTCGAGCTTGAACATTTTTACAAAAAAAACGACTCGCTTGTAATTTATTCAAAGTACCTCGATTAGAGGAAAAAGTTTTATAGGAAGACAGCTAATTAATTTAAATAAATGATTAGCTCTTCACTCACGGCAGTACAACCGTGAATAAGAAACCAAAAAAGGAGAACAAATGGAACTCTGGCAGCAAATGATAAGACAGAGTGTTCATACCCCGGATCAGCTCGTTGAGAAATTCGGAATAAAAAAAGAAGTAGCAGAACGTTTGGATGATTTTTTTCAAGCAAGAATCAATCCTTACTATCTATCATTGATAAGATATCCCGGCGACCCTATATGGCTGCAGTGCGTGCCTGATGAAGTGGAGCTGAATGATATCGATGCTCCGGAAGACCCGCTAGGTGAAGACGGCATGAGTCCCGTGCCTAATATCACACACAGATATCCTGATAGAGCGCTATTTCTTGTAAATTCTCAATGCGGTTTATACTGCAGATTCTGTACAAGAAAAAGAAAAGTCGGCGACTCAAGCAAAATTTCCATGAAGGGACTTGAAGCCGCTTTCAAATATCTTGAAGAACATACAGAAATTTCCGATGTCATTTTATCCGGCGGCGATCCTTTGATGCTTACAGATGAAATGCTTGAAAAAATTCTTATAAGACTTCGTACAATAAAACATATTCAGGTTATCCGTCTCGGCTCTAAAATGCCGTGCGTGCTTCCGCATAGAATAACGGAGAAGCTCTGTAATATGCTTAAAAAATATCATCCGATTTATTGCAATACTCACTTCAATCATCCGTGGGAAATTACAGAGGAAAGCAAACGCGCTTGCGGTATGCTTGCCGATGCAGGTATTCCGGTTGGTAATCAGTGTGTATTGATGAAAGGCGTTAACGATGACCCGGAAACTATGCGTCAGCTTATGAAAGGCTTACTTGCAATGAGAGTCCGCCCTTATTATATATACATGGCTGACCTTACAAAAGGAGCAAATCATTTCAGAACACCTATCAGCAAGGGAATTGAAATAATGGATAACCTTCGCGGACATATTTCAGGACTTGCAGTTCCGCACTTTGTTATCGATGCTCCGGGTGGCGGCGGAAAAATTCCGATTCTTCCGAACTATGTTGTCTCACAGGATGAAGATAAAATTGTATTGAGGAATTTCAAATACAACGTTTATGAATATCCTGATGTGAAGGAGGAGAAGGTAAATCCAAAGGTTGAAGAGAATATGAAGACGCTAAAGAAAAATATTGAAGAGCGTCAGGAAAAACAAAAACGAACCTACGTAAGAAAAGTAAAACTGCCTGTTTTGAATAATCAGGTGAGCTAAAACTAATATATAGAGTAAATCAAAAGCCTCTTAGTCGAAAGACTAAGAGGCTTTTTTGTAGAGCAAATTTAATCGTCGCTTAAAGCAAGTTTAGTCACATGAAAATTTTCATACATTAAAAAATTGGCATAGGGTTTTATCATATTAGGTACAAAATCATCAACCTCTATAGGTTGCAATCTCTCATCTGAATTACGCATCTTTTGTAGAATACTAAAGAGAAATAAGGAATGTAAATAAATAGATAGAAAATACTTATCTTTATAATATAAAATATCTTTCTCGCTTGAAATGTGATTCTTCGATAGAAAATTTTTTAAAACAAAAGAATCCATATTTACAATTATACTATCAACCATCAATTCTTTTTCATCACTTGAAGTCACAACCTTCACAATATCATGACCATCCCAATTTAAGTCTGGATGCGTCCAAGGAATTCCGCTTGAATCGACTGGATTTTCATAACCTTTTCTAGGAATAGGCAAATTTGGAAACGACTCTTTTGGCTTTTTTTCATTCGTTTTTGGTTCACTAATCTCCTTATCAACCTTTACTTGAAAGGTGCATTCAAAATCTTGACCTGGGGCTGTCAATTTAGCTCTTATTTCTACTTCATCCCCAACTTTTGCTTTTTCATTTGGTTTAATGATTAATTTAATTGTACCTTCGTTTGGACCTTCTCGATTTATTCTAATAATGTCAGTAGTAATGTTAGGATCAGGGTCAGGTGATGGTTCAATAGGTCCATCACCAAAGAATCTCTTTTGTAAAATTTCAATTTGAAACTTTCCTTTTTCAGAAGGTCTAAATAAGTAATCATTTTCAACATCAGTTTCAATTTCAACTTTTCCTTGACCGTTTAATGGTATTGTTTTATAAAATTTACCTTCATTATTTTCTTTAAGATTAAGCTTAAATATTGATGGGAATCTATTAAGTTTTTTTCTTTCTTTTTTCTTTTCCTCTTTGTTTGGCGATAGACGTTCTCCTTCTTTCATAAGAAAACTTAAAGTACCATCTTTTCTCAATAAATTTAAAACATCTTTATCAACGGGTAATTTTGAAATAAGATCTTCTATTAATTCTTGATCTGAACCTGAATTTTGTAACAATGAATTTCTTCTCTCGTTGTTTAATCTTTTTAAGGCGTCACTTTTCTTTAAAAGACTAATTATTGAATCTCGAAGTTTTTCTGTTTTAGGTCCGTGCTTTAGGTGTGTTCTATTAGACATAAATAAATCTTGTCTTATAGATGTAGGTATTTCTGTACAATCAACATGAATGAGAAGATATTTTTTTAATAGGGAATAACCCAAATCTTGAGAAATAAATGATTGTCCTTCAAACCCATGTACTTGACCATTTTGTGTGAATATTATTGATTTATTCTTAATAAATTCACCGTGGTCTACGGAATCCTTAAATACTATAACTTCTAAATGTATTTCTCCCAAGCCATCTTCTTTTGGTATATTAAATGGAATCATTGTTTCTATTTGATCCCTACTGTCAATTGTAATTCGTGTTCTGTTTCCGAGAACAGGTTTGCTTGGAGTTTTTCCAGCGTAATCGCGCTTTTCATAAACAAGAATCGGTAATGGTAAGTGAAACATATACTGATTTAAGTCACGCCATAAATCAAGAGTAATATCTGATCTAGATCCTCTAGGAAGTTGATAGGAATATAATTTGACTAAACTTCCTGTAGTAAATTTTCGATTATATAATCCTAAGTCTATTTCATCAATCTGAAAAGAAGGTATTTGACCGTTTGGACAAAAGAACTCATACCAAGTGGATTTTCCAAAGTCTTTTTCTTCTAAAGATGTTAAGGGATGTCTACGAACTATTGTGAAACCAAATTCTGATTCAGGACTAGAGAGTTCTTTTGTTCTTTTAGACCCAATTAGTTGATATTTATTATCACCACAAAATACAACTGCTCCAGTGGAACCCATATTATATTTACCTTGTACAAAATGAATATTTGTTTTGTTATTTCTGTGCAATGAAAGAAATGTATTTTCAAAGTTTTGAGGAGATTGACCTTCTCCAAAATCATATATTACAATTGAGGGTTGAGTTTTATCTCCAACAGCTAATAATTGAATGTTTTCTGCAAGAGCTCTCCTTCGATCTGCAGGGAGTTCACCAATTTCACCATCTTTAACGCCATAAAATTCCTCTACTGCTTTACTCATAGATTTAGGTGCTAAACTTGAGGTGGGGTCAATTCCTTTTACTTTACATTCTTTAATTAAAATTGCATCAATAGAATTAGTAATCTTTTCAATTAATGCCGGGACCGGATGATTTTGCTGGCTTTCAAAAGTTCCAAAATTTCCCATAGTATTACCATACGGCTTCCAGTTCTTTGAATCATCAAAAACTTTATTTTCTCTAAAAATTTTTTCTATTTCTAATTCTGAATTACTATTATATAGTTTCCAAAATAATTCTTGCATACTATTAGGGGGTTAGTGTTATAAAATTATTTGTTTAAAAAATATACGGTTAAATACAGTATCTTTTCAAGATAATATTTCTTATTAGTTATTTCAAGTTTCTTCTATACCATTTTGGCTATAGCATCCGTAGATCTTCGCCCGTTGTTGGTCTACTGCCCCAACGGCTGCAGGAATCTCATACATATTATGTAGTATAGATAGTATCTTTCACCTCCCCTTATCCCCTCCTTATAAAGGAGAGGGAAGATACGTGCGGATGTTTTCATTGCCGTTGTTGGTCAGGAGACCAACAACGGCGACGTGCTGTTACCTACGTTCTGTTACAAATATGTATGCATAGCAAGTGGTTGTTGGTCAGGAGACCAACAACGGCAAGGCGAAAAATGCTCCCTATACCTACTAATAGGGAAGAATGCATTTTATACCTACATTATATGCATTATATTGAATGGGATTTGAGTAAAACCTCCTCAACTTTACATAATAATCCGTCAAAAACCCGTCAAGATTTTAAAATTAAAACTGGCTATGCTGTAAAAACAAGACTTGAGGTTTTGAATGACGAATTTTATTTGTTAAGTTTTATGAAACCTTGCTCAGCTTCCCGCCGTCATAATAAGCAAATGACACCAATAGAAATAATATTATTAATTGTAACCTTCGGAGTTCTTTTCATGAGAGGAATCAGAAAATAATGTCATTAGTTAGTCATTTGAAACCTTTAGAAGCTTCTAAAAGTCTTAAGAGTAAAAGAAAAACATTAAAAAATAATTTAACAACAATTTTAATTTAAGGAGAATTTAATATGCATAATGCATTAGAAGCTATAATACCTGTAGTAGCCATTATCTTCACATTCGGAATTCCGGGAATAATAATATTCTGGTGGCTTTATACAAGACACAGAGAAAGAATGAGATTAATCGAAAAAGGCTTAGCCCCTGAAGAAGTTAAAAGCTATTTTGCAAGCTCCAACTCAGTCAGCAAGCCAAGGAATGCCTTCAGTTCTTTGAAGTGGGGAATACTGATAACATTTTTAGGACTCGGAATTTTTATAGCAAATATGCTGGAAGATAAATTCAATATGAGTGACGGAATGACAACAGGGCTGGTATTTATTTTTGCAGGTGTCGGATTTGTTTTATACTATGTGTTGATTAAAAATAAACTGACAGATAAAGATCCTTCATAAACGATTGAAGAAACGTAAAAATTAAAAACTTAAAATCATGCAAAAGTCTATAATATATGTTGTTCTGCTCATTGTCAGCACTATGGTTTTTTCATCATGCTCTTTGTTTGCACCCAGATATGAAAAAGTTGAGAAAGGCGAGTACAGCATAAGCGCTACAGGTAAGAAGAAATTTTCCCTGAATAATGTAAACGGAAAAATAAAAGTAATCAGAACGACTGACCAATCCAGCATTGTTGTCAAATACGAAAAAACAGCTTACGTAAGAAAGAAAGACCTTGGAAGTCCTTTAAGTGAGATTACTTTAAATTTAGATACAGCAGGAACAGATGTTAAAATTGAAACTGATTTTGAGAACGAAAGAAATGTAATACATTTTGGAAATGATCAGTCAAATAAAATTGATTATGAAATTTATGTTCCTGAAGGGATTCTGGTTAATCTTGATAATACAAACGGCTCAATTGATTTATTAAAATTAAGCAACGATGTAAAAGCAAGTACTACAAACGGCTCAATTAAAATTGACAATGTAAGCGGCAAAATGGAGCTGGAAACAACTAATGGTACAATAAGAGGCAGCATTGATTCAACAAAAGGAATTACTGCAGAAACCGTGAACGGTGAGATAAAACTTAATTTAAGCAATCATGTATCGGCTTCTGTTGAAGCAGATGTTGTGAACGGCTCTGTTAGAACTGATGGACTGAATTTTAAAGACATGACTGCAGAAAAAAATAAAAAATATTTCAAAGGAACTTTGAGAAACGGTGATGCAAAAATAAAACTTGAAACAACAAACGGTTCCATAAGATTGACCGGCAGCGGTGATGACGATACTGAAATTTAATCCAAATCATTTTTAATAAATGTTTACATTGCAAAATAATTTAGGTAATTTAGTTTTGAATTCGAAGGTTTTAGCTCTGGTATCTGAGCTGAAATTTTCGAGTTTATTGAATCTCTCTGTCCCGGCAGAGTATTCAGAGATTCAAAACAACCAAATTAACCTCTCGATGGAATCCGATTTAGATATTATCAGAAATATTCAAAACGGCGATTCCAATTCTTTTGCAGAATTAGTAAGCAGATATAAAGATAAAGCATTTTCTTTAGCAATTAAGATTTTAAAAAACGAAGATGATGCTGAAGATTGCCTGCAGGATGCGTTTATAAAATTATTCAGATCAATTAAACAGAATCAGTTTGAAGAGCGCTCAAAGTTCTCTACTTATTTTTACAGCATAGTTTACAATACAGCGATTGACCACTATAAAAAAATAAAATCAAAAACACTAAGTCTTATTTCAATTGATGTTAATGACGATAATTTCAGAGAGGGCGATGAGTTTAATACAACCTATGAATCAAAGATAGATAAGGAGCTTTATTCAGAAGGAATGGGAACAGATACGGCAAAGCAGCTGAACGCAAATGAGATACAGAATATAATAGGAGCGTTTGTTGATTCAATTCCTCAGCAGTACTCAATTATTCTGAATATGTTTTTTATAAACGATATGAGCCACGATGAAATAAGTAAAACACTTAATCTGCCTTTGGGAACAGTGAAGAACAGGATATTCCGAGCGAAGGAAGCTTTGAAGAAAATGATTTTAAAGCATTACAACGAAGAAGAGCTGGAAGGATATCTGGCTTAGATGTTTTTATTTGATACAAAAATATTTATTTTGAAGAAGATATAAATGGAAAATAAACTCGATAATATTGTTGAAAACTCCCTGAGAGAATCGCTGCTGAAAAAGCCGCATAGTGATTTTGCAAAGAATCTTATGCTGAAGATTTCTCTTGAAGAAGAATTTGCAAAGCAGGATAAAAAAACTGAAAAGTTTGCAGTGAAAATTATTTTATCCATATCTGCTTTTTTTATAGGAACGATTGCGATGATAGCATACTACTTGTTCAAAAATCCTGATTACACCGAGAATGCAGATTCTCTCACTGAAAAAACGAATTCGTGGCTGGAAGTATATAGCTTTAAGCTGTTTAATATATTCGGATTGAACGGGACAAGCTCCGTAATCTTGGCATTATCGATAGTAATTATTGCAACACTTTTTCTTACAGCAGATAGATTTATTCTCAAGAAAAAATAAGATTTCAATATAAAATTTTTGTAATAAAGAAAGCCCTTCCGGATAACATCCGAAAGGGCTTTGTGTTTTTATATTGTAAGTATGTTACAAATTTGTTGTAATCATTATGTAGCTCCAGAAAGCCGCATCTTCTCTTGCACCGTTCACAGTATTAAAATTTCTTTTCATAATATCTCCCGGGAGAAAAATACTTCCGCCCCATGTAACAGCAACTTCCTTTAAGAACTGATACTTTAAAGTTAAATCAAATTCCTGCCCGAAGCTGTTTTCATCGGCAGAATTTTTTTTATTCGACATAAAATAATGCCCCATCAATGAAGCTGTAAGCGGAATTTTCTCTGAATTATAATTTATACTCAGGTATAAATCATTCAATCCCAAGTTTTTTGTATCGCCGGGAATATTTAAAAAATAATCCATGTATCCGTAAAATTTATGATTAGTTGCAAACGGTGTGGCGAATGTATTGTTATTTGAAAAATCAGTTGCTGAGTTGCCTGATAAAATATCTGCACCCAGGCCGGCTTTAAAAACTTTGCTTCCATAATTAACTTGCAGCGAGAGCAAATATGCAGCTACATCGGTACTCGAAAGTTTTCCAAACTGATAGGCTCCTTCAAAGACTGTCGAAAACAAATCATAATTTCCTCTATGGTTTAATCCGAGTGTCATTCTGGAAATATCATTATTTGTCCCATCTGATTTTTTTCTGTTAATTTCATAATATCCGAATACATCAAATGTATTTTTCTCGCCTGATTTTATATTTGACCACAAGCCGTACAATGAAGAACTAGAATCAGTGCCGGAAGGATAAGGATAATTTGCTGCGTTTCCGCTTGCAATGTATGGAACAGAATTCTTTGTTGTGATTGCAAACAAATCCGTTTTGTTCTCTTTTCCGAATCTCATTCTTGCACCATCGAATGAACGCCCAACGTAATTCCATCCTAATGCCCCTATGAATCTTTCCGTGCCGTAACTCATTTCAAATCTTCCTGCCTGAACTGATATGGGTGCATCTACAAAATTCTTGAACCATACATATCCCTGATGCAAATCTATATTTCTAGAGTTAGCAGTTAAAGATACTTCTTCACCAAAGACTCGTGAATCCTGTACCTCTACATAAAAATTAAATTTATCAGTGATATTTTTCTCAACGTATAATCTGCTGCGCAAGCTGGTAAATATCGGAGGATATGTTTTGTTTGAAAAATCCCTGCCGTCAAGTTCTGTTCTTAACTGTATTTGTCCGCCTATTTTCCAGTCTTTATCCTGTGAATATGTGCTGATTGCTGATAGTAAAAATGCAATTATTATAAATGTTTTTTTCATGGGGTTATATTTTATTTCTTTTAAGTAAACTCTATTTATTTTTCATATCGTAATTGACCTTGCTCCCTCTTTCTTCGGCGGTTCTATCCCATACAGGAACTTCGTTTGTGAGGAACTCAGCTTTTTTTCTTTTAAGCTCTTCCATATCAAGCCCGATATATATCTGAGCTTTTTCCTTAGTTGTAATATCCGGAATCTGAACAGGCACTTTTACTCCAAGACTTATCAGTACACTCGTTAAAAGCATTCGGGCTTCTTCAGATTTTTGAACAGCATTTCCTAATATTCGAGCGCATTCAAGCGGCGCATGAAAGCTTCCGCCATGGCTTGCAGCAACAAAGTCCCATCTCCACTGAGCATTTCTTATTAATTTTAATATGGGTTTCATCTGTTCTTCGGTCGCTCCGTTATCCCACGCAGTCTTTGCTTCTATGTGTACTTTCACAAGTGATTTAGTAGCTAAATCCGAAAGCTCAAGTACTTTATCCTGTCTGTCGTAAACATTTTTTCTTAAATTATCTTCGCTTTCCCTGTGGCATACCTGACATGAGTTTGAAATATTGTTTAACGGACTCTGAATTTTATGGTCAGTGAATTTCACTCCGCCGTCACTCTTGTAAGGCATGTGACACTCAGCGCAGGAAACACCTCTTTCATTATGAATACCCATTTTGAATAATTCATAATCAGGATGCTGAGCTTTTACTATAGGAGTTTTGCTTAAGGCATGAACAAAATCAACGTGTCCGACTTCGTCATAATATTTTTCCATATCTTCAACTGTAAATCCTTTATCCCATGGGAATGTTAAATACTTTTCTGTCTTTCCTTTGAAATAATATTCTACATGGCATTGCGCGCAGACAAGCGAACGCATTTCCTGATGTGTTGAATTTTTTATATCTTTGCCCTGTCTCTCAAAAGCCTCAATCAAAGCCGGACGTGTGATTCTTAAGTTCATTGTTTTAGGGTCATGGCAGTCCTGGCATCCTATAGGATTTACAATTTCAGAGCCTAGATCTTTCCACTGTGATTTATAAAACTCTCCTGCGCCTTTTTGATTTATTACTCGGGGAACGTCAGTACTTTTGCAAGCCCAGCAGGTAGCCGGTTGAGGAACGTCAGTTCTTAATGTTTTGCGGATATCTCTTATAGCATAATAATGTCCTCTACCCTGATTGTAATCCCTTGAGAAGGCATAGCCTGCCCACAGCACAACTAAGTCAGGATATTTTTCAAGCATATCAATGTTTTTCGAGCCGCCATGTTTACTTGCGAATGAAGTATCCAGAGTTGAGAGATACGTTTCATATTCTCTGGGATAATTTTCTCCCCACTTCTCATTATTAGGCTCCCAGTCAGAAATGGGTTTTACATTCTGAATTATTTGATTGGACTCCTGTCTCCTTTCAATTATGCTGCTGCCTAGGACTCCAAGTCCAAAAACAACAAGTATAGTAACAACGTAAAGCGCCCATCCAACCCAGGGTCTTTCTTTTACCAATTCGGAGATTTTTTTCATAACAATTTTATTTGATTAAACTTTTTGATTCTATTTTCTAAATCTATTTAATAAGCGGCGATAATTTCGGAACTCTTGCATTCGGGAATGAACTTAAACTGCTCACTGTTCCGTGCGGAGTTTCTTCATGGCATTTCCAGCAGTATTCATCTTTATAATTTTTATGAAGGCTTGTCTGTGATACCAGACTTGAGTGGCATCTTATGCAGTTGTCCTGTACAACATCTTTACCTGCCTGCTTTATTTTTATTACTTCTTCCTCTAATCTTAAAGTAAAAATTGTAGAGTGACGTAAGCCGTCTGTTGCCTTGAATAAATATTTATTGAATACGTTGTTATGTGGGACATGGCAATCGTTGCAGTTTGTAACTCTTGCATGCGAGCTGTTCTGCCACGAGGCATACTGCGGAAACATTACGTGGCAGTTAACACAGGTTTCGGGATTATCGGAAAGATATGAAGCGGCATTTCCTATGTAAAAAATCCATAATAAAAAAGCTGTCAGCACTCCGGAAATTACAATGACGGGGACTTTCCATTTTTTAGGAGGAGAAGTAAGATCGACGAATTTATTAAATTTGTTCTTAAGCATCAGTATAAAATTATTAAAAATAACTTTAGGATGTATTGACTTAAGTCAATTTTTCAAAAAATCTTATTGTATTTTTAGGTTAAATATATTTATTGTTGTATTGAGATGGTGTTTTCATTCATCAATAGTTTGCCAAGTTTGAATTCAAAAACAGTTTTTGTACCCTTGATTAAAGGGTTGTAGGATTCAATCATATAATCAGCAATCGAAGCCGGAATTGCAATACCTCCGATTTTGCACCTTTCCAGGTTGAATGTAAGATTAGAGTTCTGATTTTGAAGAAGACTTAAAACAATTTCAAATTCAGAGCTGATTTTATTGCTTTGTCCGGTGATTTTTATTCTGTTATCATTTAATGAAATATTGGAAACGGTTATTTTTTTGCCGGATGATTCTTCGATGTATGATTTTAAATCAGAAGGATGGATCTCAAATGAAATAAGCTTAATTTTTTTAAGAGTGAGAATTTCAAATTTATCTGCCGCCATTAAGTTGTTAACGCAATATTCTAAATCAACTAACTCAAGCTCAAAGTTCTCTGCAGGTATTCCGATGCTGCTTTCATCTTTTGAATTGATGTAATCAAAACCGCGGAAAATTATTTTATCCACTTTAGATTTCTTCGAGATAATCTTTAGGGATTTAATTTTTCCGTTAATAGCGCGGATTGAATCTTCAAAAACGATTTTGCAAATGGGAACGCTATCCGATTTTATATATTTCCTGAAAAACTTCCCTGCCGACTTCTCTACTTTATCTTTCAGCGAATCTATTGTAATATCTTCAGCAATTTTCTGCCGTATTCTATGTAATAAAATTTGTTCTCCGTTATTCAGATCAAATTTTTTAAACTCTTCAAAAGTACGTGAATATTTATTCTCAATTAAACTCCCTGTATTTGTTTTAAAGCTATTGCTATCATTCAATTGTTTTTTTATCTCTATAACGTAATCCGAGAAAAACGGGAAACCTTCCGCACCTAAAATATTTATCTGCGCATTGTTAAGTTTTGCATAATACCGCAGTGTTGAAGAATTAAAATTTTCCTTTTCAGAAAGTATTCGCAGATTTATTTTCTGTCTTCCCTTCGCCTTCATATCATCTGAAATAATTTTTATTACCTCAGCATTTTTCCAATTGGATTTATCAGGAGTAACGTTGTTTAGTAACGGAGTTTCAATTACAGGCAGAGCGAAGTTTATCCCGGGATTTATAAATGAGAAGAATATAAAATTTGCCAACGCAATGCCTGTAAATATTTTTACAAATAAATTTCTTCTCTGCGGTTCATTTTCCCCGTGAAAAAGCATTCCTGCAAATAAAACACTTGTAGGAATTAACAAAGCGATAGAAAATCTCGGCAGCTTAAAATTTATAATTGTTATTAAAACATAACTGCCGAGCAGCCAGTAAAGCGGAAGCCTTCTTTTTAAGAAAAAACTGTTTTTGAAGAAAAGAAAAATCCCGATAATAAATAATATTGAAATGATTAAAGAAACCTGTCCCGGAATTATTTTAAAATAATAAAACACGTTTTCTAAAAAAGATAAATCACCACGTTCAAGCTCGTTTAATCTGTTTGAAAAAACTGAAATTATATTGCGCAGATACCACGGCAGAGATATAATAAGCCCGACGAATATACTTAAGAAAAAATTTATAACAATTCTGAATTTTTTTGTTGCAAGGGAGTAGCCTTCCCAAAGTAAAAAAAGCATGGGAGTAATTACAAATATAATGAATGTCCATTTTGTCAGCATTCCAAGCCCGAACATAATTCCAAATTTAATACAATTATTTCTGCTTGAAAAATCGTTCGTTCGGATTAACGAATACACTGCTGCAGCAACCATTGCAGCCAGAGGAAGGTCGAGCATATAATCCCTCGAGTACTCACTGATAATCGGAAACATCGCTATACAAAAGGCAGCGAAAATTCCCGCGTCGGGGTTATAAATTCTTTTGCCTATTTGATAAACGGAGCATATTAAAAGAACTAGAAAAAAAGTCATCTCTAAAAATCCTGCAAAGTCATTTAACCCGAAGATTGCATGAAAAGGAATCGATGCCCAGTAAACCAGGGGTGGATAATACCATGAAACATCTATAAGGTTTTTTATTAACGAAGAAAAACCCTGTGAGTTATTAAGAGTTTTGTATGTATCAAGACTGTAAGAAAGGTGGTCGGCGGAATCCCAGTGCAGCGGGCGGTGGCCAAGAAAATACCATAGCAGATTGCCAGCTATCAAAAAGATAATCAAAAACAGTAAATATCGCTCGGATTTGTTCATTTTTTCAAATTAAAAATATTAAACGTTATAAACTACCCAAAGATTTTTTGTTTTATTTCTTTAACCACCGAGAATACAGAGTGTGATCACAGATTGCACAGAGAAAAGAAATATTAATTAATAAAAACATAAAAACTTTGTGTTCTCTGTGCTCAAAATCTGTGTTCTCTGTGGTTAAGTTTTTAGTTTGAGATTATCCGTTTGTAAATTGAAATTCGTTAATAATAGAGGTAATTTCTGTATTTTCATAGATGAGCAATCCCGGAGCTTCCGAAAATATATCAAAAACAAAAAGTGACGATAACATTTTAATTAATAAAGCTCTTGCAGGCGATCAAACCGCCTACGAGAAGCTTATGAAAAAATATTATCAGCTTATTTATAATCTTATCTTCCGAATGATTTCGCGGAAAGAAGACGTTGAGGATTTGACTCAGGAAGCATTTATAAAAGCATTCAACTCACTTCATAATTTTGACAGGCAGTTTGCATTTTCAACATGGTTGTTTAAAATCGCTACGAACAATGCAATCGATTATCTCCGCAAGAAAAAATTAAATACGTTTTCTATAGATAGAGAAATTGAATCGGAAGAAAGTGATTTTAAATTTGAGATTCCTGATAATGAAAACAAACCTGACCGTGTAATAATAGAAGACGAAAGAAAAAAAATTCTTGATGAAGCGATTGAGTCACTACCTCCGAAATATAAAGAGGTGATTTTGTTAAGGCATAAGATGGATAAAGAGTACGAGGAAATTGCAAAAGAATTAAAACTCCCGCTGGGAACAGTGAAAGCCCATATCTTCAGAGGAAGAGAACTCCTCAATAAATATCTGAAAGACAAAATTAAAAATTATTAATTTTATCTTCTCTGAAACATTCCTTCAATGAATAAGATTAACAGTAAAAGATAAATGAGAGAAGAAACTCCGTTAATGCGTCAATACAGGCAGATAAAGGAAAAGTATCCTGATACTATTCTGCTATTCCGCATGGGAGATTTTTATGAGACATTCGAAAAAGATGCAATCACTGCCTCTAAAATTCTTGGCATTACTTTAACGAAACGTTCTAACGGTAAAGCATCTGAAGTTCCTCTTGCGGGATTCCCTCACCATGCGCTGGATAATTATCTTCCAAAACTTGTTAGAGCAGGTCAGCGAGTTGCAGTATGTGAGCAGCTTGAAGACCCTAAGTATGCAAAGGGAATTGTAAAGAGAGATGTGATTGAAGTCGTTACTCCCGGCGCAAATTTCTCAGAGAAGCTTCTCGACCATAAATCAAATAATTTTCTCGCTGCAATATATATAAAAGATAACGTCTGCGGACTTGCATTCTGCGATATTTCCACCGGAGAATTTGCCACATCGGAAATTTTACTCAAGAATTTATATGAGCAGATTGACAGCATAAACCCATCCGAGATTTTAATTTCCAAAAGAGAAAAAGAAAAAGTTTTTAAAGCTCTTAACTATGACCCCGACGCTTCATTCAATGAAAATCAGAAAAGATGGCTCTTTACAAAAGTAGATGACTGGGTATTTAACTCAGACTATGCCAATGAAGTATTAACAAATCATTTCGGAACGGCTACGCTAAAAGGATTCGGTATTGCCGATATGAAGGAAGGCGTTATTGCCGCCGGATGCATAATGAATTATCTTAACGAGACGCAGAAAAATAATCTTCCCCATCTTAAAAAAATATCGAACTATAACTTTACCGATTACATAATTCTTGATCCTTCTACAAAAAGAAATCTTGAAATAACTTCCTCTATGAATGAAGGCAACCGGGAAGGAACGCTTATTTCTATTCTTGATAAAACACAGACTGCCATGGGAGGAAGGCTGCTGAAGAAGTGGGTATCGCGTCCGCTGAAGGTAAGGAATCAGATACAGTCACGGCTTGATGCAGTTAATGATCTATGCGAAAGCAAAGGCGAGAGGAAAGTAATTATCGAGCAGTTGAAATCAGTGGCTGATTTGGAAAGATTGCTTTCAAAAATTTCCACAGGAAGAGCGGTAGCAAGAGATATACTTCAGCTGAAAATATCACTTAAAAATATTTCAGAAATAAAAAAGAAGTTAGGCGCATTTACGAGCGAAGCGATTAAAAGAGTTAAAGAGAATATTGTAGATATACCTGACCTTGTTTTGAAAATTGATAAATGCATTAACGATAATTTCATCGCGGGGAATGATTCGTACGGAGTGATAAACAAAGGCTATCATGCTGAGCTTGATGAGATAAAAGACATATTGATAAACGGTAAGACATGGATGGAAAATTATCAGAGCCAGGAGAGAAGAAGGACGGGAATAAATTCGCTGAAGGTCGAGTTCAATAAAGTCTTTGGCTACTATATAATGATTACGAAAGCAAACATGGATAAAGCTCCTGCCAATTACACGCGTAAGCAGACATTAGTAAACGCAGAGAGGTATATTACTGAGGAGCTGAAGGAATACGAAGATAAAATTTTAAATGCCGAAGAAAAAATTTCCGGCATTGAGAGCAAAATATTTTTAGAGCTGAGAGATTTTATACTTGGCTTTTCCGATGATATTCAGAAAAATGCAAGTATAATAGCAACACTTGATGCTCTGATAAGTTTTGCCGAAGTTTCTGAATTGTATTATTACACAAAGCCGGAAATAAATGATTCAGAATCAATTGATATAATTGACGGAAGGCATCCTGTTATTGAGCGGCTTCTTCCTGCAGGAGAAAAATATATTGCTAACGACACATCAGTTGATACGACTGAGAATCAGATATTGATTTTAACAGGTCCGAACATGAGCGGTAAGTCAAGCTACCTGAGACAAGTCGGATTGATAGTATTACTTGCGCAGATAGGCTGCTTCGTTCCTGCGAAGTCAGCCAAGATAGGATTAGTAGATAAAATTTTTACACGCGTCGGTGCATCGGATAACATTGCAAAAGGTGAAAGTACATTCCTTGTTGAAATGCATGAGGCAGCTAACATTACTAATAACGCAACGACGAAGAGTTTAATACTGCTTGATGAAATCGGCAGAGGCACAAGCACATATGACGGTATTTCAATTGCATGGGCAATGACGGAATTTTTCCATGAGAATCCGAATGTAAGAGCAAAGACATTGTTTGCAACACACTACCATGAACTCAACTCGCTTGCCGATACTTATAAAAGAATAAAAAATTACAGAGTAGAAGTAAAAGAATATAACGACAAAGTAATCTTCCTCAGAAAAATTACTGAGGGAACGGCTGACCACAGCTACGGAATACAGGTAGCGCAGATGGCAGGACTGCCTGTATCTATTACAACGCGCGCAAAAGAAATTTTAAAAATCCTTGAAGATAAAAATTACAGAAGGAAGCACAAAGATGATTTGCAAATCAGTTTGTTCGAGATTGACAACAGAACTGATATAGAGAATGAAGCATTAACTATGCTCGATGAAATTGATATCGATAATCTCACACCGCTCGAAGCTTTAAACATTCTAAAAAAACTGAAAGATTTAAAATAAAGTTTTCTAATTAACCCCACGATTATGGAAAACAATTTAAGGCATAACGTCCCCGGAATGCCAACTAAAAGCGGAAGCAAAGTAAAACGAGTATTAATTACAGCTTTAATAATCCCTGCGCTTGTTCTCAGTTATATTGCTTCTTATTATTGTATTCTCCCCTCTATATTTCCAAATGTTTTGCGCGGTGAACTGCAGAATATCCGGGTGTTTCCTTCGTCGGACGGCAAATATAAATTGTGGATACAAAATGACGGTACATTAAGATTTACAAGCAGGACAAATAACATGGGACAAATCAGTCTTAAAACTGTTGGCTGGTTTTGCAGAACGTATTCGTATGTATATGACCCTGTTGATGAAAAAGTAATTAACGGATTTAAAACAAGCTACGATGACTTACCGCCTGTATCCGATATAGTTTACGAAAAAGAAAAAATCTGGTTAGTCAATTCTTCCTCTGAAGGAGTTCCTCCTGAAATCAGAGCATACAATTCTGAAAATTATCAACAGATATTAAACACTCAATCTTTCTGTGAAAAAAACAAAGAACTTGCTGCCGGAATTATAAGTGTTTCGGTTGATAATCAAAAGCCTGTAAGATTCCGAATTTCCACAAAAGATGGAAAAGAAATAGTTTACAATCCTTCAGATGACAAATTTTTTCCCAATACAATAGAGTTCGAAAAATATTACAAACTGAATGACAGTACGGCTTCAGGAATATTTGCTTTAGTTAACGAGGAAAATTCTGATAAAAGAAAAAAACTTTATTATATAACGGGTCCGAAATATGATTTATATTTTTCAACTTCCTGGGCTGATGAAATTGTAAAACAAAATATGAGCGCTTTTAAAAGTATGAAGCCTGTAGAAATACTTCCCGATAAAGTTTTTATCAAGGGAAATGTTTTGTTTACGGATGATGAAATTGCTGTGATTGTTCATCAGGATAACGTAGGAAAAACTTCAAACAGAATGCTGACATGTGTTGAAAAATCAGGCAAAGAATTATGGACAGTGCAGCAGAAAGATTTGTTTGATGAACTTGAAGGTAAGGATGACGATTCAAGAACTGAAATGTCTTTTTTGAGAACGCAGCTTGATGCGCAGAGAGCGGGAAATGTTGTAATATTTATTTATAAGCCTGTGGGAGCAATTAGTTTTCAGCTTGCTGACGGAAAGAAGCTATGGGAATATGAAGGCTGAAATTATTTTTCAGTAGCATAAACTTTCAATAATTTTTTAATTATAACCCCAAAGTATGGATAATGAGTTTAGTTATTCCACTCGCACTATTACGCCTGCCGAAACAAAAAAAACAATAAATAAAAAAGTCGGCTGCGGATGTTCCTTTATACCCGTCGTTTTACTTTTTATACTGGGATACTTTTTAGCTTATCAGCTTTTATTTCCATCTTTGTTCCCCACATGGATACGGGGAAGCTTTCAGAATCTCGTAATATTTCCATCGAAGGAAGGTAAAGATAAGTTATGGATTCAGACGGACGGTTCATTCAGTTATATAATGGAAAGAAAGTCAGGCGGCAGCTATTCAATAGGACGGGAAGGGCTTTTCGAAAAAACTTATTCGTATGTTTATGACCCTGTCTCTGAAAAAGTTCTTAAAGGTTATTACACTGATTTAGAATACCTTCCTGCATCGCCTGAGATGTTATTCATGAACGGCAAAGTGTGGGTTATAACGCCAAGTATAAACGCTCCGCCATTTATAAATATTTACAATCCTGATACATTTGAAGAAATTATGAATACTCAAAGCTTCTGCGCGCAAAATCCTGAGTTATCTGCAGGGCTTGAAAAACTTTCTGTGGAAAGAAATAAGCCTGTTCGGATGACGCTTACAGCCAAAGACGGCAAAGAAGTGATTTATTCGGTTGCGGATGAGATGTTCTTCGATGATTACCCTGCACTGACAAAGTACTATAAAGAACACGAAAAAACTGTAAACATATTTACACTTGAGGCAGAGAAAAACTCAACATCAAGAAAGGTTTTATATTACATTACCGGACCTGCATCACAGTTGTATTTCTCCAGTCCGCGTGGACAGAATATTTTTGAGTATAAAGGAAGCAGCAGCTACAAAGATATGACGGCAGAACTTATCGCTCCGGGCAAAGCATTTCTTGAAAGTGAACTATTATACTTCGATGATGAAATAGCCGTTGTAATACATCAGGATAATATCGGCAAGACGGCAAACAGAATGTTAACCTGTGTTAACAAAGACGGAAAAGAATTGTGGACGATTCCGCAATCGGAATTATTTGATGAAATAAAAGTAAAAGAAAGCGATGCCTTCAGTGTAATATTTTTTATGAAAGATAAAATGTCAGTACAGCGCTCAGGAAATACTGTTGTGTTTATTTATAAACCCGAAGGGGCAATAGCATTTGACCTGAGCTCAGGGAAAAAACTTTGGGAGTTCGAAGAATAAAACACTACTTAATATTGTACTGCCATAAAATATCTGCCTGGTCTATCAGCGGTTGAAGTTCACCTTTAAGTCCGGGTTTGTGTTTTATTGCAGTCTTCCAGTATTCAATAGCCATCTCGTATCTTTTTTTGTAGTATTCACAAATTCCCATATTTACAAGTGCAGCAGTATTCTGCGGTTCTTCTTTGATTACTCTTTTAAAATCATCAAGCGCGTCTTCATAAGATTCATCACTCATATATACAACACCTCTACCAAAGTAAGCGTCTATGTTTGTCGGATTGCTTTTAATTACATACGAAAAATCTTTTATTGAAAGCTCGTATTCTTTCATTTTAAAATAAGCTTCACCGCGATTGTTATATGCAGCTGAGAAAGTCGGGTCTAATTTTATAGCGGAATTGTAATCACTGATAGCTTTTTCAAATTGCTTTCTTGCATAGTAAGCCATGCCTCTATAGTTGTATGCTTTGTGGTCTTTGGGGAACATCTCTAAAAACTTTGTATAATATTTTATAGCATCTTCGTTCTTTCCTTCTTCAAATAAATTTTGTCCCTGATAAAAAAAGTTAAGCGCTTCAATCTTTTTCTTATCGTTGTATGAATCAAGTTTTACTTTTAAAATATCAGAAACCGGTATTGCGAAGTTTAAATTATTCCCTTCTCTCAGTCCCATTGAACTGATACCGATTAACTCACCATAGGAATTTAATACTGCGCCTCCGCTGCTGCCCGGAGATAAGCTTGCAGTTATCTGAACAAAGTTTTGTTTCTTTTTCCCGACTTCAGTTCTATTACCGCTTACAATCCCTTCAGACATAGAATTCTCAAGTCCCATCGGGCTTCCGATTGCATATACTTTTTGACCTACTTTCGGATCTTTTTCAGAGAGCTTTATATCGGGAAAGGTGCCTGATTCTATTTTCATAATCACCAAATCTTTTTCAATATCTACGCCTATGATATCCGTGTATTTTATTGTATCGCCTTTATGCACCAGGTCCATTCTCTGGCAGCCTTCAAAAATATGAAAGTTAGTTATCACCCATCCTCTGTCATTTATGATTACTCCGCTTCCCTGAGCTTTAGGATTATTGTCAAAATCATAGGAATATACTACAACTATAGCATCCTGATATTTTTCAAAAAGTTCTTCAGGTTTTAAATCCTGTGAATAGGTTTTATTAAGTAAACACAACAATAGGATAGCAAACAGGCAGATTTTTCTCATATTCGAGGGTTAATTTACTTAAATATAAATAAAAATCTGATAAAATTGAATTAAAAATACAGGAAGACTCAGTTTAATACAATGATTAGTAAGTAATTTAAATATGACGTTTTATTTTAAACGGGATTGGTAATAAAATTTATCAATGTTACTACATATCTGAAAATAAGAAAATAGAACAGATTGATAAAAGTAAAACGCAGGATGAAGTCTCCCGGAAAATTTTTCATAAACCGGAATGAGTTTGAATATTTTTCGAGATAAAACTCGTAAAAAGTAGATTTTGGATTAACAGCGGTGTGATATTGTATCACAAGAAAACTTGCATGAATAACGCTGAAAAGAATTATGATGAAAGGTACTAAAATTATGTGATTTAAATTGTACTTAGGAGGAAGCGCAACTATAAAAACAAAAGCTCCGGCTGCCGTGTAAAGCAAACGTAACCCTAGATGTTTTGTAAGCATTCTGGGATTTTGGGTGAATTAAAACAAATCAATAAAAACAATGTAAGGAAGATTTATTACAAAAAAAATGAACTTATTAAACTTCTTTACCGCCCTGGCAAAGAAGTTTAATAAGAGTAATAAACCGTACTTACTAAAGAAGAACTATCGGGTAATCAACTCACTTTACGGAGAACTTTACCGGCGAAGCAATAGAATAATCTATAGCAGCTTGTACATTCGTAGATCTTAATTCTTAAAATGCCAAGCATTTTATCCAGAAACCGGTCAGACTTCATTCTCCTAAAACGTGAGTTCACTTTACATCGGGGACAAATTGAATTCACTGCTTTAAGAACCCCCTTTTGATTGTTGTTACATTACAAATATATCAATTTTTATGCATAATACGCAATAAAATTTTTGATATGGATATAATATTTATTTATTAACTTTTAAGCCCTTTAACAAGGCTTATAATAGTGCTCCGTATATATAAAAAAAAATCTCCCTATATGTAGGAATAGGCAGCGTGTACTTTTTTAATAAAAATATTATTTATATTTTATTGATGGTTGTACGAATTCAGATATAGGAGTCCGAGTTTTGTTCAGAAAGCCGACTTATTTTAAACAAATTTCAAACAAAACCTATGTCGGATTTTATTTAACGAATGTCGGAAAAAATGAAACGTGTTGTATTGAAAAAACAACACTTAGTTTTCAAAATCCGACAATTTTCCGACCAACAGAGTATTATTTAATAAAAAAGCAATAATTGATTTAAATACTTTTTGCAAAATTGTAATGTCGGATTTTTATTTTAATTAGTCGAATTTTCTCGAACACCTATGTTGAAAAAACAATATTTAGTTTTCAAAATCCGACAATTTTCCGACCAACAGATAAAAATTTACGCAGTTAATTTTTATTTAAAAATATTTTAAGTAATTTTGAGAACATTTCATTAATTAAAATCTAAGAAATATTATGAAAAAAATAATTTACATCTTTTCTGTTCTGATGTTAATTTCATTAACATCATCAGGATTAAAAGCTCAGGACCAGGAAGCCATGAAAAAATGGATGGATTATATGACTCCCGGGGAAGAGCATAAGGCTATGGCTAAAATGAACGGTGACTGGAAATACACTTCAAAATTCTGGATGGCACCGGAACAAGAGCCTATGACAGCAAATGGCACAGCTAAATGCGAAATGCTGCTGGGCGGAAGATATATGCAGATGAAAGTAAACGGCAATATGATGGGAATGCCTTTTGAAGGTATTAGTATTAACGGATATGATAATGCCGCAAAGCAGTATCAAAGCAGCTGGATTGATAATATGGGCACAAGCGTGATGTATCTTACAGGAACAGCTAGCGGAGGTGTAATAACAATGACAGGCTCAATGATTGACCCAATGACAAGTAAAAATATGATAGTAAGACAAACTTTAAGATGGGACGGAGATAAAATGATTATGGAAATGTATGATACAAAAGACGGTGTTGAAAATAAAACAATGGAAATAACTTATTCAAAAAATTAAACACAATAAATCCCCGAGGCACATAAATACTGTTTCAGTTTTATTAAACCTTAATTTTAAAAAATGAAAAAATTAATTTTACTCTGCTCATTGCTGCTTATTATTACTGCTTCTGCTTCAAATCTAAAAGCGCAGGACCAGGAAATGATGAAGCGCTGGATGGAATACAGCACTCCATCTGATGCTCATAAGGCAATGGCAAAATTAGCCGGAAACTGGAATTTCACTTCTAAAATGTGGATGGATCCTTCACAGCCTCCTATGGATGGTACAGGTACAGCTAAGTTCGAAATGATTTACGGCGATAGATATCTTCAGTCAAAAGTCAGTTCGACAATGATGGGAATGCCGTTTGAAGGTACAGCTCTTACAGGATACAATAATGCTACTAAAAAATATTTCACTACATGGATTGATAACATGGGCACAGGGCTAATGACACTGGAAGGAACACGCGATGATAAAACCGGCGTGATTACCTTCTACGGTTCAATGTTCGACCCTATGGCAGGAAAAAACTGCACTATGAGACAGACAATGAAAATTGACAGTGATAATAAAATGACTATGGCAATGTACAGCACTACTGAAGGCGGCTCAGAAAAACAAGATATGGAAATAGTTTACACAAGATAAAATTTATATAAAATAAAAAGGGGCATTTTTAGAGTGCCCCTTATTAAAATATCTTAATTATAAAATTCTCCATTCGGAAAATACTTTCCTTTCAACCTGTATATAGAATCACTTTATCAGTATCATCTGCTTTGAAGCAGTGAACTCATCTGTATTTATTTAAAACAATAGTTCGTAAAAAATATATTAGGCTTTTTATACTTTTCATTTAATGACTAGAAAAGAAAACCCGTTCCGGTAAAAAAATCCGAACGGGTTTACTATTGGCAGTTTGGGAGAAGATAGAAAAATTTAAATGGTAATTAACAGAGCTTTCTCTGCTGAGAAAGATACGCTGATTTGCTGTTTAAGATTGTGCGAGTTTTTCATAGAGGTAATATTTTATTTTGTTTTCTATTTTATGTTTGAAAATGAACTTCATTTTCTAAAACGATTAAAATTAGCTTAAATTTAGTGCGTAAAACAAAGAAACTATTACGGCTGTGTGAAAAGAAAATTTTACAAAAGGCTATTTTTAGCTTAAAATTAAAGAAATCGTATTGAAATGTGTAAAGATATGTGTGGTTTTTTTTAGTATTTTCTGCAATTACGTATGAAAAACACAAAAATAATAGAGCTTTTAAAAACACTTACAGAAAAGGAGCTGGGCGGCTTTGGCGATTTTGTTTCATCAAAGTACTTCAATCAAAATGAAAAAATCAAAAAGCTTTTTGAGATACTGAAGAAAAACTCACCGGATTTTGACAGTGATGAAATTGCAAAAGGAAATGTCTACGCTAAAATTTTCGGGAAAAAGAAATACGAAGATGAAAAAATGAGAACATTGATTTCTAATCTTATGAAACTTTGTAAAAAGTATTTGATTCAGCTAAACATTGAGAGTAAATCTCAGCATATGAATCTGCATCTTCTTTCACAGCTGAAAGAGCGCGGGCAAAAAACTTTATTTGATTATGAATACAACAAACTGAAAACCTCTCTTGACCAATATAATTTTAAAGAACGCGATTATTATTTTATAAAGTATTATATGGAGCTTGAGCTGTATTTCAGCGACCCTACGGCAATAAAAGATACTTATCTGCAGCAGCCTTTAATTGAAAATGTTTCGGATAATTTTGAAATGCTTTTTTTACTTGATGCATTGGATATTAATTATAATAAGCTTACAAGGAAAAGTAAATTAAATTACAATCCGGAATTTGTTTTTTTCGATGTAATAAAATCAAAAATTGAGAGTAATGATTTTCCTGATACTCCCATTATTCCTTTGAAGTATTATATTTTTATGTGCGTTCAAAATCCTTTACAGGAAGAGTACTATGAGAAAGCTGAAAAGATATTCTATAATAATCTGGATGTCATTTCTCCCAATGAAAAAGCTTATATTAATACCGGACTGATAAATTACTGCTGGTTAAGAGTGGGGCTTGGCGATGAAAAATATTTTCGAAAAGTATTTGAACTTTACAAAGTCGGATTGGAAGAAGGAATGTATTTCTACGAAAACAAATATCTTCTCACTTCACTTTTTAACGGAATTATAAAGTGCTCATGTTATTTAAAAGAGTTGAACTGGCTGTTTAAATTTATTTATGAATATAAAAACAAACTTGCACCTGAGCAGAGAAAAGAAGCTGTAAATGTTGCATACTCAAAATATTATTTTGAAAAGAAAGATTTCGATTCGGCATTAAAGCATATTAATAAAATAAATGCATCAAGCTCACTTCTTAAACTGGAAATTAAAATCTTAACTATAAAAATTCTTTTTGAATTGGATTATGTAGAAAGTGTTTATTCATCCATCGATTCGATAAAACACTTTTTTAAGAGTAATAAACTGCTTCATCCTGCCATTATTGAGCAGGGACATGCTTTTGCAAAAGCAATTAAAAAACTAACGGACCTGAAAGAAAAAAATGACAAGAAAGAGCTTGGCTACTTTAGAAAGCAAATTAATGAAAATAACGACTTAGGGATGATCATTGCCAGATGGATAACTGAAAAAATAGATGAAACAATAAAATAATTTTAGTTTGAAATGCAAAATACAAGATTAATAGAGCTGTTAAGGACTTTTAAAGAAAAAGAACTTCTCGGGCTGGAAGATTTAATTTCTTCAAAATTTTTTAATAAGAATGAACAGCTTATAAAACTGTTTGCTGAGATTAAAAAATATTTCCCTGATTTTGAAAGAGATGAGCTTACAAAACAAAATCTTCACGTAAAATTATTCGGTAAGAAAAAATATAATGATGAGGCTATGAGAACCCTTATCTCGGGTTTGATGAAACTAGCTAAAAAATATTTAGTTCAACTTGAGCTTGAAAAAAGATTTTATGATTCAAACGTTTTTTTACTTACCCAACTTCAGAAACGTGCGCAGCAGCCTCTCCTTGAATACGAATACAGTAAGGCAAAAGCCCAAACACAGGAAAAGCTATTCCATGAAAGAGAGTTTTATCTGACAAATTACCTCGCAGATTTTGAATTCTTCTACTCTCATCCTTTGGGTATAAAAAATATTGCTAAGGAAACTGAGCTCCTGGAAGGTATAGCAGATAATTTTGAAAACTTTATGCTTCATGAATTAATGGATATAAATTATCAAATGCTCACTCGAAAAATAAAAATAAACTATACACCAAAATATCTTCTTATTGATGAAGCAAAAAAAATCATAGAAACTAAAGACTTCAGTGATAACCCCTCGCTTTTGCTAAAGTATTACAGTTTCATGTGTATTGAGGATATGGAAAAAGAAGAATACTATGAAAAATCCGAAAGCCTATTTTTAGAGTGCTATGAAAAAATCTCCACATTCGAGCGGGCATCAAATCACCTGGCGCTCATTAACTACTGTATGCTTAAAATTTCACAGGGAGTTTACAAGTATTACGAAAAATCCTTTGAACTTTACAAATTTGCCCTTGAGCAGGGATTATTTTTTGAGCACAACAAATACATTCTTCCTTTGTTGTTCCTTAATATTGTAAAGTGCGGTTTATATCTTGAAAACAAAAAATGGGTGCTCAATTTTATTTTTGAATATAAAAATAAAATCAGCCCTGAAGCCAGAAAAGAAATTTCGAATGTAAGTTTTGCATTATATTATTTTGCTTCAAAAGAGTTTGATAATTCACTCAAGCATATTAATAAAATTAACCCTCATTTTACTTCTTTAAAGCTTGAAATAAAAACGCTGAGTATAAAATTATTTTATGAGCTGGATTACATTGAAAACATTTATTCTTCAGTCGATGCATTAAAACATTTTGTAAAAAATACTCCTTCTCTCTCAAAACATGCTAAAGTTCAATCAACTAATTTTACTAAACATGTTATAAAGCTTGTAGATTTGAGGGAGAAAAAGAAAATGAAAGAACTTGATTACCTTAGAAAGGAAATCAGCGAAATATCTGAATTCGGATTAATAAATAAAAAATGGATTTTGCAGAAAATAAGTCAGCTCATTAAATAGAGACCATGTTAGGTTAAACTATTTAAATTATCCGCTGTCACACAGTAAATTCACTTTTATTACAAAAAAAAGTATGAAAAGATTAATAATTTCCATTCTGCTTTTCCCTTATATATGTTTTTCTCAATATATTCCTTTCAATCCTTCTGTGTATAACAATACTAACACCGGTTACTATTTTTTTTCATCTTTCAAAATAAATGGAGTATTCCCAACTTATAAACCTGCTCTTATGGTGTTAGATGAAAAAGGAAGAACTGTTTTTTACAGAATTTTTACCAACGGTTCAGCAAATGATTTTAAGCTTGCTCCGAATAAAATGATGTCATTTTGTGTGGGTTCGACTTTCTTATTGATGGACTCCACATTCAGGGTAAAGGACTCTGTTCTTTGCCAAAACGGAATATTAACAGACGGGCATGATATGCAAATTTTATCTAACGGGCATTTTCTTATCATCGGATATGAATACAAAACTATGAATCTTAGTTCATATAATTGGTTCAACGGCAACGGCTCACCGGGCAGTTCTAACGCTCAGGTAAAATGCTGTGTAATTCAGGAGCTTGATGAAAATAAAAACGTGGTATGGGAGTGGAAGGCAGCCGACCATTTTCAATTTGCAGATGTACAACAAGAGTGGCTGTCAAATCCCGCAAATGTAGATTGGAATCATTGCAATTCTGTGGAAATGGATACCGATGGTAATGTTATTATTTCTTCGCGATTTTTCAGCGAAGTTACGAAGATAAATAAATCCACTGGAGCAATTATGTGGAGACTTGGAGGTAAAAACAATCAATTTACTTTTCAGAACGACCCTTACAACGGATTTTACGGCCAGCATGACCCGCGCAGATCATCTTCAGGTAAGTTAACTTTGTTTGATAATGGAAAAGGCGGAAATCCTCTTCATCCTGCAAGAGGTTTAGAGTATCAATTAGACGAGACCAATAAGATTGCCTCACTTGTTTGGAGCTATACAATAAATTCGACTTCTACAAGTGCTGCAATGGGCAGTACAAGTAAATTATCTAATGGTAATTATTTGGTGTGCGGCGGCAAGCTTATTAATTCTACTAAATCTATCGTTTCAGTGAACACTTCAGGAAATAAAGTGTTTGAAATTGATTTTCCTGATACAGCAACTTCTTATCGCGCATTTAATTATACAACACTTCCTTTTACTTTGAACAGACCGATAATCACATGCTACAATGAAAATGGCATAAACTATCTTGATGCAGGAACAGGTTATACATCTTACATTTGGTCAAATGGCGCTGTCACTCAAAGAATTTCCGTTACTGCCGCAGATACTTATTACGTATTTGTGAACTATGGTAATGGAATGATAAGCTCTGAACGAAAAGCAATTACAAATCTGGTTTCTCCATGTAATTCAGTGGGCATTTCTACTGTAGGTTCGACAGCTTTAGAATATTCCTTACATCAAAATTATCCCAACCCTTTCAATCCAAGCACAAATATACGTTTTTCAATTCTGCGCGCAGAACCGGTATCTGTAATAGTTTATGATGCACTAGGCAGAGAAGTAGAAACTCTTCTTAATGAAAACAAACAACCCGGAGATTACTTAGTTATATTCAATGGTTCATCTTATGACAGCGGAGTGTATTATTTAAAACTTTCAACTCCGAATTTTTCACAGGTTAAAACAATGGTTTTGTTAAAATGATTTAAATGATTGATGTATAATCTTTCTGAAACAAATCTCCCTTTTAATTGTACAATGTAGTATTATATTTAATTATGAAGAACCGAATTCAATTCATAATTTAAACTTAACTCTGAATTCCATATATTATTTAAAAATCACTTATGAGCGACTTACAAACACAACTAAATACAGTCAAAGCAAACGAGTCATGGCTTGAGAAAATAAAAAGATATATTCCGGGCTATGATGGGTATGTAAATAAAGATAATGCAAGAGAGCTTGATACAATAGTAAGAAATCAGCTTGCTGCTAATCTTGAAGGCAATAAAACCAGAATAAAAAATACTGTTTCAAGCCTTTCAAAAAACGGAAGACTTTTTGAAACAGGTGATATAGATAAAATTGATAAAAAGAATGAGAACTGCATAGCTCAGTTTAAATCTGCTGCGCGCGGCTATAGCGGTGTATTTGATGTTGTAAAAATAAAAGAAGATAAGCTGAACCGCTTGTATGAATTCGATAACGCTCTTTTAGCAGATGTTGAAAATATTAATGCACAGTTTTCGTCAATGGAAAGTAATGCTGCCGCTAATTTAGATGTTACTCCGGATATCGCCAAAGTTTCCGGTACTTTAGATGAGCTGCTGAGAAAATTTCAGGAAAGAGAAATTCTTTTGCGTGCATTTAATTAATACAATTTTAAAAGAAAATAAAATAAATTTAATAATATGGCACTTTTAGACGTAATACAATATTTCGATGAAACAGGTAAGACAATGGTTCATCGCGAGCCTCAGGACGGCTCATCAGCAATAAGATTAGGTTCGCAATTGATCGTGCAGGATTCTCAGACAGCATTATTTTATCGTGATGGGAAAGTACTCGATGAATTCAAATCAGGAAGACATACGCTTACAACTGAAAATATTCCATTACTCACAAAACTAATAAGTCTTCCTTTCGGAGGCACGTCACCGTTCCAGGCACAGGTATATTTCCTTTCAATGAAAAAATTCATTGATTTGAAATGGGGCACAAAGTCACCTATAAATTTCAGAGACAGTGAGTTAACCTATGTTCAGTTGAGAGCATCCGGAAAATTCTCAATAAGAATTACAAATCCGAGACAGTTCATGCTGGAAATAGTTTCTACACAGGGATTATTTACAACGAATGACATAGAAGATTATTTAAGAGATGCAATCGTATCAAGATTGAATACAGTTCTTGGCAAAAATCTTAAAACAGTGTTTGAGCTTGGACAATATTTTGCGCAGATTGAATCAGGAGTAAAGGCAGAAGTTGCTGACTTCTTCAATGCAATGGGTATTGAGCTTACTGATTTAATTATTGTTGGAATTGTACCGCCCGATGAAGTTCAGGAAAAAATTAACGAGAGAAGTTCGATGGGCGCGATTGGAAATCTTGATGCATATATGAAATTCAAAACTGCAACTGCAATTGAAAAGGCTGCCGAGAACGAAGGCGCAGGCGGTATGGCAGGTCTGGGAGCAGGCATGGGCGCCGGAATGACTATGGCGAATATGATGGGACAAAGCATGAATCAGAATAATCAAAACAATCAGAACCAGCAGAATAATCAACAAAATCAACAACAGGAAACTAAAATGTCCGTTGATGAAATAATGAGCGCGATAGAAAAATTAGGAAAGATGAGAGATGCAAAGCTTATTACTGATGAAGAGTTTGATGGGAAGAAGAAAGAACTGCTTGCTAAAATGTGATCTTGAATCACTGATTTCGCTGATTAATTCTGATTGAAATGATTTACCTTTTTCTAAGGAATGTAACACATTCATTGAATGGCAGTTGACAATAAATTTAAATATTCTGACATAACTGAAAAGATTATTGGCTGTGCTTTTAAAGTTCATAATACTTTGGGTTTCGGCTTTACCGAAAATATTTATCAAAGGTCACTGCAAGTTGAATTTGAGAAAGAAAAAATACAGTTTTTTAGAGAATATGAAATACCAATTTTATATGAAAAAATCGAAGTTGGATTCAGAAGAGTGGATTTTTTAGTGGAAGATAAAATAGTAGTAGAATTAAAAGCGGTTTCAGAGATATCCAATAGAGAACTTGCTCAGACTTTAAATTATCTTAAGGCTTTCAGAAAAGAGATTGCCCTATTAATTAATTTCGGTGAAGAAAGTTTAAAATTCAAAAGGTTAATAAATAATATTTAATAAATAATATTTAATAAATATATATCTTGAGAACCAAATCACAATTCATTAAAATCATTTTAAATCAGTGTAATCAGTGATTCAAAGTATCGATAAAGTTAAATGCCCGCAGTGCGGAGCAGAGAACGACGTTCCCATTGACGAAAAATTTCTTGAATGCGCTTACTGCGGTTCGGCTATCTATGTTGATAAGAGAAAAGTTGTAACGCACTTAGTGGTTGCATGTAATTTTACAAAGCAAACTGCGGAAGGAAATTTAAGAAGATGGATGGCAGGGAATTTCCATGTTAAGGATTTAGATAAACTTGCTCAGATTTCACAGGTGAATTTTTATTATTTCCCTATGTGGTATTTCAAATCTAAAGATACTGCTTCTGAAAAAATTTATCTTGAGCCTGCAACTTCAACATCGGTTTCCGAAATAAAAAAGATTAATATTCCTGCAGGTAGCTTAAAAGTCTATAAGGAAAAAGAATATAATGCATCAGAATTTATTGTTCCCGATGTAATGTATGATTCAGCTCAAAGCTGGCTGCAGCAGTCAGGTGTAAATCTTGATACAGTTGCAGAGTCTGATTTAGTTCACATACCTTTTTATCAATTCTATTATAACTTCAAAGGCCAGCAATACACAGCTTTGGTAGAAGCATCTTCAGGAAAGGTATATGCGAATGTATGGCCTGCAAAATCAGAAGCACCTTTCAGAGTAATGTTTGGTGTCGGTATTTTTGTTTTCTTATTGATGAGTCTTATTTCTTTTGTAATCGGTTTTATGATTGAAAGAAGGGCTGAGGTGGCTTTGGTTTCAGGAGAAATGATAAAAGTCCCTCTGTATATACTTGCAGCAATACCTTTAATAATCATTGCATACTTCATAGCTAAAAAAGTTTAATTAAGATTTAATGGATACTACAGTAACAGCTCCGGTAAAAAAGGAAAAAGTAATAAAAGGAATTACATGCCCTGCATGTAACGGCGAGCTTGATTTAAAAGAAGGTATAAAAACTTTCAACTGCAAATATTGCGGAACACTTCTCGCTGTAAAGGGAGAAAGCGGACCGGCAAAATATTACGTACCTAAGACAATAAAAAAAGATGATGCAATAAACAGGACTTTCAACTGGCTGGAAAAAGGAATTTCAAAAGCTAAAGGATTAAAAGCGAGTTCAAAAATTGATGATGCATTTTTAGTTTACATTCCTTACTGGAGAGTAAGAGCTGATGTAGTCGGCTGGGTCTTCGGTCAGGAAAGAAGAACAAGGACAGTCAACAACAGAACAGAAACATATTACGTTGATGTAGAGAAAAAAATTCAGCAGTCATTCGATAGAACATTTCCGGCGTGTGATGTAGCAGAGCTTGGTGTTAAGCAGGTAAATCTTACAGGCGATGAATTATTCCCTGTAGAAGTTGAAAGTTTGCAGCAGGACGGAATGATGTTCAACATCGTTTCTTCTGAAAAAGAAATCTATGACTATGCTAAAGATAACTTTGCTTCCTCTGCAAGATACTCTGCAAATGTTGATAAAGTTACTTTTGAGCATTATGATTTAGTAAGAGAAGATGTGAATGTTGTATACTATCCCCTGTGGGTTGTGAGATATGTTTTTCAGAACAGGACTTATCAGGTTGTAGTTGACGGACAGGACGGGACAATTTGTTACGGCAAAGCCCCGGGAAATAATTTATTCAGAGCAGTGATGGGAATTTTAGGCGTCGGCGCAGGAATGTACCTAGCAACATTATTCGGCGCATTTGCTATAGGAAGTGAATCAGGAAAAGGCGCATTAGCTGTTTACGTAATTGCATTAATAGCAGGAATATTTTTAATCAAATGGGGATATAAAAAATTCAGGTACGGCGGAGAGATAGAAGAAGGAACAGGAATTGTTGCCGATGCCGATGTTAAAAAAGTGCAGACACAATCAAACTCTATTACATCGGGCCAGGGATTTGATATAGCTAAGGATGTTGTAACTTCCGTTGCTATAGGAAGCGTGATGAATGCAGTTTTCAGGCAGATGAGAAGGTAACAAAGAGAAGATAGGAACGAAACTAGAATAAAGTAAGAAGAACAGAACAAGAAGATATAGGTGTAGTAATAAAAAATTTATAATTTGAAACTTGTAACTTGAAACTGAATTATGTCAGATTTTAAATTAGTAGCAATAAAATGTAAAACATGTGACAGCGGACTTGTAGTTTCGCTCAACGATAATATTACGTATTGCCAGAGCTGCGGCAGCGGGTGGGAAATTATTGACGGAGAAACCAAGCCGATTGAAATAAATTTTGCTTCGGCTGCTATTCGCGGAGACGGTGAAATGATATATAAACCGTTCTGGTTAGTAACTGCGAATGTAAATATTCATGAGAGGGAATCTTCAGGGGGATTTTTATCTAATCTTTTCGGCGGCTCTAAAGAACAAACTTCAGGTACGATAAAATTTTATGTTCCGGCATTTGCTTGTGAACTGGAGAAAATGAAAAACCTTGCTCTTGCTTTTACATCGTCAAATCCTGTTGCGTCGCCTCAAAAATTTAATGTAAAGCTTGTTGGTTTTAATTACGGTAAGGAAGATGCAAAGAAGCTGTCGGAATTTCTTTTAATTACAATTGAAGCAGAGAAATCCGATACTATGAAGACCTTTAATTATGACATTAGCTATGAGAAGTTAGAAATACTCGGCATACCATTCTATCGCCTTCCGAACAATATACTGAAAGATGCACTGATGGGTATAGAAATTTAATCCATAATTTTCTTTTGTGTATACTTCCGTATTAACTTTGTTAAAAATAAATCGTAAACTGTTTTAAAGGATGGAATGCTTTCAGCAGGATTACAAAACATTGTTGATTTAAATAAGCTAATAATGCTGCGATTTATTAAGGCTGTGCATACAGTTATCTGGGTAATAATGACATGCAGCAACTTCATGGCTTTTTATTTTGCTTTCATTGGAAGGTTTGATGCGTGGTTTTGGATTCCCTGCCTGCTGATTGTCTCTGAAATATTTATCATACTTCTTAATAATTGGCGATGCCCTATTACTCCGATAGCAGAAAAATATACGGATGACAGAAAAAGTAACTTTGATATCTACCTTCCCGAATGGCTGGCAAAATATAATGTAAAAATATTTTCAGGAATTATAGTTGTCGAGCTTTTAATACTGGCAGTGAAATATTTGTTGTGAAAATTTTAATCACTGATTACACTGATTAATTTTGATTTTCATGATTAATAATTTGCATCCTAAAGATTATGATTTTTAATCATTTCAAATCAATGTTATCAGTGATTGAAATTTTACTTCCCCATCATCTTTTCATTAAACTCATTGCTTTTACCCCTTGGAATTGTAAGTGAGTTCCAGTCATCTTTTGCTAAAAATCTTGCAAGGTAAACTATCTGTCCTATATGATATCCATAATGATAGATTTGCCTGTTGATTGCCTGTATTACGGTATGTGGTTCTTTTCTTATCAGTACAACTTTTGACAGATCGTTTTCAGTTAGAGAGTTGAGAGCGTTGAAAAGACATTCCCATCCTTTTTCCCATCGTTCCTTTATGTCATCGGTATCTGTGTAAAAAATTCTTTCAAATTCAGAATCCCTGTGACGCCATTCTTTTTCGCCGTCCGTTGTAAGGAAGTCAGTCCAGCGTGAAAGCATATTGCCCGATAAATGTTTTATGATTGTGGCGATGCTATTGGATTGCTCGTTTGGTTCAAAGAAAAAATCTTCATCTTTTATCTGTGCCATTGCTTTATCGCCGGCTTTTTTTATATCGTGAAAATTTTTTATTGCATTGGTAAGATAGTCAAGCCCCATTGACATTTGTTCCATACTCAAAAAATTATTTTGGAAAGTTACTTAAGAAATGAAACAAAATGAATATAAAAAATAAATCCGGACAGCTGCCGCGCTGCCCGGATTTTTTAGGAGAGTTAACCAACAACAAATGATTTACTACTTCATAAGTATCATTTTCTTTACATCGGTAAATCCGTTGATAGTCATCTTATAAAAATATGCACCGCCGGGTAAATCTACAGCATTAAATCCTATCAGATAGCTTCCGGCAGGTTTATACTCGTTTACAATATTCATTACTTCCTTTCCTAATACATCATACAATACAATGTTTACAAATCCTTCTTCAGCAACATTGTACTTTATATTTGTTGAAGGATTAAAAGGATTAGGAAAGTTTTGTGCCAGTTCGTAATTTGTTATAATTGTAGTATTACCAGGAACATTCACCAATGTACCGGCGCATCCTGCAGCAACCCAGATGTTAATCGGTCCGTTTTCAGGATACAATGCAAAGCAGCTGTCGTTGTTTGCATATCTGTAACCTGCGCGAGGACCAACGGTTTCAGATGTTGCGTCTATTGCATTCATCTTTGATAAATGAGTTGTTATGCCTTGTGAATTTACCGTAACATAATGAATGTTGTCAACTGCGCTGCTTGTTTCAAATGTGAAGTAGTGTATATTCGAATTTCTTCTTCCCATTATATCGGGCTGATAATTCGGATCTGTGCCGCTTCCCCAGAGTGTGCTTTCACCCGCAAGAACAGCAAAGTTTCCGAAGTTCAATGTTCTGAAATATTTTACATTCCAGTTTGAAGAAGTGAACTGTCTGAACACGCAGATTACGCTTCCGTTAGTGCTTCCGTTAGAAGATAACCTGGCATGTGATTTCGGGTCAGTTGTATTCGTACCGAATTGATAATGTCCCTGAGTCGGCGGTGTTCCGCTTATATCTGACTTTGCAAAAAATACTCTGTTGCTATCGGGGACGCCGCTGAACGATACAACAAGTGAGTCGCTGGTACCGTTTCTTATATATGCGATATCTGAGTAAAGTGTTCTGTAATAATTTGTTGGGGCGACTGCGCATTGCCACCAGTAATTTCCTGACATGTATGAAACTATCGGCGCAGCAGCAGAATATGGATTTGTTATTCTGGCAAATCTTTGAGTGTTAACTCTTATACTGGCTGCACTCAACGAGTCATAGGAACAGACAAGATACAAGTAAGCATTACTTGTATAGTTTGCATTATCCGATGTAACTCTTATGTTGTAGTATCTTCTTGTTGCTTCAACATCGGGCCATGCGAGGTTAAAAAATGCTCCGGCGAAAGCAGGTGCTTGTAATACTACTCCTGCTGTTAAATATCTGCTTGTGGTTGACGACCTGTATCCGTAAACTGTCCAGATAAATTTTTCACCTGAAGTATTTTCTATAATTTCCATATCCAGGTCTTCATTATTTATTTTATCGGTTCCTCCCAAAAAAGCATTGGCATATCCTGTCCATGAAAGCCCGCCGTTTACAGAATAAACCCATCGCATTGAATCCGGGCTGGTTGCATTTGCAGAATATACATAGCATACCCATATCTTTCCTGCTGTAGCTCCTCTTTCTTCAATGGCAACTGCCATTGCCTTGAGAATAACAGAAGGATTGTTGAGTATTCTTGTGTTGCCAATAATATCAATTTGTGGATGAGAATTTTCAGGTGCCGGTGTAATTGTACCGCCGGTGTAGCTATCTGCAGAGAACTTATCACCTCTTTCAAGTGCAAGTTGGTGTTCAAGTTCGGATAGCTGAGTTCTGTTAGCAGAATTATCTGCTGACTTGAGACTTTTAATCTCTTTGATAAGATTTATTTCTGTGGGACTTTTTTCTTTTACTACCCGTAAGCCCGTAATATCGTTGTAGCTGGTAGTATTATTGCCCTGGTAAATTTGTAGAGCAGAATTGTTAGGGGAAAGCTCTTGTGAGAAAATAGAAGTTGTATTCATCAGTGCAAACATCATCAGGATAAAGAGAAAAAACAAAGTACGCGTTTTCATTTTAACCTCCTTTAATTTTTTAATTTGTTTCTTTTATATGAAGAGTTTTGCCTCCTTTTAAAATTTATTTGTGAATCAATTATTAAAAACTTAGCAGTACTAAACATTATTTATAAGTCAAATAATACTGACTTAGCAGTTTCCTTCCAATGAAAATTAAAAAACTAAACAGATTTAACACAAATTATAAATTTTATTCTTGAATAAAAAAAATTAATGTTATAACTTGCTCACTCACTTCCTGATAAAAATTATCATCAAATTAATTCACCATTCATCAGTTAGTAAAATCGTTTATAAGGGAAAACAGTCTACACTGCAAAATTATTTGCAAATTAAACTGTAAAATAGTAGTGCTTGTTAAAACACAACTATATGAACTATTTTATTATAATGTAAATCATCAATAAAAGTCAATAGCGATATTTTCTAAAACTGTTTGCATTTCAAAAAGAGTTCTATTAATTTTGAATTCATAACCCTAAGTATAATGCTTTATTTTACTCCCCCAAAGAAAAATTCATTATTAATTATTGCTCCGGTTACAAATAGTTAATACTAAATTTTTCTTAATTATATTTTTTTAATTTTTTTAATCTTCCCTGCATGAAAATAAAAAGACTCCTTGTCGATAAAGGTAAAACTTCCTTTGAAATGATTGAATTCGAAAAACGAACTTCAGTCATTCGTAATCCTGATGGTTCAATAGTTTTTGAAATGAATGACATAATGGTGCCGAAGCACTGGTCGCAAGTTGCTACAGATATATTAGCACAAAAATATTTCAGGAAGGCAGGAGTTCCCAAGCATCTAAAAAAGGTTGAAGAAAAAGGTGTTCCTGAGTGGCTTTGGCGCTCTGAACCTGACGAAGAAAAATTAAATTTAATAGTTGACGAAGAAAAATATACCTCGGAGACAGACTCACGTGAAGTTTTTCACAGACTTGCAGGTTGCTGGACATACTGGGGATGGAAGCATAAGTATTTTGATAAAGAAGACGATGCAGTAAATTTCTATCAGGACTTATGCTATATGCTTGCTATGCAAATGGCAGCTCCTAACTCACCCCAATGGTTTAATACAGGTCTTAACTGGGCATACGGCATTGCCGGCCCTTCACAAGGTCACTATTACATAGATGCTGAAACAGGGAAGCTTACAACATCTACCGACGCTTACACTCACCCGCAGCCTCATGCATGCTTTATTCAGTCAGTCAGTGATGACTTAGTGAACGAAGGCGGCATAATGGACTTATGGGTTCGCGAAGCAAGATTGTTCAAATACGGTTCAGGCACAGGCTCTAACTTCTCTAACTTGAGAGGCTCAGGCGAAAAATTATCCGGAGGCGGACGTTCATCAGGTTTAATGTCATTTTTAAAAATCGGTGACAGAAGCGCAGGCGCAATTAAATCCGGCGGCACAACACGCAGAGCAGCAAAGATGGTTACACTTGATTTAGATCATCCCGATATAGAAGAATATGTAAACTGGAAAGTAGTAGAAGAAGAAAAAGTTGCTTCATTAGCAGCGGGTTCTAAATTACTGAATCTTCATCTTAATAAAATTATAAAGTCGTGTAATACAGTTCATCCTGAAAACGACGGCTACGATAGAAAAACAAATAAAGCACTAGGAACAGCGATTCACGAAGCAAGAAAAGCTTTCATCCCTGAAAATTATATTGAAAGAGTAATACAGTTAGCAAAATTAGGTTACAAAGAATTAGAAATTCCTGTTTATGATTTAGACTGGAACTCGGAAGCATATTCAACTGTCTCCGGACAAAATTCAAACAACAGCGTAAGAGCAACGAACGAATTTATGGAATCAGTTCTTGATGACAAGGACTGGAATTTATATTGGAGAACTGAATTAAGAAAAGCAAAGAAAGAAAACAGAACAGCAAAGCCTTGCAAGACAATGAAGGCAAGAGACTTGTGGGGACAAATTTCTTATTCAGCATGGGCAAGCGCAGACCCGGGAATACAATTCCATACAACAATTAACGAATGGCATACATCGCCTGCAGGCGGAGAAATCAAAGCATCTAATCCATGCTCTGAATATATGTTCCTCGATGATACTGCTTGTAACTTAGCTTCATTGAACTTAATGAAGTTTTATGATTATGATAAACAAAAATTCGATATAAATAAATACAGACACGCTGCAAGAATCTGGACAGTTGTATTGGAAATCAGCGTATTGATGGCGCAGTTCCCGAGCAAGGAAATTGCAACACTATCATACGATTACAGAACGCTCGGACTTGGCTATGCTAATCTCGGCGCTTTATTAATGGTGCAGGGAATTCCTTACGATTCACCTGAGTCACTTGCAATCACAGGCGCGCTTACAGCAATTCTTCACATGACAGCTTATGCAACCTCTGCAGAAATGGCAAAAGAGCTTGGAGCATTTGCGAGGTATAATGATAATGCGGAAAACATGCTTCGCGTAATAAGAAATCATAGAAGAGCAGCTTACAATGTTTCCTCAGAAGAATATGAAGGTCTTTCAATTACACCTCATGGTATAAATAAAAAATACTGCCCTGAAGAATTACTTGAAGCAGCGAGACAGGATGCAGACAGAGCATTAGAGCTTGGTGAAAAACACGGCTACAGAAATGCACAGGTAACAGTTATTGCGCCAACAGGTACAATCGGTCTTTTAATGGACTGCGATACAACAGGTGTAGAGCCTGACTTTGCATTAGTGAAATTCAAAAAATTAGCAGGCGGCGGATACTTTAAAATAATAAATGAATCCGTTCCACCGGCATTAAAAAAATTAGGATACACTTCTCATGAAATTGATGAGATTATAAAATATACAAAAGGACACGGTTCGTTAATCGGATGTCCGCATTTAAATGCTCAGTCGTTAACAGATAAAGGATTCACAAAAGAGATTGTTGCAATAATAGAAAAATCATTACCAACTGTATTTGATATCAATTTTGCCTTCAATAAATGGAGCTTAAGTGTAGCATTCTGTAAGAATGTTCTTGGTTTCTCTGAAGAGCAGCTTGAAGATCCGAACTTCAACATTCTAAAAGAATTAGGATTTACAAAAGAACAAGTCGAAGAAGCAAATGATTATATCTGCGGAACGATGACAGTAGAAGGCGCTCCTCATTTAAAAGAAGAGCATTACCCGATTTTTGACTGCGCAAATAAATGCGGTAAAAAAGGTAAGAGATATATTAAGACGGATGCTCACATAAAAATTATGGCAGCAGCACAGCCGTTTATCTCAGGCGCAATTTCAAAAACAATCAATCTTCCTAACGAAGCAACGATTGAAGATATGAAGAATGCATACATGCTTTCATGGAAGTCATGTCTGAAAGCAAATGCATTGTACAGAGACGGTTCGAAATTATCTCAGCCGTTGAATTCAGTAACGGATGATGAAGCTATCGGCACAGAAGATATCACAGAAAATCAGGTTACATTTGCAAAGAATAACGATATAGTTAAAGTTGCAGAAAGAATTATTCACAGATACATTGCAAAGAGAAGAAAGTTACCGTTCAGAAGAAAAGGATATACACAGAAAGCTAAAATCGGAAATCATTCAGTTTACCTAAGAACAGGTGAATACGAAAACGGACAGCTTGGCGAAATCTTTATCGATATGCATAAAGAAGGCGCAGCATTCAGAAGCTTAATGAACTGCTTTGCAATTGCAATATCGCTCGGTCTTCAGCACGGCGTTCCGCTTGATGAATTTGTAGATGCATTTGTATATACAAGATTCGAACCGAATGGAATCGTTATGGGCAATCCGAACATTAAAATGTCCACATCCATAATTGATTATATTTTCCGTGAGCTTGCAGTTACTTACTTAGGCAGAAATGATTTATCTCATATTCAGCACGATGATGATTATAAAACTTCTCCAATCGATGCGCTTTCAAAATTAGAAAGTGAAGAAGATTTTGATGAAGAGGAAATCTACTCCGAAAGAATTATAGAAGAGAAGCATAAACCGCTTGATGCAGTACCGACTTCTTCAATTTCAATAAAGCCGGCACCAGTACAATCTGCAGTAGTGGAAGCAGTTGCATCTAACGGCAAGGCAGTTGCAGGAAGAGCAAATATAGAAAAAATTAAGGAAGCAAAGTTAAAAGGTTATACAGGCGATATCTGTCAGTCATGCGGAAGCGTTACAATGGTCCGTAACGGAACGTGTTTAAAATGCGTCACCTGCGGCGAGACAAGCGGCTGCTCATAACAAAAGATTAAATATTCAGAACTACAAAAATCCCGCTGACGAAAGGAGCGGGATTTTTTGTTTGTACACATCTTTGTATGCCCTTAATTATATACCTTAAATTATTATAGCAATTAATTGTTTTTTGTTATATATTTGCAATAGAATATTTTACAAAAAATTCTCATCTTATGGTAATATCTGTATCAATATTCTTCCTAACTTTGTATAATTAAAAATAAAAACAAATAAAATAATAAACATATGGCTGAAGATAATAGCATGAAATTGCGCTCTCTTGAAATCGCAATGGAGCAAATAGAAAAAGATCACGGTAAAGGCGCCGTTATGAAACTCGGCGATAAACCGATTGCAAAGCTGGAAGCTATTTCTACCGGTTCGATTTCACTCGACTCTGCATTAGGAATCGGCGGTGTGCCAAGAGGAAGAATCATTGAAATTTACGGACCTGAATCATCAGGTAAAACCACGGTTTGTCTTCACATCATTGCTGAAGCAATGAGAAACGGCGGACTTGCTGCATTCATTGATACAGAACATGCACTTGATACAGGTTATGCACAAAAGCTAGGTGTTGATGTTGGTAATCTTTTAATATCACAGCCGGAGTACGGTGAGCAGGCATTGGAAATTTGCGAAACACTTGTGAGAAGTAATGCGCTTGATGTAATAGTAGTTGACTCAGTTGCAGCGCTTACACCAAGAGCAGAAATAGAAGGTGAAATGGGTGATGCGGTTATGGGTATGCAGGCAAGACTTATGTCACAGGCACTGAGAAAATTAACAGCAGCCGTTTCAAAATCAAACGTTGTTTTGATTTTCACAAATCAGTTGAGAGAAAAAATCGGAGTGATGTTCGGAAGTCCGGAAACAACTACCGGCGGTAAAGCGCTTAAGTTCTACGCCTCTATAAGAATGGATATAAGAAGAATCGCTGCTATAAAAGACGGAACAGATGTAATTGGTAACAGAACCAAAGTGAAAATTGTTAAGAATAAAGTTGCTCCTCCATTCAAAGAAGTTGAGTTCGATATACTTTACAACGAAGGAATTTCTAAGATTGGTGACTTAGTTGATTTTGCAGTTAACAAAGAGATTATCAAAAAAGGCGGCGCATGGTTTACATACGGTGAAATGAGAATGCAGGGTAAAGAAGGCGTGAAGAAAGCATTGCTTGAAGATAGAGATGCATTGAAAAAATTATACGGTGAAGTTAAAATTGCTGCGGGAATAGGTGATGCCGGTTCTAACGGAACGTCGGAATCAAACGGAGCCGCAAAGAAAGCGAAAGATGAAAACAAAGAAGAAGTAAAAGAGAAAGCAAAGAAGTAATGAAATAATAAGATGTTATATGTTAAATTTTTAAAAGAGACCGTTAGTTCGCTGAATTAACGGTCTTTTTTTTGTAGTTTAGTAAACATGGAAATCACGAAAATTGAGCAGCAGCTAAAAAACACAGCGCGATATAATATTTATATCGACGGAGAGTTTGTATTGGGAGTTTATGATGACACCCTTTTGAAATATCAGCTTAGAAAAGGTGATGAAATCACCGCTGAAAAACTTGCTGAGATAAGAGCATATGATGAATACAATTATGGAAAGAACGTAGCATACAAATTTCTATCTTACAAACCACGAAGTATAAAGGAAGTAAAGAATAAGCTTACCTATAAAAAAATATCCAAAGAATCTGTTGATAAGATAATCGAGCACTTAAAAAAATATCAGTTCCTGAACGATGAATCATATGCGAAAATGTATCTTGAACAGAAAACAAACAGCAAGGGTATGGGCAAGAGCATGGTTACTTTTAAAATGATAGATAAGGGCATTGATAAAGATATGATTACAAAAGTAATTGATGAAAACTATCCCGAAGAAAAACAAATAGAAGCCGGAAAAAAACTCATCGAAAAATACCTAAAGAAGAAACAGAAAATTGAGGATAAGAATGAGCTTAAAAAGAAATGCTATCAGTATTTATTTTCAAGAGGTTTCAGTTACTCAGTAATTGAACAAATATTGAAAATTAATGAAGACGATAAATAGCTTTTAACTCCGCCTTGAAATATTACAATGACAAAGCGGAGTTAAAAATGCATAATAATTATTTCAATAAAATCATTTTCTGTGTTTCATTGAATTCATTCGTTGAAAGCTTGTAATAATACACTCCACTGGATAAATTATTTGCATTAAACTTTATCTCATAAACTCCCGCTTCCTGAATTTTATTCACGTACGAACTCACTTCCTTCCCAATAGAATTATATATCTTAATGCTTACAAAATCTTTTTTAGGAATACTGTATCGAATATTTGTTTCAGGGTTGAAAGGATTCGGATAATTATTATAAAGCTTGTACTCCGAAGCAAAAGTATTCTGAACAGGCGTTACACCCACAAGAATATCAGGATCGTACAATCCGAAATACTGAAAGTTTGCGCTTGCTGAAATTGTTCGAATTAAAGCTCCTGTTGTTCCGTTAATTTCATGAACACCCCCACCGTTTGTTACGAGGAAGTTTCCGCTAGGCAGTCTCCATGAACCTCTGTTACCTGTAACTCCGGTAAGAGTATTAATATACGTTCCGGCAGAATCAAAAATATAAAGACCCGAACCTGCTCCGCTGAAACCGGATACTGTAACATTTCCATTCGGCAGCAGCTGCAGACTTTGAGGAAAAGACAAGCTTGAGTTCACAATAAAGGCAGAATTAAAACTCCCGTCAAGATTATATTTTGTTACATCATTTGTACCGCCTGAATTACTGATAAGTATATCGTTTGCCCTGTATAAAATATCAAAGGGGCTGTTTAGATTACTGTTAATAAATGCGCCCATTGTTACCCCGGCAGTATCGAACTGCTGAATAGTATTCTGGCTTGTTCCTGAACCAACTGTAACAAGAAGATTTTTATTCGGCCTGAAAGCTATTCCTCTCAGGTTATCAAGTATTGCGTTGTTAATACCTCCTGCAGGAGCAAACAAACGAACGAACGCTCCGCTTGTATCAAACATAAAAACACCATCCGTTATCTGGTCGGATACAATAATTTTATTATTGTAAGTTTGCAGCGCATGCTTAGGACTGCCTAAATTGGGTGCAGCCGGTGGTATAAAATTATTATCAACTAAATCGCCCGTTACAGCATCAAATGCAAACACATTGTCGTTTGTCCATTCAGGAACAAGTAGCAGCTTGTTTAAGCCTCTTCTTGGCGAAAGGACTACATCATAAAGGCCATTGGTATTATCAACTATTCTTCCGTCAGCATACACAATTTTTGATGTGGCAAGGTCATAGTTCTGGGAAACGTCATCATAGAACATAACTTCAGCGCCGTCATAAATCCTTGCAGCATTTTTTATAACTGCATAAACTACCTTGCCGTCTTCAATTCCTTTTGCTGCAATAATGACTCTTTGATTTGTATAAATTTCAAAGGGAATATTTAAATTAAAACACAAAGCCTTCGCTTCTTTTAAAAGCGATGAATTTGATTCAGCATTTGTAAGTAATTCCTGAAAAGAGATTTTTGGAGCAGAGAAACAGATTCCATTAACTAAAAACAATAGAAAAAGAGCAAAAAAGGATAGTTTTCTCATAAGTTATTATATAGAATTTTCCAAATATATGAAAAATACTAATTAAAACCACTAACTTTACTGATAATTTACGTTGAATAAAACATGCAGAATTAGTATATTATATATTCTACGGAGCGTAGCGTAGCCCGGTATCGCGCCAGTTTTGGGAACTGGAGGCCGCAGGTTCGAATCCTGCCGTTCCGACACAAATTATGAATAAATTTTAAAAAAAGTCCTTGGATTATCCTTCAGGGACTTTTTTTTTAGCATTTTCAAATGTACAAAATAATAATAAGACCTGTATTATTTTTATTCGACTCTGAAAAAGTTCATAACTTTACTTTAAGTTTTGTATCAAAGTTTACGTTTCTACACCCGCTCTTTAAAATACTTTTTGGAAGTAATAAAACCGAACCAATAAACATAAACGGATTAGTTTTCAAAAACCGTTTAGGGCTAGCAGCCGGATTTGATAAGAACGCTGTAGCTCTCCGCTTCTGGAATGCGCTGGGATTTTCTCATGCTGAAGTCGGAACCGTGACCCCTTTGCCTCAAAGCGGAAATGATAAACCAAGATTGTTCAGACTGAAAAAAGATCTTGGCATTATAAACCGCATGGGCTTTAATAATAAAGGAGCTGATGAAATAAGAAAGAACATACTCGATGCAAGGAAACATCTGCCTAAAGATTTTATCGTTGGAGTAAATATCGGGAAGAATAAAAATACTCCGAACGAAGAAGCAGTGAATGATTATCTTACATGCTTCAAAAAAATGTATGACGCAGCAGATTACTTTACTATCAATATTTCCTCTCCTAATACAAAGGGATTAAGAGAATTGCAGGAAGAAGAAAGCTTACGTGAACTGCTTACTAAAATAAAGAATCTGAATAAATCACTTTCAGAATTTAAAGATGAAAAAAACATCTTTGTAAAAATTGCTCCGGATATAAATGATGAACAGATAAGAATAATTTATAATACAGTCAACGATGCAGGCATCACCGGAATAATTTTAACAAACACCACGATAGCACGAAATAATCTTAAAGAAATAATCACTGAAGACGGCGGACTTAGCGGCAAGCCTCTTAAAAAAATGGCAGATGATGTTTTACAAAAATTTCATAAGTTGAATACAGATAACAAGCTTATTTTAATCGGCGCCGGTGGTGTTTTTACAAAAGATGATTACGATAAAAAAATAAGTAACGGCGCATCGTTAGTACAGATTTACACAGGGATGATTTTTGAAGGTCCCGGCATTATAAGAAAACTAATAAACTGAAACTTTTAAATTAAGAATGACTTCTCCCGTAACGTTCACACTACTCTTTGCAAATGTAGCAATATCAATCTGGGCATTTTACAGTAACCCGATTTACTTCGAAAGATTTTCCGAATGGCCCTACCAGATAATTCATCAGAAAAGATATTATCAGGTGCTGACTTCGGCATTTCTACATGCTAACTTCATGCATTTATTTTTTAATATGTTTGCACTGTTCAGCTTCGGAACGTTCCTTGAAACGGTTTTTATAAACAGCTACGGTGAAATTTATGGCAGCCTTTATTTTGCTGTAATATATTTTGTCAGTTTGTTCACAGGTTCATTTCTTACAGTACTATTCAATTATAAAAATCCGGCGTATGTTGCAGTCGGCGCATCAGGCGCTGTATCGGGAGTTGTATTCGCCTACGTTATACTTTTCCCTATGAATACAATCGGTGTCTTCTTTGTCCCAATGCCGGCATTCATCTTTGCATTCCTTTACATTGGTGCATCTATCTACGGAATGAAAAGCAAATTCGGAAATATCGGTCACGAGGCTCACTTAGGCGGAGCGCTTGGCGGAATTATTGCAACAGTGATTTTAATCGATGGCGCTATAAAAATTTTCCTTAGCAATTTCGCAATTCAGTTCTGAATAATTTTTATCAGATTATTTTAGAAAGTTTTTCCTTCACCAGTTTTTCTCCTATAGAAAAATCAATTTCTTCTATTGTATTTTTCCCTTCGCTTAATTCATTCAAAATATCCTGCTGAATATTTCCTCTGTTCAATGCTGTGGAATATGGAAACCTGTAAAACGTAACCATCGAATATTTCGGAACGAATGTATCCGGAAATTTTTTGAATAACTCCGCTTCTATTTTTTTATTCAGTAAAAATCTTTTATCGGTTATCTTATCTCTCATCTCAATAAAATTCTCAAGTGCTAGGTCAGCAATAGCATCAGTATTTGCTTTTCTTAAGCTGAAATACTCCGGATAAATTTTATTCCAGTCGCTGCCGTATTTTTCGATACACTCATTCAGCACCGTGCAGTCTTCGAAAGCAGCATTCATACCCTGTCCAAAAAACGGAACAATTGCATGCGCAGCATCTCCCAGCAATGCGACTTTATCTTTATAATACCAGGGACCGCAGCGGACTGTCATTAAATTTCCTGTAGGATTTGCAAAGAAACTATCCTCTAAATTTTCAACTAAACTAAGCGAGTCAGGAAAATATTTTTTGAAGAATGTAAGTACATTCTCCTTAGTATTTAAATTATTCAATCCTTCTTCTCCATCGAACGGATGGAACAAAGTGCATGTAAAACTTCCGTCAAGATTTGGTAATGCTATGAGCATAAATGTACCGCGCGGCCAGATATGCAATGCGTTCTTCTCCATTTGAAACGAATCATTTGCTCCTGCAGGAATGTTCAGTTCTTTATAACCGTGCTGAAGATACTCCTGTGAGAAATCAAATCGCGGAAGCTTCAGCATGTCAATTCTTAAAGCAGATGCTGAGCCGTCAGTTCCGATTATTGTATCTGACTGAACCGAATAATTTTCATTGGTTAAATCATTAACAAAATAACATTCATCTGTATCAAAATTCATTCCTGCGCATCTTTGATTAAAATGAATTTTTATATTTGAAAACTGCTCTGCTAAATCAATCAGCTTCATGTTCAGTGTTGAACGTGAAACAGAATTTATATATTCGCTGTCATCTTTACCGTACCGCTGAAACATAAGTTCGCCTTCAACCGGGTGCATCATTCTTCCGTACATAGGGATTGCAATTTTCTTTATCTCATCGTACAGCCCAATTTCTTTAAGGGCGTGAATTCCTCTTGTAGATAAGGCAAGATTTATAGAGCGGCCGCGCTCAACGGGACCCTTGCGCATATCGGAACGTCTTTCATATACATTTACTTCAAAGCCCTTTTTTGCAAGATAGACTGCAAGCAGTGAGCCGGCGAGTCCTGCGCCGACAAGTGTTATTTTATTTCCCAAATTTTTCTTTAAATGTTTAAATTAAAATTATACAATTTAATTTTTAAGGGCTATTACAAAACCTGTGAAAATTTAGCCCCGCAAAAGCGGGATTTGATAACCGGTAAAATGTAAAATTCGGAATTCAATTTTGTCAAAGTATCTAACAATCAGGATTTTTCAACCTTGATGAATTTTTGACGGGTTTCTGAGCGTAGCTCAGTCCCGTCTTCAGCGGGATCAAAATCCCGTTATTGTTTTTTCAATTCGAGCCGAACGGTGGGTGGTCATTCAAACACCCCTCCCCGACTTCGTCGGGACTCCCCTCAAGGGGAGAATTTGTCTATCCTAAGATATAATTATTTTTGTAAACCCAGTTATCGTTTTTCACTACAGATAAAATTCATTTCTGAATTTGGTCGGGTTTTGGTCGGGTTTCTGAAACCCTGATATTGTTTTTTCAATTCCGACAAATTTCATTTTCAATTTTGGTCGGGTTTTGGTCGGGTTTTTGAAATCCCGTTATTGTTTTTTCAATGCCGACAAATTTCATTTCTGAATTTGGTCGGGTTTTGGTCGGGTTTCTGAAATCCTATTATTGTTTTTTCAATGCCGACAAATTTCATTTATGAATTTGGTCGGGTTTTGGTCGGGTTTCTGAAATCCCGTTATTGTTTTTTCAATTCCGATAAATTTCATTTATGAATTTGGTCGGCTTTTGGTAGGGTTTTCTGTTAACTGTTCATTGCTAATTGTTAATTATAATCTGGTCGGGTTATTATGTAAAGATGAAGCAGCGGTTATAAATAATAATCACCAATCACAAACCTCTATAAGATAATAGAATTTATTTTTAGTTCAAATAAAATCTTCCCTATTAGTAGGGATGAATATTATATTTTGGTATGAGAATTGTTTAAAACTAAAACGGCTGCAAAGGTTATCTTCGCAGCCGTCTGGTAATTGATTTATATCTCTTTATTATATTTCTTATTATATTTCTTATTCTATTTTTTAGGCGCTTTAAACACTCCGTTTGGCTGATTGAACTGAATTTCACTAACTTTGCCATCACTGGTATTAAATGTAACGGAGTAAGCTTTGAGATCTTTTATATCAAAATTATTTTCACCGGTAGGTATTAACTCATACTCAGGCTGCCCGGGAATAAGTAATTTCAGAACATTATTTTTTATACTTACTTTCGCAGTTACGCCCTGCAAATCATACTCGCCTGCAAACTTTTCATAAAATGCAGCGTTATCTTTAAACTCAGTGACTTTTTTAAACTCAATATCTTTTACACCCTGTTCAAGCTGAGCATAAATTTTTGATACATTTCCTTTTTCATCTAGATTGAAATTTACAAGCATTGGAGGCATATCTTCACTGGTGGATTTAAAATAATCATAATGATAATGAGCTAAAGGTATCTTTATTGTATGATAGTCAATCAACAGGTTATCATTCTTCAATTCTATTTTCATAGTACCGTATGCTTCATTTTCAAATTTACCAACATAATCAATTAACGGATGTGACGGAGTAGTTCCTTCTTTTTGATTCGGATCTTTTTGTGTCTCAGGTTTTTCAGTGCTGTCATCTTTTTTCTTTCCCTCTAATAATCTTGCGCTCCAGTCAATTGTTTCAAGCTCAAGCATTCTATCAATAATTGAATTCCTTACAACGTTCGGCATATTCGTACCGTCAAGATTTGTAAGAATCACGATTCCAATAGAATCACCGGGAAGCAGACAAACATTTGCAGAAAAACCGTCGATGTTTCCGCCGTGCTCCAGTCTTAAATGTCCTCTGTATTGGTTTACTAACCATCCAAGCCCATAGCTTCCGTAAAAAAGTTCTTTGTTCGGAATTGAGGGAACTACTATCTGCGGTGTGTGCGTAGTAATAACCATCTCCTCATCAACAATTTTTTTACCGTTAAATTTCCCGTAGTTAAGATGCATTATTACCCAGTTAGCCATATCTTTCACATTGGAGTTTATGCTTCCTGCCGGACCTACAGAGGGAATATCTCTGAAGTCAATCAATTTTACTTTATCTTTTTCTTCTCGATAAGGTCTTGCAAAATCGTTAGTAGCTCTTGATTCATACGTTGAAAAATTAGTGCTGTTCATTTCAAGAGGAATAAGAATATTCTGCTTTGTAAAATTCTCCCATGTATCTTTTGCAATAGTTTCAACTAAAATTCCTGCCGTCATGTACATAAGATTCTGATACTGAAATTTTTCTCTGAAGCCTGCTGAGGGTTCGAGAAATCTTAGCCTGTTAAATAATTCCTGCCGCGATAAATCTGAGCCGTACCACATTAAGTCATGACGCGGCAATCCCGAACGGTGTGTAAGCAAATCGCGGGCAGTCATATTCATGGTTACATAATCGTTATACATTTTGAATGTAGGCATATAGTTGATGACGGGCTTATCTAAATTAAGCTCTCCCTTTTGTACTAAGATGCAGTTATCAATTGCAGTAAATGCTTTCGTGCATGAACCGATTGCAAACAAAGTATTTTCAGTAACGGGAAGTTTACCATCAACATCTCTATAGCCATAGCCTTTGGCTAAAACAATTTTTCCGTTTTTTACAACTGAAATTCCTACACCGGGTACGTTCCAGTCTTTCAAATACTTATTAACTAATTCATCAAGATCTTTTAATTTTTCTTCATCGGTTTTCCCCTGCGAAAACGCAAACGAAGAAGTTAATAATAAAACTAAAAGAATAAGGTTAATTTTTTTTAATATTTTCATGAGGGTAAATTTATAAATGTTCATTAATTTTATAGACGAATAAAAACCTTCAATGGTTTCAATAAGCTATAGTTTAAGTTTTCGTAAATTTGGAAATTTTAGGGCAACTAATACCACCACTAATAAAGTCATGCAGCCGCCCAGTACAACAGATGGCACAGTGCCGAGAAGCTTGGCAGCAAAGCCGGACTCAAACGCACCGATTTCATTGGAGGAACCGATGAAAATACTATCCACAGATGAAACTCTTCCCTTCATATTTTCAGGAGTTTGCAGCTGCATTATTAAAGCGCGGATAACTACGCTTACCTGATCAAACGCTCCGCTTAATGCAAGGGCAAACAAGGATAAATAAAAATTTGTAGAGAGACCGAACGTAAGCATACACAAGCCGAATGCAAAAACCGTAACAAGTAAATTTCTTCCGGCATTATGTGTGAGCGGCTTGCGCGTCATTATTAATCCCATTACAACAGCGCCGATTGCAGGCGCAGCTCTTAAAGCCCCCAGACCTTGCGGTCCGACTTTTAAAATTTCCGAGGCGAATACGGGCAGCAATGCAACTGCTCCGCCGAAGAGCACTGCAAATAAATCCAGAGTAATTGCGCTGAGAATAAATTTATTTTTGAAAACAAACTTTACTCCGGCGGAAATACTTTCTTTAAGCGATTCGGCAGCATCATATATTGGCAGAGGTTTCTTTTTTATAAGCACAACAAATATGAGTGATACAGTTGTGAGGAAGACGTCAGTTGAATATGAGGCAATAACTCCGTAAAAGCCGTAAATTAAACCACCGATTGCAGGACCTGCAACTGCGCCTATCTGCCAGTTAGTAGTGCTCCATGAAACTGCTTTCGGGTAAAGCTCTCTTGGGATTATCTGCGCAAGGAATGCAAAGTTAGCAGGACTTAAAAATCCGCGACCAATGCCGCTTAAAAAAATCACTCCGTAAATTAAATATAATTTATTGGAAACTATTGTAGGTGAAATATTTGCAGAGATAATTAAAAGAGAGACTGAACATATAAGCATTATAGCTGATGCGAAGAAGACGATTTTTTTCCTGTCGTTCCTATCTGCAACGTGACCTGCATATAAAGAAACAGAAAGCGATGGAATTGCCTCTGCGAGTCCGATAAGCCCCAGTGAAAACGGGTCTTTTGTGATTTCATAAATCTGCCAGCCTACAATAACTGCCTGCATTTGTGTTGCAAGCATCATGCTCAGACGTGCAAGGAGATAGAATTTAAATTCAGGAATTTTAAGAGGAGAAAGCAAACTTATTCTAAAGTTAATTTTAACTTATAATTTTTAAATTTGCTATCGTTTGAAAGTAATAAATAATCTCCGCATATCGCTTGTGAAATTATCATTCTATCAAATGGATCTGAATGATGATAGGGTAATTCTAATAGCACCTGAAGATCATTCACATCAAATTGAAGTATTTTAAAATTGTTTAATAAAAGAATTGACTCAATTTCATTTAAGGTAAGATTAAAATTGAGCTTTCCAAGGCTTTTTTTGATTGTGATTTCCCATAAGCTTACGATGCTGAGAAATACGTCGTTTGAATTATCACTAATTAATTGAACAAAATTATTTGTAAGCTTAGGATTACTTTCCGCATACCATATTAATATTTGAGTATCAATCAGAAGTTTCATTTACTATAATCTGAAAATTCTTTTAACGGTTCGTTGAAATCTTCAGAAACAAAAGTAAATATATTTTTCCCAAAGCCTGGTTTTCGTTTTTTGGAACCCCCGCTTTCAGTGTTTTTTAGATCTAATAATTTCTTAATTTCATTTGAATCTTTTAGACTTAAAATCCAATCAATTAGTTCTATTTTAGATGTTTCTAAGTTCATATAATTTATTTGAAAGTAATTTATATATATTAGACTATCCAAAAAATACTATTTTTTTTCAATTATGAAAGTGGAGATTTTACCGTACAACCCTCAATGGAAAAATAAATTTGAAGAGGAGAAGAAACTTCTATCTGAATTGCTGAAGGAGTTTAATACGGTAATAGAACATATAGGAAGCACAGCAATAGAAGGACTTGGCGCAAAGCCGGTTGTGGATATACAAATCGGGATGAGAAAATATGAAGATTTGGATTTAATGGTGGACAAAGTGATAGCGGCCGGATATGTGTATTATAAAAAGTATGAAGAAGTTCTTCCCGATAGAAGATATTTTGTAAAAGCTGCAAATCCTAACAATGATATATTACCGAAAGTTTTATATACTTATGAAGATAATTTTGACCGCAAAGAGCATCCGCATTTGTTTCATATTCATACAGTGGAATTAGACAGTGACTGGTGGCGAAGGCACATTGCATTCAGAGATTATTTAAGAAGTAATGACGACGCGAGAGATGAATATTATAAATTAAAAGTTGACTTGTCAAGAAAAGAATGGGAAGATAAGAACGATTACACGGATGCAAAAACTGAATTTGTAAAATCAATTGAGAAACTAGCAGGGCATGCATAAACAATAAAATGAACAATCAAATAAATATTCTTTTTCTATGGAAGCCGGAAGAAGTACTTCTGAACTATTTAAAAGAAGGATTGAAAAAATTTCCCAATCTTGAATTCTTTGTTCCGGATAAAGAAACAAATGGAGAGGTTAAAATGGAATATTATAGTAAAGCAGATATTATAATCGGATGGAAACCGAATGAAGAATATATAAAAGAAGCTAAGAACTTAAAGCTGTTTATAAATCCCGGTGCGGGAGTGAAACATTTGATAAAATTGTTTAAAGAATTGAATGCAGATAGAAAAATTACTTTAGTTAACGGGCACGGTAACTCATATTTCACTGCGCAGCATGGAGTTGCTTTGCTGCTATCACTGATGAATAAAATTGTTCCTCACCATAACTGGATGAAGGAAGGCAAATGGAGATTGGGTGATGAGGAAGCCGTTTCAATTCCGCTTAGAGATAGAAAAGTTGGCTTGCTTGGCTACGGAGCAATAAATAAAAAAATTCATAAGTTCCTATCGGGATTTGATGTTGAGTTCCATATTCTGAAGCGTTCATGGAACGGTGGAGAGATAACCAAAGAGAAAAAATATTTGCCTGAGCAGCTGCATGAATTTCTTGCTGAAGTTGATACATTGATAATTGCATTACCTGATACAGATGAAACGAATAATCTTATTAATGCAAAAGAATTAGAAGTGTTTGGTAAAAATAAAAATTCCGTGCTTGTAAACATTGCAAGAGGTGCAATTATAAACGAAGAAGCACTTTACAATGCGTTAAAAAATAGCAACATAGCCGGCGCAGCATTAGATGTCTGGTATAATTATAATCCCGATGCTGTTGACGATAAAAAATATCCATACGATTCTGAAAAGTTTCCCTTCCATGAGTTGGACAATATAATCCTCTCACCGCATAGAGCAGCTTCACCTCATGATGATTTAAAAAGATGGGATGAAGTAATTGAAAACATCTCACGCTTTGCAAAAGGTGAAAAAGAATTTATAAACGTAGTTGATATAGAAAAGGGATATTAAGAAAAGATATTGAGCAAGCTGAAAGTTTTTTATACAGATAAGTACAGAGTACCATTGCCTGAAGGACATAGATTTCCTATGAAAAAGTATCGGCTAACCCGCGAGTATCTTCTTGCCGATAATATTCTCAATGAATCCGAATTATATGAACCTGACATAGCAACAGCAGATGAAATTTTGTTATGCCACTCGGAAGACTATTACGAATCATTCAGAACAGGCTCAATCGATGAGAAAGCAATACGTAAGCTAGGCCTTCCGTGGAGCTATGATTTATTTCTTCGCTCACTTGCATCAGTCGGCGGCTCACTAGCTTCCGCAAAATCTGCTTTTGAGAATGGTGTTGCAGGAAATTTATCGGGTGGTACGCATCATGCATTCAAAGAGCACGGCGAAGGATATTGTGTCTTCAATGACTTTGCAATTGTCAGCACTTACCTTCAAAAAAATAATCTTGCTAAAAATATTGCAATCATAGATTTAGATGTTCATCAGGGAAACGGGACGTCATCAATTCTAAAAGACAATACAAATGTTTTTATACTGGATATGCATGGCGAGAAAAACTATCCATATGAAAAAATCCCCTCAACTCTTGATGTACGTTTACCCGATAATACCAATGATGAACATTACTTATCGATTCTTGAAAATAAACTTGAAGTAATTTTTGATTTCGAGCCTGATATTGTTTTATATCTTGCAGGAGTTGACCCGCTGAGAGAAGACGCGCTAGGTAGACTTGCATTAACAAAAGCCGGGTTACGTGAAAGAGATTATATGGTTTTAAATGAATGTAAGAAAAGAAATATACCTGTATCGATTGCGCTTGGCGGCGGATATGCTAAGCCGATTGAATTAACGGTAGAATGTTATGCACAGACTTATGAAGTAGTGAAAGAAGTTTTTAGTTTTTAATAAATTTAATCGATTCCTCTATTACATTATCAAACGCCTTTGATGTTCCTTCAAAAGGATGCACAACTCCGAATGTATGCCCCGTTTTTTCTATTAATTTATACTGAGTCTTTTCTTTATTGCTTACGGAGTGAAGTGTTTCTGCATTGGAGTAATCAACGGATAAATCCTGCTCGCCGTGAAGAATTAAAACAGGCACATCAATTCTTTTCATCGCTTCCTGAATGTCTAATCTTTCTTTATTGGTTTCTAAATCTTCAAGCAGAGAGATATCCATTCTCATTATTTGTCCCGTGCGCGAGTTAGGCTCCTCTATATATCCCTTTTCTTTCCATTCTTTCTTTTTTCTGTCCGTATATCTGTCATAATAAGAAACGGCAGCAAGAGTGATTAATTTTTTAACGCGTTTATCCTGTGAGGTTTTTAGAATAACACAGCCTCCACCGCGTGAGTGACCTATAAGAGTCAAGGTTCCAAAATCATAATTGTAGTTATCTCGGTTATCGTCAAAATAATCTATAATGTTACCAAGGTCGTCAAGCTCTCTTGAGAAAGTATTTTTTGCGAATAGTTCAAGGCGTGTGAAGTGAACAAGTTCATCCTCTTTTTCACCAACTCCGTTATAGGAGAAATTAAAGCTTACTACAAAAAATCCTGCTTCGGCAAGCTTATCTGTCATATAAGGAAATCCGCCCCAGTCTTTAAATCCTTTAAAGCCGTGAACAAAAATTACGAGCGGCAAATTTTTTTTGCTTTCGTCGTATCGTATATCTGTAGTAAGATTAGCGCCATACTCATTTTTTATATTAAAACTTTTTTTTGTTATCATTGTAATAAAATGTAAAAATTAATTTAAACTAGGATCTTCAGGGAAGCTTGCCATCACTGCATATTTTTTGCCGAGCTTCTTCATCACTTCGGCCCACATTGAATCAGGATTTTCAGTAAAGATAACTTCTTCCTTTGCATCGGCCACTACCCATGAGTTTTCCTTCTGCTCAAAGCCGAGCTGGCCTTCATCCCATCCACAGTAGCCGACAAGAAAAATAAAATCCTCTGCTTTTATTGCACTAACACTCATAAGAGTTTTTAGTTCTTCAAAACTTCCGCCCCAGTAAATTCCGTCGGCGATTTCTATACTATTCTCAATCGGTTTACCTCTGTGAATGAACTGCAATGTATTCGGCTGCACCGGACCTCCAAAGTAAACAGGTGCATCAAAATCGGGGAAGTCCACAACAACATCGTTCAGAGATAATTCTGTTTTTTTATTTATAATAAAGCCCATTGTTCCCTGTTCGTTATGCTCACATAGCAGTACAACAGAGCGTTTGAAATTAGGGTCTTGCATAAATGGTTCGGCGAGAAGTAGTTTTCCTTTTTCAGGTTGGTGAATCATAATTAATCTTTTTTATCGTTTTTTGTCAACTTTTATAAAATATAAATTCATAAGCAAAGAGGCAAATAAGAAATTTTTTTGCTGACATTTTTTAAAGGAACACAGATGTACATGATTATGGATGATGTCACAGATGAACTTGAAAATTCAGTATTACATTGAAATGTGGAAGCAGAGTTGATTCTCTTATCAGTGAAATCATAATTATCATAAAAATCTGTGTTCCTTGTATAAGCGGAGTCAGAAATATTAGATTTTATCTCTCTCCCAGATTGATTATTTTACAACTTCAAATTTAATAATCACATCAAAACTCAGAAAGGTTAATCATGTCTGGAAATACACCAATAACAGTTGCATATGGAGACGGAATCGGACCGGAAATTATGCAGGCTACACTTGATATTATGCTTGCCGCAGGCGCAAAGCTTGATATAGAAGTTATAGAGATCGGCGAAAAAGTTTACCTTGCAGGAAATGCAACAGGTATCGAGCAAAGCTCATGGGACTCTCTCAGAAAAACAAAAGTTTTTTTGAAAGCTCCTATCACAACTCCGCAGGGCGGCGGATATAAAAGCCTTAACGTAGCTACGAGAAAAACTCTCGGTCTTTATGCAAATATAAGACCTTGCGTAAGCTATCATCCTTACGTTTCCACGAAGCATCCTGTGATGGATGTTGTTATCGTGAGAGAAAATGAAGAAGACTTATATGCAGGTATTGAGCACAGACAGACTAACGATGTTTACCAGTGCCTGAAATTAATTTCACGCCCCGGCTGCGAAAAAATTATCAGATATGCTTTTGAGTATGCTAAGGCAAACAACAGAAAAAAAGTTACATGCTTTATGAAAGATAATATCATGAAGATGACAGACGGATTATTTCATAAAGTATTCGATGAAATAGCTGCTGAGTATCCTGATATTATAAATGAAAACTGGATTATCGATATCGGTGCTGCTAAGATGGCAACATCACCTGAAGATTTTGATGTTATCGTAATGGAAAATTTATACGGCGATATTTTATCGGACGTTGCTGCGCAGATGACCGGTTCAGTCGGGCTTGCAGGCTCGGCAAATATCGGTGATAACTTTGCAATGTTTGAAGCTATTCACGGTTCAGCACCACGTAGAGCAGGACAAAATCTTGCAAACCCTACCGGACTTCTTTTAGGCGCTGTGCTTATGTTAAATCATATAGGGCAATCAGATGTTGCAACTAACGTTCACAACGCATGGCTCAAAACTATGGAAGACGGTGTTCATACATATGATATTTTTAAAGAAGGAATCAGCAAGGAGAAAGTCGGCACAAAAGAATTTGCTCAGGCAGTTATTGCAAGAGTCGGACAGAAGCCTTCAATCCTCAAAGCTGTTAACTATAACAACATCGATAGAAAAGATATTATATCAAAAAAATATGTGCCTACTAAACAAAGAAAAGATTTAGTCGGCGTTGATGTATTCTTTGACTGGACTGCGGGCAAGGCAGATGACTTAGGCGCAATGCTTAGCAAAATTACTGCAGGCGGATTACAATTAAAATTAATCAGCAACAGAGGCGTTACAGTCTGGCCTGATGCGCCGGGAGATATTTTCTGTTCAGATCACTGGAGAGGAAGATATTTCTCAGAGAATAAAGGAGAGATAATTAAAAACTCCGATATCATTGCATTGCTTGATAAACTTCACGAAGGCGGATTTGATTTCATTAAAACTGAAAATCTTTACAACTTCGACGGCGAAGCCGGATATTCTTCCTAATTGAAATAAAACATTTGAAATAAAATATTTCTATATAAAACAAAAGGCGTTCAAATTATTTTGAGCGCCTTTTTTGTATAAATTAAAATTATTATTTTCGAAGTATCGGCTAACAGTTTCTGTTAATTGATAATTACTAATTGTTAATTGAAATTAGTGTTCTCTTATCTCTAAAAAATCCACAAGCTTCAATAAAGATTTTTTCGTTTCTGTTTCTTTAAAGATGCAGATTGCTTCTTTTGCCTTAAGCGAATATTCTTTTATTTTATTCTGAGTATATTCCATTCCTCCGTATTCATAAACAAAATCATGTACGATATCGAATTTTTTCTTTGAATCACTCTTAATCAGCTTCATTATCTCTGCAGATTTTTTCTTCGGAGCGTTATTTAATGAAATTATTAAAGGCAGGGTAAATTTCTTTTCTTTCAAATCATTGCCGACTGACTTACCGAGTAGTTTTTTTCTTCCTGCGTAATCTAAGTAATCATCCTGTAACTGAAACGCTATTCCGAGATTCTCTCCGAATACTCCAAGTCTTTCAACATGCTCTTCATTTGAAGTCGCACTTAATGCTCCCATTTTGCAGCAGGACTTTAATAATGATGCAGTCTTATCTTTAATAACTTTAAAGTAAGTTTCTTCAGTAGCATCGAAGTTACGCGCTTTTTGTATTTGAAGAAGCTCGCCTTCACTCATGCTCTTCACCGCTTCAGATGTGTATTGCAAAAAAGTATGTTCTTTCGCTTCAACAGCCAGCAGAAGTCCGCTTGAAAGAAGATAATCTCCTATAAGAACGGCAGCTTTGTTTTTCCAAACGGCATTTATAGATGCAATGCCTCTTCTTGTTTTTGCTTCATCAACAACGTCATCGTGAATCAATGTTGCTGTATGAAGAAGTTCTACAAGATTTGCTGCGACGTATGTCCGTTCGTTTACATTACCAACAAGCTTTGCAGAAAGAATCACAAGTATAGGTCTTATCTTCTTTCCTTTTTGCTTAAGAAGATACTTTGTGATAAGATCAATTAATGCTACATTGGATTTTAAAACTTTAGAGAATTGTTCCTGAAAATATTCAAGCTCTTCGGTTATCGGTATTGATATATCTTTTAAATTCATCTTAGCTCTGCATTGAAATCTTTACAAATGCAGAAAAATTATTTTAAGTTATAAATTAAATTATCCCTCTTCTATATCTTCGGGACTTACTTTTTTCTGTGAGAACTTACAAATTAGAATACTAATCTCATAAAGTAAAAACAACGGAACGCCTAAAAGCATCTGGCTTGTAACATCGGGGCTTGGAGTAACTATACCTGCTATTAAAAGAATAAGAACGATTGCATGCTTTCTGTACTTGCGCATAAAGCTTGGCTTCAATATTCCTATCTTTGAAAGAAAGAAGGAAATCATAGGAAGCTCGAACACAATTCCGGCCGTAAGCATTACTGAAATTATAAACGAATAATATTCATCAACGGCAATAATATTTTTAATGATTGCCGAACCGAACTGCGCAAAAAATCCTAACGAAGTCGGCAGCATTACAAAGTACGCAAAAATAATACCTGATATAAAACATAAGGAAGAAAAAAATACGATGGATGACACATATTTTTTTTCGCTCGGTTTAAGAGCAGGTTCTATAAACTTCCATATCTGATAAAGAATGTTCGGAATACTGAGTATCACACCGCATGTAATAATTACTTCCATGTAGAGTGAGAACTGCCCGAACGGCTTTATGTTCTGTAATTCCAGCGGAGGCACCGTTATTGTTGCCGGTTTTAGCAGGACAACATTCATTATCCAGTCGATAAAAACAGCAGCGATAATTCCGCCAAGCACAACTCCGATAACTGCTTTAACTATCCGCCATCTGAGCTCCTCGAGGTGGTCGAGAAAACTCATTCCATCTTCTTCGTGTATATTATTGTCTTCGCTCAAACCGCTTAAAAATTTTTCTTTGTTTAGCTTTTATCAGCTCTTATACAATGGGAATTTTGCAGTCAGCTCTTTTACTGCCTCAGCAACTTCTTTTTTAACGTTCTCATCTTTGTGATTTGAAATCACTTTGTTAATCATGTCTGCAATTGTTTCCATATCAGCTTCTTTCATTCCGCGAGTTGTGAGAGCAGGAGTTCCTAATCTTATTCCGCTTGTAATCAAAGGTGACTTATCATCAAATGGTACTGCGTTTTTATTACAGGTAATTCCTATTTCATCAAGAGCGTTTTCTGCTGCTTTGCCTGAAAGATTTTTATTCCTTAAATCAATCAGCATTAAATGGTTATCTGTTCCGCCTGAAATAACTTTGAAATCATATGATACTAACTTAGCGGCTAATGCCTGTGCATTTTTAATGACCTGTTTACAATATTCTAAGAACGAATCTTCTAAGTCCTCTTTAAATGCAACTGCCTTTGCTGCAATAACATGCATCAGCGGTCCGCCCTGTACGCCGGGCATTACCATGGAATCAATAAGCTCACTCATCATTTTCGTTCTGCCTGATTTAGGAGCAACGAGTCCGAAAGGATTTTCATAATCTTTTCCCATCAGAATTATACCGCCTCTTGGTCCTCTTAATGTTTTATGAGTTGTTGATGCAACTACGTGACAGTGAGGAAGCGGGTCGTTCAATAATTTTTTTGCAATAAGCCCTGCAGGGTGCGCAATATCTGCGAAGAGAAATGCGCCTATCTTATCGGCTATCTCTCTGAATTTTTTATAATCAATATTTCTTGAGTAAGCTGATGCGCCGACTGTTATCATCTTAGGCTTTTCTTTCATTGCCTTTGCTTCAACATCGTTGTAATCAATGTAGCCTGTCTCTGCATCTAAACCGTAGCTTGTGAAATTATAAAGCTGTCCTGAGAAGTTTACAGGTGAGCCGTGAGTTAAGTGTCCGCCCTGGGAAAGGTCCATGCCCATTACTTTATCGCCGGGCTTTAAGTGGACGAAGTACACAGCCATATTTGCCTGTGAACCTGAGTGCGGCTGTACGTTTACATACTCTGCACCGAATAATTGTTTTGCTCTGTCTCTTGCTAAGTCCTCAGCTATATCTACAAATTCACATCCGCCGTAATATCTTTTTCCGGGATAGCCTTCGGCATATTTATTTGTAAGGACTGAGCCTTGCGCTTCCATAACAGCTTTTGAAACAAAATTTTCAGAGGCAATCATTTCAAGCTTCTCTGTCTGTCTTTCTGCTTCTTTTTGTATTGTGGAAAAAATTTCCGGATCGTAAGATTGAAGAGATGAGTTCATAGAATTATTCTAATAGATTAAGAATTATAGATAAAGAATTATATATTAAGGCTTATTTGAAAACTTATATTAAGACTTATTTGAAATTTTATTTCCCTGTTAGTTCTGTTATTTTTTCGATGCGTCTTTCATGTCTGCCGCCTTCAAATTCTGTTGTAAGGAAAACATTCAACGCTCTTTCAACCAGATCAAATGCCGTTACATCCTGTCCGAACGTTACTACGTTTGCATTATTATGCTTTCTTCCCATCTCTGCAGTTTTTTCAGAACATATATTTACCGCTCTTACACCTTTAACTTTATTTGCAGTAATGTTTACGCCTATTCCGCTTCCGCAAATTAGCACACCAAAATCTGTTTCCTTAGATGCGACTGACTCACCGACTTTAACACTGAAATCAGGATAATCAACACTTTCTTCAGAATATGTTCCGAAATCAGTTACTTCGTGCCCCTGTTTTGTAAGAAGCTCTTTTATTCTTTCTTTATAAATAAAACCTCTGTGGTCTGAGCCGACTGAAATTTTCATAGTATTGTTATAGATTTTTTATCTGTCTTCATCTTTAGGTCTTACAAACCAAAGCTCGCCAAAGTTTAGTCCAGCGGTAAGCTTTATCATATCATCTTTTATTAAGCCGTTTTCTGTTTTACCTCTTGTTGAAACGCTGATACCGAAATCCAATGAGTTAAACTTGCTGATAGGAATACCGATACCGGCATTAATTCCTATTCTGTTAATAGATTCACCGTTAACTGTATAGTAAGATGTTTCATAAAATCCGCCAAATCTGTATGAGAGTTTATCCCATGTCTTATCTGTATTTTCTATAGGCTGAATTTCAACACCGGCGCCTATTCTCATTGCTGACTGGTAGTTCGGCTGAACTACACCGTAAGAAAGAAAATTGCTCCAGTTCTGCATCAGCAAATCCGAAGAAAGTAAATATCTGTTCCCGATTTTTTTTGTAATACCAAAACCTATTCTTGCAGGAATATCGATATCTCCCTTCTCTATAGATACGGTATCAGTTGATATACTGGATGTATAAATTCCGTCTAACTTCGATTTTAAAGTGAGAGGTGATTCATATAAAAATCCAATAGTAAACTCATTGCTCTTTTTTAATTTGAACAGCTTATCTAATTCAACAATTGCTCCGCCTTTGAAGTATGTTCCTGTGTAATCGTATTCTCTTAAAATTCTTGTAGGTGTAAAGCCTGATGATGAAGTGAATTCAACAAGCTTCAAATCTTTTATATCTCCGAATGCATAATTAAAATCCGCTCCTAAGTTTATGCTTTTCAAAAGTGTGTAACTCATTCCGATATTAATTCTGGATACACCGCCTCTGCCTGCATAAGTTTGCTTAACGGTCTCTCCCAGTGAGCTTGAGTTATTTATAATTTTATAATTGATAAGCGAGTAAGGATTGAATCCTAATGCCAGTGACCAGCCCTGCTCCTGACTGATTGGAATACCGATATTGATTCCGAATGCGTTTCCGTTGGATGAGCTGACTGATGTTACTCCATTGGAAGATTTCAGAAAATTATAGTTGAACAATACAGAAAAACTTGTATAAGGAATTTTTGATAATGCTGCAGGGTTCAGATTGTTTATATAATTTCCTGTGAGAGAAATTCCCTGTATTCCCATACTTGTAGTTCTTATTGCTGTGCTGTAATTAAGGTCGCCTATTCCGAATATAGTGTAAGGAGAGCCGGTAGGAAAATCATCCTGAGCAAATACGCCTGATACAAAAATCAGAGGGAAAACTAATATTAAAATTATTTTTTTTAGCATTTTAAACTTTTATGTGTAGTGCTTTATTTTTCGTTGTACTGTTATGTTTTTAATACTCTCTTAAAGAATACCGAACTCTTAGTTTAGGACGTTTAGATACATCCGGATTATCTGAATTATAGAATATAAAATTATCAAGATTTTGGATTTCTGACGGGCATCTCATAGATAATCCGTAGTTAGGGCTTACGCCTGAATTCCATCTCTGCACAATCTGATTTATTCTCACCTGATAAGTAATCGAATCAAGCCGTGTAAGGAAGAATGCTTCATCGTTAGTAGCTTTCGTAGAGCTGTCCGTTACCATATCTACCTTAATCTGATTGTTTGTGCCTGATGTAATATATGATAACGCAGTATTAAGCGTTACCTGTAAATATGCTTCGTTGATAATTACATTTGTAGGAAGATTCGGAAAACCGAACTTAAGAATATTTCTGAAGCTTACGCCGTTCTGCACAAGAAAATACTGTGAAGAAGGAATTACACTAAGAGGAGCATTGCTTATTGAAACCGAACTTGGAAATCTCAACACAACTGTATCTAAAGAAGTTTTTGTTTGTATTATTAATGTAATATATGGTCTTAATGAATCGGCGGTGTTTTCGGAACAGAATCCTTTTATAGTTGTTGAGCCAGTATTAGGAACCAATGCCAGACCATAATTTTTCTGTGCATAATTAGTATCTGCTGAATATTTAAGCCAGTCTGTCATTGTCTGATTATCAATAGGAATATTTATTGCCGAGTAATCAGTCGGATTGCCGGAATAACTTCCAAGCGATGTTGTTCCTATATCGGATGATGCAACGGAATCGTTTGTAACTGAAAGCAGATTCAACGCTCTGTTCACTTTGTAAATATTGAAAGCAACTGTTCCCGTTGTATCTTTAAAAGCATACTTCGAATATTTTAATCTGAGAGAAGCTGATACAACATTAGCTCCGCTGCCATAGGAAGTCGTTATTCCCTGATATTGAAGCAGCGTTTTTGCTGTGTAAAGATTTCCGTTTGAAATATAATTTCCGATAAGCATGTTTCCTGAGCCGTTATCGTTTATATATTTACGGAAATTGCTGCTTGTAATAATTGTTGTATCTAAAATTTTTGAGCCGGCAGTATCGTTAGGATTTATAAATGTAAGCCCTAAGTCATTCGGATTGTTTTCACATCCGGCAAGAACCAGAATCATCAACGAGAATACGAATAAGGGGAAGTAAGAAACTTTGAATATTATCTTTTTTAACAATGTCATTCAGAGCAATTAGTTTGGTAAATTATTTATGTGATTTGATGCATCAAGTAAATCCGCAGCAATGAAGTCTAACTGAATATTTTCATCGAGGCATTTCTGCAAATCCCTCGCTCCATAGCCCGTAAGAACCAGTATTTTTTTTAAGCCTGCATTTTGCGCAGTCTTCATATCTGTATAAGTATCGCCAATAAAAAAAGAACTATTCAAATCTATTGAATGTTCTTCCCGCGCTTTAAGAACCATGCCGATTCGCGGCTTTCTTAAATCGCTTTCAATTTTGTATTCCTCTATTGTGCCTTCAGTATGGTAAGGCGAGTAATATATGCCGTCAATCAACGGAGTTATTTTGTTTGTAATGCCGAGCAATTTTTCATGAATTAATTTTAAATCTTCTTCTGTAAAAAATCCTCTGGCTATCCCCGATTGATTTGTAATAATTATGTTTTTAAAACCTTTGTTCTTTAATATCTGTAAAGCTTCTATTGCATACGGAAAAACATTCAGGTCATCAGCGTGCTTCAGGTAATCTACTTCTTCGTTTATCGTTCCGTCTCTATCGATAAAAACTGCTTTGTTCATGCTGTCCGTCGTTGTTTGTTAATCGTTATTCGTATTTCGAATTCTATTGAATATTATACTGCGAAAATCCAATTACGTTCCGCTATTTCGTTATTAGTTGTTGGTTAATCGTTGTTCGTTAAATAGTTAATCATGTGGTATTATTCAATTACGAATAACAATTAACGAAACACGAATAACGACCAAAAGTTAAACCAATGCCTTATACAGCGATGTATATTTCTTCGCAGAAACTTTCCAGCTGAAATCAAGAGACATACCGTTACGCAAAATCTTATTCCATTTATCTTTATCTTCGTAAATCTTTATAGCAGTCTTTATCACTTCTAAAAATTCTTTTCCGCTGTATTTATTGAATAAAAATCCGTTGCCGCCCGGCTTTTTGTAATCTACAATAGTATCTGCAAGTCCGCCTGTATTTCTTACAACAGGAACTGTTCCGTATCTTAAGCTGTACATCTGGTTCAGTCCGCACGGTTCATATTTAGAAGGCATAAGGAACATATCTGCGCCTGCCTCTATTTTATGCGCTAGCACTTCATCAAAGCCGATTACAATTGCAAGCTTATCTTTGTATTTCTTTTCAATTGCTTTAAGGAATTTCTGATATTTTTCATCACCCTGTCCTAAAATAATCATGTGAACTTTTTCCTTCATTAAGGCCGGAAGTATTTCTTCAATCAAATCGAAACCTTTCTGGTCAACAAGTCTGGATATTACTCCGATTAACGGAGTTTCCTCGTCATATTCAATTTTGAACTGTGAGAGAAGCTCGCGTTTGTTTTCCCACTTTAAAGGAATTTCCTGTGATGTAAATCTGTATTCAATTTGTTTATCAACTTCAGGATTCCAAACTGAGTAATCTATTCCGTTTAAAATACCTGAAAGATCTTTTTTTCTTTTTTCGAGAATATCTTCAAGTCCGCACGAGTATTCCTTATCGGTTCTTATTTCCTCTGCATATTTTTCACTTACGGTTGTAATTTTATCTGCGTAAGCCAGGGCAGCCTTCATATAGCTGAATTTGCCGTGATGATTAGCCGCTTCAAAAACTTCAGGAGGAAGACCTGTTTTATCGAACGAAGCCTTCGGGAAATTTCCCTGATATGCCAGATTGTGAATAGTGAAAACCGTTTTAATATCTCTTATGTAAGGATGGTCTTTATAAACTGTTTTGATGAAGGCAGGGATAAGACCTGTCTGCCAGTCATTACAGTGAATTACATCGGGTTTCCATTGAAGGATTTCGAGAATTTCCAGAACGGCTTTACAGAAAAAGAGATAACGTTCATCGTTATTATTAAAATCCTGTTTTGTTTTTATGTTCTGGTATATGCCTTTATTCTTGAAAAAATCGAGGTTTTCAAGAAGATATATCTGAGCTTTAGTATTTTTACCGTGAATAAAAGAAGATTTTATGCTGAACTTCGATTCAGTATTGTTCATCTTCATGGTCAAATCTTTCAATCTCTTGATCTCATGAATCTGCAGTCTTCTTTCATCCAGCTGGCCGTACTTAGGGCTTACAATTCTTACTTCATTTCCTAAGGAATTAAGAGCTTGCGGTAAGGAATTTGAAACATCAGCAAGTCCTCCCGTTTTTGAGTACGGAAACACTTCACTTGTTACAAAAAGTACATTATAGCCTTTTGCCATTAAAGAATAGTTTTTTTAGAAATTACTCTTATTTTTTATGATTTTCAATGAAGAAAGGGGTATTTATATTTAAGATTTAAGAGGGAAGATTTAAGAATTACCCGGGTTTGTATGCAAAATTAAATGTAGTTACATCTTAAATCCTATATCATAATTCTCAAATCCGAAATAATTTCATTCTGTTTTTTTTGCTCTGATTTTTATACTTTATTGACAATCAATCCCAACAAAAAATGAATCTACAAGTAAAAACTAAATTACAATTTCTTATACCGGTATTTCTTCTGTTATTTATCAGTACAGTTAACGCACAGTGGAGCGCAGACCCGAATATAAATACTCCTGTAGGCGTTGCAGCAGGCGAGCAGGTTTTACCGAAGATTGCAGCTCTGCCCGATGGCGGATGCTATATTTCATGGTTCGATAGCAGAAGCGGAAGCTATGGAGTTTATGTTCAAAGATTAAATGCTCTCGGTGTTCCGCAGTTTACAGCTAACGGACTTCTTGTAAGCAGTAACCCGCAGAATACTTCTCTTGTTGATTACGATATGATAGCCGATGACAGCAGCAACTGCATCATTGCATTCACAGATACAAGAGGCGGCGGACAAATTAACCCTTACATCTATAAAATTTCTCCTGCAGGAACTTTTGTATGGGGAGCAAACGGAATTTCTCTCAACAGCCAGACTACTATATATCAGGCGAATCCTAAATTAGCAAAGTGCACCGATAACAGTATCTGGGTTACATGGATATATACTTCAACACCAAGAGTTGCAAAATATCAGAGAATCGGTCCCGGCGGTGTAAAACAATTTGCAGCAGACGGTCTTTCTATCTCAGGAACAGGCGCAGAAATAATAGATTTCCCCAATGTAATAGGTTCAGATAACGGAAGCGTTATTATGATGTTCATAGGGTATACAGGAAGCTTTATAAGTCCTGCTAATTATAGAATCTATACTCAGAAATTTTCTTCCACAGGAACTTCATTATGGCACCCGACATACGATACAGTTTATGCATTAGGCAACGGCTCAGGATTTAACCCGCCGTTCATTTATTCAGATGGAAACAACGGAGCATTATATTGCTGGAACGATTCAAGACCCGGAACCAGTTCTACCTCTTATGTACAAAGATTTAATTCAGCCGGCACAAGACTTTTCCCATTGAATGGAAGCGCAGGGAACACAACACCCGGCATGATAAGAAATACAGCGCAGGCTTGCTTTAATACTACAACAGGAGAAACATTTTTATTCTGGAAAGAAGCCAACAGCGGGCAGACACAATTTTCACTGGTAGGTCAGAGATTTAATGCAGCAGGCGAGAGACAATGGACTGATGCAGGGCTTACAGTTATTCCAATGGGTCCCGGTTCATTTACAACTTTAGCAACTCAGGCTGTAGATACAAATGGAATCCTTTATATTAACGATGCAGTATTCGGCGGCACAGATAATATTATCAAAGCAGCTAAGTTCAACAGGAACGGAACAATTGCCTGGAACAGCGGAGCGCTTAAAATAATAAGCCCTACTACAGGCGCAAAATCAAGAATAGATGCAAGAATAAATGTGAATAAGATGAGCATTGTTGTATGGTCAGATTCAAGAAACGGAAGCCCTGATATTTATGCTCAGAATATAAATAATAACGGAACACTCGGCGGGCCATCAGGTGTACACCAGATATCAACTGAAGCTCCTGATGCTTTTGCATTAAAACAAAATTATCCGAATCCGTTCAACCCAACAACAAACATTGTTTACAGTCTAAAGGCAAATTCAATTGTTACGTTGAAAGTATTTAATATGCTGGGTAAAGAAGTTTCATCAATGAATTTCGGAACGCAATCAGCAGGAAGCTATTCATATACTCTCGATGCAGGAAAATTAAATCTTTCCAGCGGAATATATTATTATTCAATACAGGCAGGCGATTTTAAAGATACAAAGAAAATGATGTTAGTGAAGTAAGAGTTATTAAGCTATGAATTGCCACGGCTTTCAAGCCGTGGTTATTAATAATATATAAGTTCTGCCTTTTAAGGCAAGCATTATTGCCCTAAAGGGCTTCTGGTTTGTTTCTATTGTCCACGGCTTAAAAGCCGTGGCAATATAATTTATTACTGTTCTGATATTATGAACAATGAACGACTGATAATTTAAACTGAATATGCTTTTACAAATTCATCCTGATAATCCTGACGAAAGAAAAATAAAACAAGTTGTAGAATGTTTGAAAGACGGCGGTGTGATAATTTATCCTACTGATACTGTTTACGGAATAGGCTGTGATATAAACAATAAAAAAGCTATTGAAAGAATCTGCCGCATCAAAGGAATAAAAATAGATAAAGCAGATTTTTCATTCGTATGTTATGACTTAAGCAATCTTTCAGAATATGTTATGCCAGTAGAAAATTCAGTATTCAGACTGCTGAAGAAAAATTTACCGGGATCGTTTACATTTATCCTTAGAGCTAATAATTTAGTGCCTAAGATTTTCCAGAGCAAGAAAAAAACTGTCGGTATAAGAGTGCCTGATAATAAAATATGCCGGACGGTAATGAAGGAATTCGGTACACCGATAATGACATCTTCCATAACGGAAGAAAATGATTTCAAAGATTATCCGAATGATCCTGAAATAATATATGAGATGTATGAAAACTTAGTTGATATTGTTATTGACGGCGGCATGGGAGGAAAAACTCCTTCAACAATTGTTGACTGCACCGGAGATGATGTTGTAATCGTGAGAGAGGGTAAGGGAGTTCTCTCTTAATTTATTAATTCCCCTAATTTTATATGAAAAAATATTTAATACTTTTTGCAATATCTGCCGTGACAATTTTTTATGGATGCTCTAACCGAGCTTCATACAATATAACGCTTTCACCACAGACAAATGAAGTGAGAGGCTTGGACTCAATTCTTATCAATGCCCATATTACCAAGGATGCTTACCCGTTTATTCCGTCGAACTCATATGCGCGCAGCACATGCGGTGAAATGTTTAAAATAACGCCTGACTATAACAGCGCAGCAGATATACAGTTTTACTTTAAGGGTAACTATGTAGATGAAAACTGCCTTGCAGATATTACAGTGGTAATTGCAAACGATACATTAGTACAGGGACATACTAAAGTAAAAGTTTTGCCTCCCATCATAGGAGGATATGTAAACACAACTGATACTAACAGACCGCAGGTGAAGATTACTCCGGACGTTTTCGATTTGAAAAACAAATATTTCAAGTGGCAGTATCAGGTTGACCTTGTAAGTTATTTTATAGCAAACCATATTACAAAAATTGAAATTACTGCCCCTGCGCAGTTTACTAATCTCAGAGTGATAAATACATCATTCGGGATAAAAGTAAAAATCACAGGGGAAGAAGGCAATAAAAAATGGATTATCACCCCTGAAAATCCCGATGTAAAAAATCTTAACAAGATATTACTTGAAGCAGAAAGCAACGGTACATCAGGCGGCAGAGTGATGTTCAAAGTATTTGATAAAGACGGAAGTTCCACTGATGACTTACAGGTAACAGGACCTAATTTCGGTTCAAAATAATTTTATTTAATAATTTATAAAAGAAGTTAACGAATGGAAGTTACAGATTTTGATAAGCTCTGGAATTATAATAAACCTGATGAAACTGAAAAAAAATTCAGAGAAGTTCTTTCCCGCACAAAAAAAGAAGATAACGTAGATTATTATCTTCAGCTTCAAACTCAGCTTGCAAGAACACAAGGTCTTCAGATGAAATTCGAGGAAGCGCATAAAATCCTTGATGAAGTTGAAAAAGAATTAACGCCTGAAATGATAATCCCCCGGATAAGATATAATCTTGAAAGGGGTAGAACACTGAACTCTTCCGGGGAAAAAGATAAATCCATTCATTATTTTCTTGATGCATATCATCTTGGAATGGAGAACGAGCTGGATTTTTATACAATTGATGCAGCGCATATGCTCGGCATTGCTGAAGCTCCTGATGAAGCTCTGAACTGGAATGAAATAGCAATAGAGCTTATAGAAAAAAGTACCAATGAAAGAGCTAAAGGGTGGCTGGGCTCACTACTGAACAACACAGGCTGGACATATTTTGATAAAGGTGACTACGTTACTGCGATGGAATACTTTAGAAAAAATGTCTTGTATCACACTGAAAGAAATAATAAGCCACAGTTGAGAATTGCAAAGTGGTGCGTTGCAAGAACGCTAAGAGCTAAGAATAAGATTGATGAAGCTTTGCAAATGCAGAATGAACTTCGTGAAGAAATGGAAGCAGCCGGTGAAGCAGGAGACGGATATGTATATGAGGAGCTTGGTGAATTGAACCTTTTGAAAAATGATACAGAAAATTCAAAACAGAATTTCAAAGAAGCTTATAAGCTGCTCTCACAGGATAACTGGCTTGTCGAAAACGAAAAGGAAAGAATGGCTAGAATAAAAAAACTAAGTGAGTAAAACTACTTGAAGTACTTTAAAACATATTGTGTAAACCATACAGGTGGTATATCCACCTTTAATACTAACTCCGTCCCATTGGTAACCTCTGCAATTTGAATGTTTTCTTTTGAGTTATCAAATATAAATGCTCTGTCTGAGTTTTGAATTGCATTGTGCAAATATTCAAGGGACCTGAAATATCTTTCACGTGTTTTATTTTCATCAACATTATGTCCGCCTTTTTCCACTCTGTTATTTATTCTGTTTAAATTAATGGAGTAGTCATCCGTACAAATATAATACAAATAACACCGGTAATTTTTATCTTTTGCTTTCTTCAGAAAATTCACTTTTGAAATATGAGACATTACGGTTTCAAATGTAAAAGAATTTTTTTTCTGAATCATTTTTTCTCTAATGAAATCTGCAATGAAAGCAGATAAATACGAATCCACATTTTTCGTCACAAGAAGATTATTTTCGACTCTTATTGTCTTTCGAATTTTCGTAGAGCTTTTTTCAATCAACTCTGAGTTTTTACTTAGCGAATCAGTAAAGTTTTTTGAAGAAATGTTGAGTCCGTAATTATTGAAATCGATAAATTTATGTTTAAGGAGTGATGATTCAATTTCATCAGCATTAATATAGTAACCGAGTTTCACTTCATTTTTTAAATCATTAATGAACGAAGATTTACCCGAACCGTTAGGACCGGCTACCATCCTTAATCTTAAAATCTTATTTTCCGGCAAGAGTATATTTTTTTTTAGTAACTTTAACAGTTTTCAGATCTAATTTTTTGATTATTTTTTCTTTTCCATCCGGATAAATATTTACAACGTTACCATTTTTCAAAACTGTTATAGGCAAACCTAATGCGAAATTTTCGCGTTTAGCTCGTAAAGATGAGTTTTTTGCAGCTTTCTGTATTAATTTGTTGGGTATATCTTGTGGAGTACGTTTTTTCATATAAATAATGTATGAATAAACTTCTTATCAATAAAGATAATTTTTTTTATAAATTTTAGCTATTTTATATCTTTAAAATCCACATCCATCACTTCATAATTTTCCCATCCACGGTAATCAAAATGCCACCATTCAGTCGGTAAGCCGATAAAGCCGTATTTAGTCATCACATCTTCCAGAATTTTTCTGTTTTTTATTTGTTCCTCTGTAATATTCATATAATCTCTGTGAGCTTTTTCAGTAAAGTCATCGTATTCAGTGGGCATTGAAAGCTCTTTACCTTCTTTGTCAACGAGTGTTAAATCAACAGCCATACCTCTGTTATGTCTCGAACCTTTTTTAGGGTCAGCAACGTAACGTTCATCGGGCATTATCTCCCAGAATATTTTTTGCACGGAGAGCGGTCTGTAGGCATCGTAAATTTTTAATCTAAGCCCCATAGTCTCCAGCTCTCTCTGAACAGAGTCCAGGCTGTATGCAGCATCGCTAACAAGAAATGCCCTTGCCTCGGGATAAACAACTTTACCTGTAAAATTATTTGTTGTTGAATAACGGATATCTAACAGAATATTCGGATTTATTTTGTTAAGCTCAACAAAAAAAATACGGTTCTTTACGGACGCTTCCTCTTTGCTTATATCCTGGCAATAAGAAGAAACAGTCAGAAGTAAAGCTGCAATAACTAATAAATTTTTAAATCTGTTCATATAATTTGTTGTTATAGAAACGAAACAGTTAGGTTTGCGGTCAGGATTATCCAGTAATACTGAATCAAAAAGTAAAACACATACATTAACAGCGACGAAAAAATCAAAAAAAATATATTTTTAGTATAATAATTTCTGATAGCTATTATCAAATAAAAAAACGGGACAATAAAGAAAAATATATAATATGCTGCTCCAAAAAAGCTATCTAACAGACTATCCATCAATGAAAAAACCAGACAGGCAGTATAAAAATGCAGCGAAAATACGAGATGCTCAGCAACAACTCTTTTTTGTTTAATGAATAAAAGACTGAGAAGAAGAGTAAAGACTATAATTGCAATAAGATAAAAAAATGGAAGTTTACTAAAATAATTCGAGTTAAATTTTTCTATGAATATATCTTTTGAAATTCCGTTTTTGGTTGTAACCAGCTCAATTTTACTTTTCATAAAATCAAGATCTTCTAAAGCAAATGAATAATCATTCTGTGAAACCAACTTGCCTATGAAAAAAACAACTATGCAGATAAAAATAAAAAATTTCAGCGGTTTTACGTGACTCGCAATTCTTCCCTTTATATATTCAAGCGATAGATAACCGGGTTTCAGTAATAACTCTTGCAGGCTTCTGAATACATTAGAATCGAACTTAAAAAAATCCTCAAAAAAATTAAGAATGAATTTGCTGATGGTTAAATCATGGGGAGAGAATTTTTTTTGACCGCAGTTTGAACAGAATTTTCCGATAAGCGCTGCCCCGCAGTTAGTACAGTTTGTCAATTTTCTTAACGTTCTCTGTAATAAGTTATTAAATCGGTTGAAAAAAGATTTGTAACACCGGCAGTGCGCAGCATTGTGACTATCTGACCTCTGTGAAAAGTTGAATGATTCATGCAGTGCATTATTATTTCATAGAGTTTGTTTTGGAATTCTTTGCCTGCTTGATTTTTGTATGCAATAACTTTTATAAGTCCAGTATCTGAATTATTTTCAACTAAATCGATTAGCTGCTTCGACTGGCTATTGAATAATTTTACTGCTTCTTTAAAATTCCCGGTAAATTCTGTACTGGGCCAAATAAGAAGTGATTCACCATTAATTCTATTTTGCCAAATATTTTCAGCATCCCAGATATGGTAAACAGTTTCTTTAATCGTTCTGAAGCTTGAGTACATTTCCTTCTCAAGAACTGAATCATCCAAGGTCAATAATAAATCACAGATTTTTTTATTTGCCCAGTAATTATAATTTGTATAGTCTGTTAAAATTGTTTTCATGGCTGAATAGATTATTTCCAGTAATTTTTCATTATTTCATTTACCCAGTCAGGCTGTTTTATTTCATCTTGATACGATACCTGCGGTAAAAACTGTTTGAAGACCGGCTTTATATCAAGCACAGGTGTTCCGTTGATTGCATCAAGTCCTTTTACGTGCAGTGTTTTATTTTCCGCTCTTAACAATTTTACCGTTGTAAGTCCCAGCTTATTTGGTCTGTTCTTGACTCTCTGCGCAAAAACACCGACTTCCGGCAAGTGTTCCAAATTTCTCGGATGCCTTGCTCCGGTTATTATTTTTGTATCATCAACTTTATCAAAGTAATATATAATTTCAAGATGGGAAAATTCTTCAATGCCTTTTAGTGCGCTTTCATCGAAAGAATCATTCAGCTCGATAATACTTATAATCTCGCCCCAGTTATCGTCTTCAACAATTTTTCTCTCGTTTACAATTTCCCCTATGGGATATAGTGATATCAATTGTTTTCTTTACCGGGAAGTTTTACAAAAAAAGATGAACCATGTCCATGTTCGCTTTCAACCCAAACGTTTCCGTTGTTTATAGTGACCAGCTTTTTTACAAGTGATAATCCTAAGCCGATACTGTCTTCGCCGCCTGTCGGTCTTGCGCTGAGCTTGGCAAACTTTTGAAATATTTTTTCTTTATCCTTCATCGTTAATCCCGGACCTTCATCTTTTATCTGAGTCAGAACATAGCCGTCCCTGAATGAAGTTTTAATAAAAATATTTTTATCTTTGGGTGAATATTTAACGGCATTAGAAATGAGATTAGCGAAAACAGAATTAAGTGAATTTCTATCACCGAATATAGTATAATCTTTTTCAGTATTAAAATTAATATTGATGTTTTTAGCATCTGCCCTTTGCTTGTAATCACTAATAATTGAATCTAAGGTGGAAACAAAGTTGATATTTTCCGGATGCACTTCAAGCTTACCGGATTCTATCTCGTTTATCCTCAAAAGGTGTTTAAGTATCTTTAGTACCTTAGTTGAAGATTGATTTATGGAAGTAATATATTCAAGCAGTTCTTCTTTTGAGGTTGTATCCTTTTCTGAAAGAATTAAATCCGTAATTCCATAGATGGCAGAAAGCGGGTCACGTAAATCGTGAGAGATAATGCTAATGTAATGGTCCTTCTCCTCGTTCAGAGTATCCAGCTTTTGGATCATCTGCTCAAGCTCTATATTTTTCTCCCTTGCAGCTTCGTATTCCTTTCTGTTTTTTTCTGATTCGTACTGCGCTATTAGTCCTTTGCTTTTTAGATGCGAGTCTGTATTGAAAAGCTCTCTTTCGATATCATGATATCTTTTATAACAAACAAGAGCTTCTTCAAAATTAGATATAGCTTCAAAAAGTTCCGCCTGATGAAAAATGGCTGACATCTTAATATCTTTAGCTTTTATTTCACCTGAAAGTTCAGTTGCATCGTTTAAATAGTTTTTGGCAACGGAATAGTTTTTCAGATTGAGATGCGAGATACCCAGATTAAGATAAGCACTTGCTTGACCTTTTCTATCGCCGATATTTTTAGCTATATCGAGACACTCAAGAAATTTTTCTATCGCCTTATCTTCTTTATTTAGCAAAGAAAAAATAGTCCCGATGTTATTTAATACATTGGATTCATCTCCTTTGTTTTGAGTCACTTGAATCAGGTTCATTGATTCGTTGAAATAGTCAAGCGCTTTACCATAGTTACCCAGTGCTTTATAATTTATTCCGATATTATTTAATACGTTTGCTTCATCGGTGATGGAATTATTCCTATCTATAAACTTAAGGCTCTTAAAAAGATATTCATTGGATTTTTTGTTTTCCCCCAGTGTGCTGTACATCAGTCCGATATTGTTTAAAGTATTCGCAACCGTCTTCCTGTCTCCAAACTCTTCTTTGAAACTAAGGCTTCTTAAATAATATTCGAGAGCTTTGGGGTAATTGTTTATCAGTTTGTATACAATTCCTATATTATTCAGAGTAAGAGATTCTGAAAGTTTATCGGGCAGGTCTTTCTTTATATTTAAGGATTTGAAATAAAATTCAAGAGAGGTCTGATAGCTGCTCAGGCTTTGATTTATGTTCCCAACCCAGTGATAGATATCAGCTTCGAATTTTTTATTCTGAATTTCAAGGGCGGGGCTTAATGCTTCGTAAAATTTTTGTTTGGCTAAATCAAACTCTGCAAGGGCGTAAAGACTTTCCCCCATTAAAATAAGAGCTTTAATTTTTCCTTCTTCAAAGTCCAGATTTGTGCATAGGGTATAAGCATCCTGCGCCGAGACCAAAGCCTTTCTCGGATTGGATTTTGGTAAATCTTTATAGGAATCTATAAGATTTGAAACTTCGTTCTTATCCATGTATGAAATGTTTCCCGCTAAAACTTCCATCTCCTTAAAATACTAATTTTATATTTCAATGTTAAGTCCGCCGAGTTTCATTATTCTTAGTGCATTAGTGGTCGGGCAGGGACCTGTATAGAGCGTATAATCAAAGACCATACGGTTATCGATTATTTCTTCTTTGAAATGCATGTTTCTTATAATATCAAATTCCTTGCCAAGGTTTACAAGCTCGAGATCATGGGTAGAAATTGCCCCGCAGCCGTTCTTCCCGATTAGAGATTTTATATACTCTCTGCTGCCAATTAAACGCTCGCGGTTATTAGTCCCTTTAAAAATTTCATCAATAAGGAAGAACAACGGCGGCTCATTGTATATTTGAATGTTATCATAAATAACTTTTAATCTTTGAACCTCTGAATAAAAATAAGAAAGCCCTTCATTCAGATTATCGCTGATTTTTATGCAGGAAAAAATTCTGTAGATGGAAGTTGAAAATTGTTGAGCGCATACAGGTGCTCCGCAGAATGCCAGGCAGAAGTTAACACCCAGTGTTTTCAGAAAAGTACTCTTACCGGACATGTTTGAACCTGTTATGATAATAATTTCATTGTTGAATATAGAAAAATCATTCGATACTCTTTTATCATACGGAAGCATTGGATGACCAAGTTTTTTTGTTTCAAGAGCGGAAGTATTTCCTTTTAATATTTCCGGAAAAGTAAAATCAGGATTTGTATATCCGTACTCTGCATAAGAATTAAGTGCTTCAAACTCGTATAATTTTTCCAGCCATTTAGGAAGAACTTCTTTTAAAACCTCTTTTTGTTTCGCTAACTGATTCGAAAGAAAAACATCGTAAGGAACAATTGAGTTAGCAAGTAAGCGGAATATTGCATTCTCCCGAAAGCTTAGAAGATTTATTAAGCGGTTTATTTTTTTTGAGAATGTAACAGGATTTGTTTCTTTATTATGGAACGGCTCAAGAAATTTTTGCAGTTCGGGATTGTTTTTAAAATCCGTTTTTGAAATTATCTCAAATACTTTGTAGGCTTTTAAATATTCATCAAAAATAATTTCCGATGGACCGATAATTAATTTTATGTTCTTTTCCTGTAAGCCGTAAGTTATTAAAACTATCAGATAACCCGCTACCCAGTATGAAGGGACGATATTATAAAAATTCAGAATAAAAAATACAATATTGAATAATGAAACAAACGAGTAAAAGAAAACAACAAAATTAGAAATTTTTAATTTAGAATCTTTTTCCAGCCATTGAACAAGCTGTGTTCCTTCAAACTCGTTTTGTTTCAGATATGAAAACCTCAAAAATAATTTTTCCCTAAAGCTTCTGAACGGAATCAGTTCGCGGACAATGCTCTGTCTGAAAGTAAGTTCATTAAAATCTTTAAGAGGGTTTAGCAGCCATGATTTCAGCTTTACGTATCCTTCTTTAGAGAACGTGCTGTTTAAAATTCTAAGTAGAGAATATTGCCCGGTAATATCTAAATCAATTTCAAACGGATGATGCGAGTCGCGGTATTCTTTTTTTGCTCCAGGCATTTTCGCCCAGTCGAGATTCATCTTCGCAATGCGTACATTTTTTATGTTAATCCATTTCTTAGCTCTATCTATAGCGCTTATTACTTTACTTTGCCTCGCTGCTAAAATTGCAAAGAGAGTTAAATCAAGAATTATAACAGTCCAGCCCGTAAGGTTGTTTGTATAGTTAAATGCAATGAAAGCAAGTACTACGCCTGCAATAATTGTAATAAGGCGGTAGTAAGAAAGAGAATTACTTTTCTTATTTAAAAAGTTTATTCTTTCCGTTAGTTTGTTTATTAACTTTCCTTCGTGAGTGAGAATTTCGTTTCGTGATATCATTGCGGGAAATTACCTATTTCTTTAAAAAATTATAAGAGCAATATAAGTGATTAATTACGATGTAATAATTATTGGTGCAGGTGCTGCAGGACTTTTTTGCGCTGCTGAAGCAGGCAAAAGAAAAAAAACTGTTCTGGTTATTGAGCATGAAGAGAAGGTCGGGAAAAAAATTCTTATCTCAGGCGGAGGCAGATGTAACTTTACAAATATATATGCATCGCACGAAAATTATATTTCACAAAATCCGCACTTTTGTAAATCCGCTCTTGCCAGATATACGCAGCACGATTTTATTGAGTTAGTAGAAGGATACAAAATTGCTTACCATGAAAAAAAGCTCGGACAGTTATTCTGTGACAGTACTTCACGGCAGATTGTTGAAATGTTATTGGGAGAATGCAGCAAGTCTGATGTCCATATAAAAGTTAACTGCAGCGTTAAGTCAGTTGAGAAAAAAAACAATTTTATAGTTAAAACTAATCTTGGAGAGTTTGAGAGTGGAGCGGTTGTGATAGCTTCCGGCGGGCTTTCAATCCCGAAAATGGGAGCAACGTCTTTCGGATATAAAATTGCGAAACAGTTCGGAGTGAGTGTAACAGAAACAAAACCGGCACTTGTGCCTCTTTTATTATCAAAAGATGATTTGTTTAAGTTTAAGAACTTAAGCGGAGTATCTATTGATACGATTGTTTCGAATAACGAGATAAGTTTCAGAGAAAATATTTTGTTTACACATAAAGGATTAAGCGGTCCGGCTATATTACAGATTTCTTCTTACCTGAAAGAGAATGAAGGTTTAAAAATTGATTTGATACCTGATAGAAATCTGGACGAAATAAAAAACTCGAAAGAGAAAATTGAATTGAAAACATATCTTAAAAACTTCTTCGCAGAAAGATTTACAAGTGTATTAAATGAGAACTATATCCCGTCAAAGCCGCTGTATCAACTAAACGAAAAAGAAATTGATAGTATAAATCATTTACTGAAAAATTTTACTTTAAAACCTGTCGGAGACGAAGGTTATGAAAAAGCCGAAGTTACTGTTGGCGGAGTAGATACAAATGGACTTTCCTCCAAAACGATGATGGCAAAAAAAGCGGAAGGTTTGTTTTTCATAGGGGAAGTTGTAGACGTTACCGGCTGGCTAGGCGGATATAATTTTCAGTGGGCGTGGTCAAGCGGTTTTGCGGCCGCAACGAATTTCTAGGGTTTCCCCTCCGGGTAGGGGTGGTTTAACGAAAGCAAAGTACACATTAAACCCCCTCTAACTCCCCCTTGGTAAGGGGGAGAACATAATAAATAAAATTATGTCACATGCTTTAATCATAGGCGGAACGGGAATGCTTTCAAAAGTTACTGCGTATCTTACAGGAAAGTACGATACGGTTTCTGCTATTAGCCGTGACGAAAAGAAAATTAATCCTAATCTGAAAAATATAAATCCGCTTATAGTGGATTACACATATTATAAATTTTTGTCAAAGAATTTACAGTCCGCTATTGAGGAATTCGGAAATATAGAATTAGTAGTTTCGTGGATTCATTCCACAGCTCCTCTTGCGCCAAACATAATAGCAGATAAGTTGAATTTCTATGAGAATTCGTTTCGTTTCTTTGATATTCTTGGCAGCGCTTACGCAGACCCATCTGGAAATAGTGATGAAAGAGAAACAAGGCTGAAAGAGAATGAAAAGCTTTTATACAGAAAAGTTATCTTGGGGTTTAAGATAGAAGATAATTCTTCGCGCTGGCTTACAAATGAGGAAATAAGTTCAGGGGTGATTGAGGCAATCACGAATGATGAAGAAGAGAAAATTGTCGGCATTGTTTCACCATGGGATAAAAGACCGTAAACAAAAAACCCCGCAGGAAAAATCTTACGGGGTTTTGTTTTAAAACTTATATTTTAAAAATTCTTACTCAAATTTCTTTTTTGCCAGAACAACTGCGCCGATAATACCGGCAATAAGCAGGAATGAGGCAAGCTCGAACGGAAGTGAATAAGTTGTTGTTAACTCTTTTCCTAGAGATTCTGCAGTTCCTATAGCAAGAGCGTTATCGCTTATCTTATCAAATTTTCCATAGAACCCTGCAAATACTGTAAACCCAAGTAAGCACATTAATAGTAAGGATAGAAGCAAAGCAGTCAGCTTTTTAAGCCCGAGCACTTCAGTCATCTTTCTTTCATCTCCTAAGTTCAAAAGCATAATAACGAAGAGGAATAAAACCATAATTGCGCCCATGTATACAAGCACCTGTATAATGGCAATAAACTGAGCCCTCAACAGGAGATAAATACCTGATGTAGTAAAGAAATTTAAGATTAAAAACAGCGCACTGTTAATCGGGCTTCTGCGGGTAATCATCATAACTGCCGAAAAAACAGCTAATATTGCGAGTCCCCAGAATAGAAAAGCTTCTAATGTAAATGGCATAAAGAATAGTAAAGAGTAAATATACTCTTTCTAAAATAAAATTGTAATTACAAATTTTGGGTGAATTTTTACTTTTAATTTAACCACAGAGGGCACAGATTTTTACACAGAGAACACAGAGATAAGATTTAATAGGAATATGATTATTAGTTTCTGAGAGAATTTGTTTTTTCTGTGTCCTCTGTGCTCAATTCTCTGTGTCCTCTGTGGTTAAACTGATCAAAGGAATTTTACCGGCTGAAAAACCGTTGTAACTACTGCAATTCATTATTCGTTGAATATGCCAATCATTAAAAGTATTTTTATCTCGTATGCCTAAAAAACTCGCCCTTATTTTTTTAATTCTTCTTGCATTTGCAGATGTTTATGCTGTGAATGTATCCGGAGATACGACTTCTAATAGAAGAAAAGCAGAAGCTTTATTTATTGAAGGTAAAACCCTTGAGCTGAAAAATAATTACCTCGGTGCAATTGAAAATTACAAGACGGCACTTCAGTTTGATAAAGCTCCGGGTATATACTATGCACTTGGAGACCTGTATTATTTTTTAGGCAAGTATGAAGATGCTTTGCAATACACTAAAAAAGCCTTGGATGTTTCTCCCCGCGATACTGAATATCTCGAACGTCTTTCATCGGTTTATATTGCGTTAAACGATTTTCCAAAAGCTGCTGAGACTATTGAAAAAATCATTTCTATAGATTCAAGTTATACCTATGGACTTTATACACTCGCCCGTCTTTATCAGGAAATGAAAATGCCTTCAAAGGCTATTACTGTTTTTGAAAGCATTACAGATAAGATAGGTTACGACTACGAAGTTTTGAGAAAGATGTATGATATTTACGCAGGCTTTAAGGAAATGGATAAGGCAACTGAAACACTTGAAGCAATATTAAAATTAAATCCATATAACTCTGAAATAAAATCATTGCTTGCCGCTCACTATAGGGAGATAGGCAGACTTGATGAAGCAGAAAGATTATACGAAGAAGTATTTGCAATAAGCCCTAAAGATAAAAACGTTCAGGCAGAGCTTGTTAAGATTTATTTTCAGAGGAATGACAACGATAAAGGTTTTAAAAAATTCAGCCAGTTACTGGGAAAAGATTCGTTGGATTTTTATGAGAAAGTTCAGGTCGGCGAAGTTTATTATAGGTTAATAAGTCAGGATAAAGGCGCTTTAGATATTACAACAAATATTTTTACAAGCTTGAACAGTGAATACCCCGGTGAATGGATTCCATATTATTATCTCGGAGCAATTGATCTGATAAATAAAAACGAAGGTTCTTATCAGGAGAAATTTAATCAGGCAATGCAGTACGGCGATACGGCAAGACAAGTATATCTTCTGGTAGGTGTTTCATATTTTCAGAGAAATAAACTTGCTGAAGCTAAGACTGCTCTAGAAAAAGGATTGGTTCAGTTCCCCGATGATTTCGATTTTTTAAATCTGCTTGGCAATATAGAGCAGACTCTTGGCAATACTTCAGGAGCGTTAACATATTATGAAAAAGCGAGAGAGCGGAATCCTGATGATGTAAATAACTTAGTAGCGCTTGCAGGACTTTATGAAACAATGAAACGATATAAAGAATCGAATGCTGCCTACGAAAAAGTTTTAAGCATCGAGCCTGATAACGCTTTAGCGTTAAACAACTATGCTTATTATTTATCTGTAAGAGGCGAGAGGTTAAATGATGCGCAGAAGATGTCGAAAAAATCATTGGAAAATAATCCCGATAATGCTTCATATCTTGATACATACGGCTGGATATTATTTAAGCTGGGTAAATATGAAGATGCAAGGGACTATATAATAAAATCTTTGAAGGTAAACGGAAACTCTGCAGTTGTAAATGACCACCTTGGAGATATATATAATGCTATGGGAGACAGAACAAATGCAATGAAGTACTGGAAGAAAGCTTACGAGCTTGCTCCTGACAATTTAGAATTCAAAAATAAAATTTCAAAATAATTTAACCCATGTCTAACCACCACAAAGTAATAATAATAGGTTCAGGACCTGCAGGATTTACTGCAGCATTATACACAGGAAGAGCAAATTTAAATCCTGTAATATTTGAAGGACATCAGCCGGGCGGGCAGCTGATGATAACAACTGAAGTTGAAAACTATCCTGGCTTCGAGCACGGAATACAGGGACCGGAACTGATGGATGTAATGAGGAAGCAGGTGCACAGATTCGGAGCCAAGTCAATTTATAAATTTATTACTAAAGTAGATTTTTCCCAAAGACCGTTTAAGATGTGGACAGATGATAACGAAGAATACACTTCAGATACGGTAATTGTTGCAACAGGCGCAACAGCAAAGCTGTTAGGACTGCCGACTGAGCAAAAATTCATGGGATACGGAGTTTCTGCATGCGCTACATGTGACGGATTCTTTTTTAAAAACCAAAGAGTAATTGTTGTTGGCGCAGGTGATACTGCAATGGAAGAAGCAAATTATTTAACAAGACATGCATCAGAAGTTACAATCATTCACAGAAGCCAGAACTTCCGCGCATCAAAAATTATGCTGGATAGGGTAAAAGAAAATCCGAAGATAAAATTTATTACAGATACAGTTATAGATGAAGTTGTGGGTACTGAAGAAGATTTCAAGAAAACAGTAACAGGTGTAAAATTAAAAAATGTTGTAACAGGTGAAGTAACAGATTACCCTGTAGAAGGAGTTTTTATTGCCATAGGGCACAAACCGAACACAGATATATTTAATGGAATTTTAGATATGGATGAAGTAGGATATCTTATTACAAAGAAGACAAGCTCGGAGACAAATATTCCGGGAGTTTTTGCATGCGGCGATGCGCAGGATAGCATTTATCGACAGGCAGTTACTGCGGCAGGCACGGGCTGCATGGCTGCGATTGATGCAGAAAGATATTTAGAAGCGAATCATAAATAAGAAATGGAAACTTCTCAGCTAATAGTATTACAGGATGTTGCTGATAAGTTAACTTCTATTGGAGTCGATTACATGCTGACCGGTTCAATGGCAGGATTTATTTATGCAATGCCAAGAATGACCAGAGATATCGATATTGTTATTAAAATATTTCATACAAATAAGGAAAAAATAATCAACGCCTTTAAAAAGGATTATGGAGTTTCTGAAGAAGATATTGATTTTGCTTTGCAACATAATCTGATGTTCAATTTCTTTCATAAAGCTACAAAAGCTAAGGTTGATTTTATTGTTCAAAAAAGAACTGAGTACAGACTGTATGAGTTTGAAAGAAGAAAATTCTTTGAATCTGAAACATATAAGGGGTATGTAGTTTCTAAAGAAGATTTGATTATTTCTAAGGTTGAATGGGCAAAGGACTCCTTATCTGAGCAGCAAAAAATGGATATAAAATATTTGTTGCAAACCGGAGTAGATGAACAGTACCTGCATCATTGGTTAAATGAATTAAACTTAATAGAAATTTTTAATAAGTTAGCTTATGAATGATACTTTACCACACGTACAGAAAAGATATGAGGATATGATAATGGAATTACCATGGGAAAAACGACTTGAAATGGGAGCAGAAATGTTTGATACAGGTTTAGCCTTATTGAGAATGGGATTACCTGATGGACTAACAGAAAAAGAAAAGGAACTGGAAATTTTTAAAAGAATGTATCAACCGGATTTCAAATCTGAAAAACTTGAAAAATGGTTAAAGATGTACAAAGAATATTTAGACTCAACTGACTAATTACAAATTATTAATTATAAAATATGCCTTTCTATCATAAGCTGGGAAAATTCCCGCAAAAAAGACATACACAGTTCCGCCAGCCCGACGGTTCTTTGTATAAAGAAGAGTTGTTTTCTACCATAGGTTTTGACAGCATTTACTCGAATGCATATCACATAAATTCTCCTGCTAAAATAAACGGTGTGGAAGATAAAGTAGAAGTGTTTCATATCGAAGAATGGGAAAACGCTCCGCTGAAACCGTATCACTTTAAAACGAAACCGCTTACACCTGAAAGTGACATTATCTACGGCAGAAAACCAGTGATGTATAACAACGATGTTATAATGAGTATGTGCCTGCCTGCTTCGCAGCCCGATGCATTTTTTAAAAATGCACTGTACGATGAAATTTATTTTGTGCACGAAGGTGAAGGGACGCTTGAGACACAGTTAGGATATATGAAATTCAGAAGAGGTGATTATATTGTAATCCCTAGAGGAGTAATTTATAAATTCAATTATACAACGCCGGCAAGATTATTAATATTTGAATCAAACGGACCTGTTGAAACTCCGCGCAGATACAGAAATCATTTCGGCCAGCTTCTTGAGCACTCGCCATTTTGCGAGAGAGATATAAGAGTGCCTGAAGAAATGGTCACGATTGATGAGAAGGGTGACTTTGTTATTAAAATAAAAAAAGGAAATCAGATGACGGCGATTCATTATGATTTCCATCCGTTCGATGTTGTAGGCTATGACGGATATTACTTCCCGTGGATTTTCAACATTGAAGATTTTATGCCTATCACGGGTAAAATTCATATGCCGCCGCCGATTCATCAGACTTTCCATGCGCCGGGATTTGTAATCTGTTCGTTCTGCCCAAGACTTCTTGATTATCATCCGCTTGCAGTGCCGATTCCTTATAACCACAGCAACATTGATTCAGATGAAATGCTTTATTATGTTGACGGAAATTTTTCAAGCAGAAAAGGCGTCGAGTACGCTTCGATAAGTTTGCACCCGAACGGTATTCCGCACGGACCTCATCCGGGAACGGTTGACGCCGCACTTGGTAAAACTGAAACGCTGGAAACTGCAGTAATGATGGATACATTCAGACCTCTAAAACTTACAAACTTTGCCAAGGACTGGAGCGCAGAAGAATACTACCTAAGCTGGAGAGAGGCAGAACCGAGCGAATTAATAAACGAAGGGCAGTAAAAATTTATCTATTTAGTGTAAAATACGAAAGGCGGGTTTACTCCGCCTTTTTTGTTTTCTTTAGCACAATTAAGATAAACTGTACTTTAAATCTCTGCTTTTCATTTTTTTGAGAACCTTCATATATCTTTTTACAAAACAGTTGAATAATATTTTATTATAAAATGCGATTATATTTATCTTCATTCCGTATGGGCAATGACCCCGAAAAATTTTCAGAATTAGTGGCAGGAAATAAACGCACAGCAGTAATATTAAATGCTCACGATTACTTTCCTGAAAAAGAAAGACATCATGCTTTAAAAGAGGAACTCAGAGATTTGAGTAAAATAGGATTATCATCAGAAGAAATTGATCTAAGAAAATACTACGGCGATAAGGAAGGTTTGGAACAACAGTTGATGAATTACGACTCTGTATGGGTACCGGGCGGGGATTCATTTCTATTGAGAAGAGCAATGTATGATAGCGGGTTTGATATAATAATAAAAAATATGCTGGACGAAGATAAAATTGTTTATGCAGGATACAGTGCAGGAGTTGTAGTGCTTGCACCCACTTTGCGCGGACTTGAAATCGCAGATGACGATACAAAGGTTTTTTCTACTTATAAAGAAGAGTGTATTTATGAAGGACTAAATGTTCTGCAGTATAATATCGTACCTCACTTTAAATCCCAGCATGGTAAATCTGAATCGATGGACAGAGTGGTTGAATATTTTAAAACAGAAAATATGGATTATAAAACTCTAATGGACGGGCAGGCATTAATAATAAACGGAGACAGTGAAGAGATGATTTTATAATGCTAACTGACAGCACTCATTTTTTTACGTAATAATTTTTTCTCTGCCTCGGAGTTTGTAAGGGATAGAGACTGTTCAAAAAATTTTTTTGCTTCTGAGTTTTTTTTCACCTGTGAATACAATTCCCCAAGAACTGCAGAAAATAAATAATTTGTCTTTTTAAATTTGGTTACATCGGGGATTAAATCTATTTCATTTATTGCTTTTTCAGCTCCCGATAATTTACCAATAACAATTGCTCTGTTTAATAATACTACCGGCGAGGAATTTATCTTAGTTAAAATGTCATATAGCTGAAGTATTCTTGTCCAGTTCGTTTCATTGAAATTTTTTGCAATTGAATGCTCTGCCACTATAGCTGCCTCAACATGATAATCACTTATCTCATTTCCTTCAGAAGATTTATTCAGATAGTACATCCCCAAATTTATTAACTCTGTGTTCCATTTACTTCTATCCTGTTCTTCAAGCAGAATTATTTCACCATCAGTATTTAAACGTGATTCGAACCTTGATGAAAGTAATGCCATTAATGCAACAAGCGCAAAACACTTCGGCTGATTTATATATTCATTTTCCGTAAGCATTAATCCTAATCGAATTGCCTCTTCACATAAATCCTTTCGTATCAGTTCACTTTTGTTGCCGGAGTTATATCCTTCGTTAAACAAAAGATAAACAGAGTGCAATACGACATCTAATCTTTTCTTTAGTTCATTGCCTTCCGGAATATCAAACTTTAAGTTCTTATCTGAAATATATTTCTTTGCTCTTTGAATTCTTTTTTTGATTGTTTCATGATTTGAAAGTAAAGCTGCGGCTATTTCATCTATACTGAAACCTGAACAGATTTTTAAAGTGAAAGCAATCTGGTCTGCATATGCTAATGAAGGATGGCAGCAGGCAAATATCATTCTTAGCTGGCTATCCTTTATTTCGTTATGCATAAAAAGATTTTCAATGATTGGTATCGAAGAGTATTCATATTGTGAGTTGTAAGAGGATTCTTCTTCGTAATTTTTTTTATGCCGTTCGCGCCGAAGAATATCGATAGCTTTATTTTTCGCCGTCATCATTAACCATGCGGCAGGATTTTCAGGAGTTTTAAAAGTCCATTCTTTTAATGCCTGAGCAAAAGCATCCTGAACAATATCTTCGGCAAGCTCAATGTTTGGTAAACCGAAAATACGCGTTAAAACAGCAACCATCTTTCCCGCCTCATGGCGAAAAAGATGGTCTGTAAGTATATAAATTTTTTCGCTGGATCGGTTCACACTATTAAACAGGTCTTACTTCTCTTACTTCAACACTTCCCGTTTCTCCATCTAATATGGGACAATTTTGGGCTATCGCAACGGCTTCATCATAGTTTTCAGCACTTACTGAAATATATCCGCCAAGCATTTCTTTGCCTTCCATAAAAGGTCCGTCAGTAACAACTTTTTTTGTACCGGTAATGGTTACTCCGGTATCAAAGAGAGGATTGCCGCCGTTAAACTTGCCATTTTGAGCAATGCCGTTTACCCAGTCCATCCATTTCTGCATTTGTGCCTGAACCTGTTCAGGTGAGTAATCGGGTTTTGTATCAGTTCCTCTGAACAACAATAAAAATTCTTTCATGATTGAATTGTTTTATTTGTTCGAATGCATTCCGACTTTATTTCCTTCACTATCAATGAAGAAAGCCATATAGCCGATTTCATCCGTAATTTTTGTTTTAGGCATTACAAGTTTACCGCCTGCTTTTTCAACTTTGCTCAAAGCAATATCTAAATCAGGATTTGCATTGAGATAAATTACTGCACCGTCGGCAGATGGTTTATGCATGTCGCTTTGCACAATAGCTCCGCCGACTTTGCCGTTCTGCATATCAGCAGGGAAGAAAGCCATTGAGCCGCCCATTTCCATCTGAGGCATTTCCACAGAAAATATTGTTTCATAGAATTTTGTTGCGCGTTTGATATCTGAGGCAGGGATTTCAAACCAGTTGAGAGAGTTGTCTTTGTTTGTCATTTTGTTAAAAGTTAAGTTTAAAATCAATTATTGATTTATACTTTAACAACGAATGAAATTTACAAAAGGGGACAGCCAAAAGAAAAATTATTAAAATCTTATTTCAATTTCTACGGAATAGAATGTCATTTTGTTCAGAAATAAAAAAAGCCGTCCAGAATTAAATGAACGGCTTTTAACGTCGTATTTATAAAAACTTATTAAAAAATTGCCACTGTGATACCGATTTTTGCAGTAACACCCAAAGTGTTCATGCTGCCTTCAAGATCATCTGTATTATCGGCAGACCAAGTGGCAGGATTCAGCCCTCTGTTTACTTCATAAAAATCTGAGCCGACTAAAGAAAATTTATAAAATGGTCTCACTTCTCCAAATATTATAACAGAAGGAAACAATAAATGTACGCCTACATAAGGTCCTATACCCATATTAATTGCGCTCTTTGCTTCCACTTTGCCAAACTCACCCGCGGAAGTATTTTTATTGTATATACGTGTAAATATTGTAGGCTTTACGTTATCTACACTCATTGTGCCCCCAAGAAAACCGAAAAATGCGCCATCATTAAAAATTTCTTTACCCACGGATGCATTGAACTCAAAGCCCGATATTTCCATATAAAGCTCTCTTATCTGAGTTGATGTTTCAGCGGTAACGGTGGGCGATTTCAAATTTGGAATTTCAACTTCCAGACCGTATTCGCCAAAATTGTATCCTACACTATATACTAAACCCGAGACAGAACTTATCTTATCCATATTTTTGGTAAGAATGGCTGTACGTGTCTGATTATATCTGTCAATTACAAAATCTAAAGGTTTAAATGAACCCGAAGCTACTCTGTAGCCGATTGCCAAACTCTGGGAATAACCTGTTGAATAAAAATTTGAAAAGAAAACAACAGTAATAAGAATGAGTAATGTTTTTTTCATGAAGTTTTTTGTTTTTTTATCTAACTCAAAACACGAAAAGAAGTTTCAATAACTCTGATTTTTTTTGAGTTAATATTGAAAATAAATTTTAATGGAACTAAAATACAGAATTATTGTAGAACAAAAAACAAAACAAATATTCTTGCAAATTCTTTTTATGAGTTTCAAAAGAAAGCATAAAGTAGTATTTTGAATTCTAATCACAAATTAAACCCAACTCAAATGAAATCTCTGGCACTCCTTGTACTATTCCTGTTTTTAATCTCAGGCTGCGGAAAAAAAGAAGAAAAAACATCAACAACAGAAACGAAAGATAAAAAAACAACGGAATCTACAACTGACTCCAAAAAGAAAAAAGAAGTAAAAAAATCTTCAGAGCCGAAAAAAGAAATAAAAGCTGAAGTTCCTTCCGGATGGACAAAACTGGAATCAAAAGACGGAAAAATGACATTTAACCTTCCATCTGACTGGACAATAACAGAAAACTCTTCAACCAAATTAGGAACAATGAGTCCTGATAAGTCCATGGGTTCAACAGCTGTTGTATTCGGAAACGATAAGATCTCAGCAGATGATTTATTAGAAATGGCATTGGCAGATTTTGATTTTGAACCCGAAGGTGAAGCTCACTATGTACAAATCGGCGATATCGAAGCTTATTATGTAGGCGCAGTCGGAAAAATTAACGGCACTGAAATGTCTATGCTAATTATGTCTGCTATAGATGCAAGCACCAATGGAAATTACGTTGTTTACGCTTACACACCTACAGCAAATTATGATGCTAACGAAAAAACAATGGAAGAAATTTTATTCAGTGTAGATTTTAAATAATCTTTACAGAGTTTTTTACAAAACAAAAAGGGAGCTCTTCGCTCCCTTTTTTGTTTATACAAATTATGTCTTTATAAATTATTTTACTAATAGCATTCTCTTTGTATCAGTAAATCCGTTTGTTGTAAGGGTGTAGAAATAAACACCGCTTGTTAAAGCTGAAGCATTGAAATCAACACTGTAGCTGCCCGGTGTTAAATCGTTATTTACAAGCTGCTGAATTTCTCTTCCGAGAATATCATAAACAGAAAGTCTTACGAATGAATTTACAGGAATGCTGAAATTAATCATTGTAGCAGGATTGAATGGATTTGGATAATTCTGTGACAATGAGAATCTTTCAGGAATGCCTGTATTGTTATTAACAACACCGACTGACGGGTTCTTAACAACTGCTCTTATCATCGGATCATTTGTTGAACCGTTTCTGTAAGGAGCATAAGAGCCGCCTAAACCTTCGTAACTTCTGTTTGAAATTGGAGCAGTAATATCTTCACCAATCTGAATGCTTTCACCGTTCATTACCCATGATACATAAAATCCGCCGCTGTTAACTGTAATTCCGCCCGGAACAACTACATTTGTAAAGGCAGTTGTGCTTGTAGGAGTAACAGCTGATGAAGTATAGAGATCTGTACCCGGTAAACCGCCTATTCCGTCATCGTCAATAATTTTTGCAAAGAATGAAACATTATTTGTATTTGCTGCGATAAAGAATCTTAATGTATCAATTCTTGCAGGATATACAGGTGGTACAAAATACATTGCAACTGCCCCTGTACCGCCTGCCCATGAGATACCGCCGGTATTTGTTCCGTTATCATAGGCAAGTGTAAGCCACGGTGAAGTACGTGATACTACGTTCAGTTCAAGATTTTTTACGTTATTACTTGGCACTGCATCTCCTGTAAGAAGTGTTGTAACTGTTACTGTATATTTACCTGCAGTGGTCGGTATAAATTTCTTTGTAAAGCTTACAAGTGTATCTGTTTCTGCATTAAGTGAAGGAACAACTACAGAGTCTGTCATAACTGTAACATTGGTAGCATTCTTTACTGCCAGACTTGTAATGAAAGTTCCGCCTGTAGTAACATTACCTGTATTGGCAATTCTTGACCTGATTGTTAATGTATCATTTGTCAGTTTAAATATACCGCCGGTAGTTGTATTATCTACCCATGAAACTGCAGCATCTTTTACAGAAAAAGTTGTTGATCTTGGATAGTAATATTTTAATGCCATGTTATTGGTGATAGGGGTTGGTCCCACACCTGAATATCTTTGTAACCCAACATTACCTGTGATATTTTCGATACCCATTACAAGCGCATTACCTGTGGAAGGCGGCTGTAAAGTTCCGGCAATATTTTTATACATTACGGTAACAGACGAATCTGATTTTGTAAGAATTATCTGAAATGTATGGCTGCCGTTGTATCCCGGTGCTGCCTGCTGCCATAGCGGAACATCATAATAACTGATGATAACGCTATCAACATTATTTCTGTATATGTAACATTTTCCAGGCTGAGCAGCTGTACCGAAAATTAAATCTGCTCCGTAACCTGCAATGTAATTGTTAGGAACGGTTGGAAGTGGAATTGTCGGGAAGCCTGAATTTAACGGGCTTGTGTTTACATCTGAACCTGATTCCAATAGCAAATAACCATTGGAGCCGATTCTTACACGCGAGACATTATAATAATAATATCTGAAATTGAAACCTAATTGAAAAGGTCCTACGTTATTATCATCGCTAAGACCTGTAACTCTTTGCCAGTTCGAAGCCGGGCCTGAGGTTGTATCTCTAAAGAGATATGATGGTCCACCTGCATCTGTATTATCTTTCCATCTGTAACCGTAAGCATCAGGAGTGGCAGAGCTATCAACGTTAGAACCGTTGCCCGTGCCTTTTTTTGTATCTGCGCTTGCAGTCAAAAATGGTAAGACAAAACAAAGTGCAAATAAGAACATTGTTGTTTTTTTTCTCATAGTTTTAAGTTTATTTTTTTGAGAATATTGTGAATTATTATAAAATTTTAACAATAGAAATTCATTTATAATAGTTATGTAATTTTCGATATTCTTATAATTTTTTCAAGGGGAAAACACATAAGATTTTATTTACCTTTTTCAGAATTTTAGAATAAAAAAGAGGGAGCATAACTCCCTCTTTTTAAACCAATACACAAAAAAAGAAATTACTTCATCAATAATAATTTTTTAGTATCTGTAAATTTACCTGCTGTTATCCTGTAGAAATATGTTCCGCTGGATAAATAAGATAAATTTAAATCCAGTGTATGCCTGCCTGACTCAAATGTACCATTAGCTAAGACGGCGACTTCTTTTCCAAGTATATCATATAATCTCAAATCTACAAATTCACCCTTAGGTAAGGCAAATTCAATTCTTGTTGAAGGATTGAATGGATTCGGATAATTTTGTGATAACGAATATATATCCGGTACATTGCTTATCGGATTTCCTGTTCCGGTTATAGTTCCGCAGCCGGTGATAACCATAGGATTAACTGCAACAGTTGTGAATCCACCCGGTTGAAATATTCTTACAGTATCATTTATACATTTAATTGTAACAGCATTCATTATGTTCGATACAGCACCCGGATTTGAAAGAATTGCTGTTTTCCATACATTGCCATTCACATTATACCTGTATACTTTATCATTTTTAACAGATGTTGTATTTGTGTCTCCTCCGACCAAGAATGAATAAGTGTCATAACCTACACCTGCCGGACGGCTAAGAGCAATAGGCGCATCTGCACCGGGAGCCCAGGTAAGAAGTGAAGCATTTGCTCCTGGTGTTCCCACAAAAGTTGTTTTCAAATATACTGTATTAAATCCGCAAGTCATTACAATTTTTCCATCTGCCATGCTTAATGCGAAAGTTCTTCTTCCTTGTCCTGATGGTAATGAGTTTGCTATAGTACCCCATGTATCTGAGCCTATTCTGTAATAGTGAACAGCAAGGTTAGTACCTGCCCCCGTATAAGGGCCGCCTACCACATAAATTACACTATCACCCCAGCTTACTGAGCCGTGAGCCGATAATGCAGCCGGTAATGGAGCCATTGCAGTCCAGACACCTGTTGCAGGGTCATAACGCTGTACATTTGTTGAACCTGTAGTTGCAGTAGCTCCGCCGCCAATAAGGTATAATTTTCCGCCTACGGCATTCATTGATGCTGCTGCTACACCAACTAAGCACGGCACACCTGTTGACCAGCCGCTGCCATGTACATAACGATAAACTGTTGTAGCTCCTGCGCCTGCTGAAGTCGGAGCCTGTACATACATTGTATCACCAATCCATGCTGCTGCATGAAAATATGTGGCAGCAGGAAGAGTCGGATATGTACCAATAGGACACCATGTGCTTGCGAACTTATTGCAAATTGTGGGACCTGAAGAAACATTGATACCCATGTGAGGCACTGTACCGCTCTGCTGTCCCCATACAAACGGGCAAGCTCCCGAAGTTAAAGAAGTGTTTCTTCTGTTGCCGGTATTAGTAGTTGTACCGGTGCTGAATCCGGTAGCACCCGGAGCTCCGCATTGATTTACTTCAACAATCAAACTTTGAGTCGGATCATAAGGAAAAGGTGTATCCAGTGTAATCGTCATCCATTCATTCGCTACACCTCCCAGTGAGACTGAAGCTCTGGTATAAACTGTAGTCATAGGTCCTGAATACCAAACCCCTGCGGCAAATGTAGTAAGACCTGAGGCCTGCCCCATTTTAATATAAGCATTTGTATATGTGAACGGACCTAAATTTGCTGCCAATCTAAACGACACTGCTGTAATATTTCCTGCAGGTGCCGGAGCGGGCTGAGCAAAATCTCCGGGGAGAAATAATACCTGAACCTCTTTACCGCCGGGAATATTAAACGGAAAAGAGTTACCATTACCCGTAGTATTGTAATTGTAATACTGCGGAGTTTGAGAAAAAATAAGTTGGGATGTTAACAAGAAAAGAACCAATACAAACAATTTGAATAGATGTTTCATTTTTACCTCGGTTTAGAGTTAATAAAATAGAAACTTCAGTGAATCAACAATGTAAGTAGGGGTGAATTATCAACGTTATATATTTTGTTTTTCAAATCAAAGGTAAAAATTCAGAGACAAACTCAGTAATGATAAAAACAAATATTGATTCTGGAAGAATAAAGTTCTAAGTTTACAAAATGAATTTCTTAAGAAAGCACTGGTTTGATATCGGATTTTTATTCGGCTGCTCTGCTGCATTTTATATTATCTTTAACGGAGATTCATTTCCTCCGCTGAAGTTTATACTCTGGTTTAACTTTGCTTCCTTATTCTTTCATCAGTTCGAAGAATACAGATACCCCGGTTATTTCCCCGGTATGCTTAATACTGTACTGTTCAAGAGTAATTCTCCGGATAGATATCCGCTCAATACAAATTCTGCTTTGATTGTAAACGTTGCCCTTGGTTGGCTTGTTTATTTTCTGGCTGTTCTCATAGGAGAAAAGTACATTTGGTTCGCTATAGGTGTTACGTTAATATCGGTTGGAAATTTCTTTGCTCATACAATTATATTTAATATAAAAGCGAAGAAATTTTATAATCCGGGCTTAATAACTTCTATAATATTATTTTTACCCGGAGCAGGATACTTTTTTTATTTCATCATCCATAACCATCTTGCATCAGTTACAGATTATATAATTGGCGGAGTGCTTGGGTTCATATTCAATTACTTCGGAATAATAAAAATCATAGAATGGATGAAAGATAAAAATACAAAATATATCTTTCCTCCGCGCTGCCTTCCGCCCGGTAAGAATTAATCTTTTGCCAGAAGCTCTTTTTCTCTTTCAATGCTTAGTCCGTACTTCGGCACAGGCCATCCTCTTTCTTCATAGAAGGGAATCGTGTCTTTTACTGACTGCTCGAACGAATGAAACTCAGGCTTAAAATCTTCATGGACTTTCTTCATATCGAATACAAAGTCCATCGGTCCAAGCCACATTGCTAAATCCATCCAGTGATGAACTTCGTTCTCTTCAAAAAATGAATCCGGCTTTACTACTATTTCAGGATTTGTATCCACTAGTTTTGTACATGTATTCACTACATCAAAAATGCTGACAGGGTCATGAGTTACCGCATTATAAATTTTTCTGTGACTATCGGCATTAATAGCTTTTATTATCAGATGCGCAAAGTCAGGAGCAAAAGTATTTTGAGTGAGCGAGCCTGCTGATTCAGGCATTAGGATTTTATCCTGCGTCTTGGCCCTGTACAGCCAGCAATAAAATCTGTCCGTTGGGTCATACTTGCCGCATATTAATGCAGGTCTGAATATAATTGCATCAAGCCAGTCCTTGCTTAGTATAACTCTTTCACATTCAGCTTTGTTATGTCCGTAGAACTGCATGTCCTTGTTATCTCTCTGTTCGTCAGTGCATCCGTACACAGGGAAATCATCTTCACCTATTGGTCCGGGATTATTTGCCGCTTCTTCAAAATTGTAAACCGAGCATGTAGATATAAAAATATATCTGCCGATATTTCCTTTTAGAGCTTCAAGCGTGTTATCGATATTTGTGGGATACATTCCTGCAAAATCAATAACGCAGTCAAACTTCATTCCTTTCAGCTTTTGTATTTCATCGGTTAGCCTGTCGCCTTCTACGTGTTTTACATTCGGGAAAATGCCGGGATTTCTTTTACCCCTATTAAAAAGTGTTACGTCATAGTCAGGATTTACTGAGAGGGTTTCAGTAACCATTCTTCCGACGAAACCTGTACCGCCGATAATTAAGATTTTCTTCATTAATAATGATGTTTATGTGTAAGAATTAATACGGTATTTTATTGTAAAAGTTATCATAAGGGCTTATGGAAATCAATTACGAATTACAAATTACGAATTAAGTTCTTTACTATTCATCATAACACATCTCGCAATTTCACCATTAGAAAAGTCGGGTTTTGTTTCAGCTCCTCGCGTTCCGATGCTCCGGCGTCGGAACGTAAATTCTAAAAATTTTTTATTCTTGATGAATTTTTGACGGGTTTTGTTCTGCCCGTTGTTGTTTTTACAATACCGGGAATTTTATTTTTCATCACTGATGAATTTTCACCAGACTTATCCGCTTAATATTTCCATTGTCACAAAAAAGTAACATTTTGTTCTCGTCATTTAAAATCGTTCACAAAATTTTTCTGATTATGATGAATTTTTGACGGGTTTTGTTTCCATCGTTGTTGTTTTTACAATACCGGCAAGTTTTATTTTTCATCACTGATAAGTTTTCTCCTATCATGCTCTATTTACATTTCCATAGTAACAAAAAAGTAACATTTCTTCCGATTGAGTATTTTTCATTAAAAACTAAAAAAAGGGGATTTTTCCCGAACTAATTTAATAATACTTTTTAAATAAAAAAACAAAATTTATCCTATTAGCACTAATAGGTAGATTTTTTTATTTAGGTATTGACAGAATAGATTGCCGGCGGCTGCATATTCATCTTATTAAAAATAAAAAGCCGCATGTAATGCGGCTCTACAAAATTATTATTCAATATAAGATAAGCACAATCAAAACTGCAGCGGAGTAAACTCAAACTTGCTGCCGTCAAATAATCCTTTATCGCTCAGTTTCAATGCCGGAATAACCAGCAGCGCCATGAATGAAAGCGTCATGTACGGCGCATACATCTGCGTGCCGAGCTCCTTTGCGAGCTTATCAATCTCAGTATACTTATCAGCAACAATATAGCCGTCTTCATTGGACATTATTCCCGCAACGGGAAGACCAAGCACTTCTGTGCTTCCATGCTGCGAAACCGATACACCGCCTTTATGTTTTATTATTCCGTTAACTGCATTGCAGATATCTTCATCGGTAACTCCCACTGCAATTATATTATGCGAGTCATGCGCAACGCATGATGCAATCGCACCCTTCTTCAGTCCGAAGTTTTTTATAAATGCCACTGCTGGCGGAGTGTTGCCGTAACGCTCAACCACAACAAGCTTCAGAACATCGTTCTCAACATCTGATACTAAATAACCTTCCTCTGACTTTGCAGGATAGTGAAGCTCATTGGTAATCAGCTGTCCTTCATTCGCTTCTATTACTCTTATATTTTCTTTCTCTGCCTTTACTAAAAAGTCATTTGGATTTTTATACTCAGTATTAAAATTATTTACAATTGTCGAAGGCACCCTTTCAATCAATGTTTTGCCTTTATCGGCAACAAGCTTGCCGTTTATATATGTCTGTAAAACTTTGAATGATTTCAGATCTTCTACAACTGCAAAGTCAGCATAGTCGCCGGCCTGTAATAATCCCACTTCTAAATTATAATGCTTCACAGGATTTACGCATGCGCATTGAAGCACTTTCATTACATCATATCCTTTTGCAACTGAGCGTGCTGCTATCTGATTTAAATGACCGACAACTAAATCGTTCGGATGCTTATCATCGCTGCAGAACATTGTTTTATCTGTATGCGAATCTATAAGCGTATGAAGCGCATCATAATTTTTCGCAGCAGAGCCTTCACGAATTAAAATTTTCATTCCATACTTTAATTTATCCAGAGCTTCTTCAATGGTAAAACATTCATGGTCAGTTGATATTCCTGCTTCGATATATTTTTTTGCATCTTCACCGCGTAAGCCGGGCGCATGTCCGTCAATCGGCTTGCCGAACTCTTTCGCAATTGCAATTTTTTCCATCACTTCTTTGTCGCCATAAAGCACTCCGGGAAAGTTCATCATCTCGCTCATGTAAACTAAATTATCTTCTGCAAATAATTTACGAATGTCATCGGGAGTTATATGCGCTCCGGCAGTTTCAAAGGTAGTAGCAGGCACGCATGGAGAAGCGCCGAAGTAGAACTTGAAAGGAACGAGCTTTCCGTTTGATATCATGTACCGTACTCCGTCAATGCCGAGTACGTTGCCGATTTCATGCGGGTCGGAGACAGTTGCAACTGTTCCCTGCACAACTGCAAGACGGGCAAACTCGGAAGGTATAAGCATCGAGCTTTCCACGTGAACGTGAGCGTCTACAAATCCGGGAATGATATAGTTGGAATATTTCTCGTTGGGAGTTTCAGTAATTGATTCTATTTTTTCGCCCGATACCTTTATCGTTCCGGGAAAAATTTTATTGTTAACAACATCGACAATATTGCCTGATATGGAAAAGTTTTGCATAGTAATTTTTGGTTATATATAGAAATAAGCAGAATGGATTTTATATTAAAGTTAAAAAATATTAACTTAGGCAATGACAAGATTGCTTGCAATATTACTAACTTTGATTTCTATTCAGGGTTTTTCTCAAGTTAAAGAAATTAATGAAGTGGACTTTAAAACTTTACAATTACCAAAAGGTAATCCTTACTTAAATAAAGGGAGATTTTATAATTTTCGAGGTCATGCACCTCACATAGAGAATAGTTTTAATATTATTGAACTTGATACAATTACTTATACAATACACTTAACAGGTAAAATATATTACGAGGTAATTCCATGTGAAGATCTTTTAATAGATATTAATGTAGGTGAAATAATCTCTAAAGATTCAAGTGGATTTACAATGAAGTTCACTCATACTTTTCATACAGATAAGGAAGGAAACTACGATTTTTCCTTTATTATAAACAATACAAACACACTACTTTCCTTTAATGAAAAAGAAACATATACAGGTTTAATATATACTAAAGTTTCGGATATATATGAAATCGGAAAGCTTTTGAAATAAACCATCTTTCTCCCGCACAAATTTTTCAATCCTTTCTTATCTCAATATAAATTAAGTTAGGTATTTATACTTATTCGCTTGAAAAGATTTATTAACAAATTTACAAATAGATTTAAAACTTCAGACTTCTGGTTCAGAGTGATTTGCGGAGTATGCTTCGGTCTCGCCTTTCCGCCCGTTAACTTTTATCCTCTCATATACATCGGCATAGTACTTCTTATTAAAGAGATAATTCAGTGTAAAACATACAATGAAGTCCTCAGAAAAACCTATGCAATTTTTTTCTGGTTCAATCTAGTTGCCGTATCGTGGTTATGGCTTAGCGGAATGCGTCAGAATGCCGACAGATTTTTGATCATTGCAGGGTTACTTACACTCTTTGCCCATCCCATTTTTTTCTGGCTGCCTGCTGCAGCATTTTATAAAGTTTACCGCTCATTAAAAAATTTCCGTTATAAATATTTATATCTTATTTCTTTTCCGTTTATATGGGTTGCCTTCGAGTATCTGCACACGCTTACACAGTTCAGTTTTCCATGGCTTGTATTCGGAAATACGCAAACATATAATCTTTCAAAGATACAGTTCATAGAGTACACAGGAGTATACGGCCTTACATTCTGGATTTGTATCATAGGCATAATGCTGTTTTATTTTGTTGAAGAGCAGCGCAAAGCCCGCTGGAGAAATTTTACAACGCAAACCAATCTTTTAATTATCTCTATCATTATTGTTTATCTTGCCCCTGATGCTTATACATTTGTTATGAACAGTCCCGCTAAATATTCCAATGCTTTTACCAATGGAGAAATAAATGTCGGAGTAGTACAGCCGAACTCTGACCCCTGGGAAAAGTGGGGAGGAAAGCAGATGCAGGTAGTGAATGAATATGTTGATATGATAAAAGAACTGAAAGAAAAAAATCCGCAGCTGCAGTTAATTGTTTTGCCTGAGACTGCAATTACTTTTCCTATACTTCAAAGCAGCTACTACGAAAAGTATATGAAATTTAAAAACTTTGTCGATTCAACCAATGTGCCTGTGTTAGTTGGCTTTCCTTATTACCATGTTTATAAAGATTCCCTAAGTGCTCCTGTTGATGCAAAGCAGAGTGGCAGCGGGAAGTATTATGATACATTCAATGCAGCAGCATTATTTGAAAAAAATAAAAATCAGGAAGAATTTCAAATTTACAAAAAAAATAAATTAGTAATCGGCGGTGAGAGGATTCCTTATCAGGAAACTCTTTCATTCTTAAAAGATTTTGTAACGTGGGGAGTAGGCATAAGCCAGTGGCAGATTGGCAAAGACACAATTAACTTTACATTGGAGAACGGTGTGCAGTTTAATTCTGCTATTTGCTACGAATCAGTTTACCCGGGATACTTTGCAGCATTTGTAAAAAAAGGTGCAGACTTTTGTACTATCATCACTAACGATGCATGGTGGGGAAAACTATTCGGAACTTATCAGCACAACCAGTTTGCAATACTACGCGCAGTTGAAAACAGAAGATGGATTGCAAGGAGCGCAAATACGGGAATATCGGATTTTATTGACCCTTATGGTAATAAATACGACGAAACAGAAATAAATGTAAGGGCTTCATTTGCCGGAAAGATAGGAATTATTAAAGAGAAAACTTTTTATACTGAGCATGGCGACTGGTTCAGCATTATCTGCTTATGGATAAGTGCAGGAGTATTGGCAATGAGTTTTATTACAGGCTTTATAAAACAAAAAAGCCGCAGCTAACCCACTGCGGCTTTTTTGGTGGAACTAATTTAAAACAATTTTTATACAGCCTCTACAAGTATACTGGGGCCTTTTATTTCAGGCTTTTCTGTTTTGTGCAATTTGAATTTTAACAATATTGGTACTATTGCCACTGCCAAAACTGCGATTCCTTTTAACGATAAATATTTCATAGCATTATTGGATTAAAATTAGAACTTCTCTGAATAATTTTTTGCTTCTTCCAGAGTAGCGAATGAACCCACTCTTACTCTGAAAAATGTTGTGCTGCCTTTTTCAAGCTCTTCAATTCTTACATTCTCAACTTTTTTATCAGTTAAAGATTTGCTTTTTTCTATTGCAGATTCTTTATCATTGAATGAGCCTGCCTGTATTGTATATCCTTTATCTGTTTCAAAAAATACTTTGTCTTTTCCGTTATCGTAAAAATATTTTTCATTCTTCACTTCGTTTACTTTTACAAGTCCGTAGTTATTTTCTTTTTTGGCAAGTTTTTCTTTGCCCATAATTCCGGAGTTGAAGATTGCAAAGAATAAAAGACCCAGAGCAATTACGATTATTATCACTATAATGAAAATGCTGGACTTTGATTCTTTATGAAGACCGTTATCTTCAAGCACCTGATTTAATGTAGATGAGCCGTTACCGTTCTTTCCGTTGCCGTTGCCGTTTGCATACGGCTTCAGCGGATTTCCGTTTGTATAAATTTTTGATGTTCTAACGTCATGTTCGGTTCCGCTTTCTGTAAGTCCGGGACCGTACATATCCTTTAGGTTTGCTGTATCCTGCAGGCTGTGTCCGTTTGTATCGGTAAGGTTGTGACCGTTTGTATCTTTTAAGTCATGTCCGTTAGTGTCTTTTAAATTGTGTCCATTTGTATCTTTTAAGTTATGTCCGTTAGTTTCATTTGCTTCATGCATGTCCTGAATCTGTTTCATTTCATCAGCATGCTCTTTCTCTTCTTTGCTCTGATTCTTTTGCTCGAATATATCGTTGAAGCTTGTTGCGCTGGAATAGATATCGCTTATAGAAGGAATCGGAGCTTCTTTGTTTTCTTCTACAGGCGGCTGAATTGTCTCAACAGGCTTTTCGCTTTTTACAATTTCATTATGAAGATTTTTAACTTCTTCTCTAATTATCGGAGTCTCTTTCGGTTCCTCTTTCTTTATATTTTCAGAAGTAAGAATTGAGTTAAAGATAGAAGATAAAGCTGTTGAAAGCTGCGCTTCTTCATCCTGAGGAACAACCGGTTTAATTATTTCAGGTTCCGGTTCTTTTTGCGCTTCTATTATTGCCTGTTTCTCTTCTTCCTCTACTTCTTTTATTTTTGTAGCTTCAGTTCTGAACTCTTCAATTAATGAATCTACTTTTTTATGAAGCTCGGAATCAGTGATTTCACCTACTAAAGGTGTATCAGGTAATTTTTTATCTTCTACTATTTCAGAAATTACTTCCTCATGCTTTTCTTCTTCATGCTTTTCTTCCTCATGCTTTTCTTCTACCGGAGAAATTTTATCTTCGATAATCTCAGATATTGTCTCTTCAGGTTTCTCTTCTGTTTTGATGAAGAAATTATCCGTTATATCTTCTGTCTTTGCTTCAGGAATTTGCTCAACAATATCTTCTTCGATTACGTCTTCCTCATCTGAAGCTCCTAAAGTTTTTAATAGGTCATCAATATTGCTTGTAGAAGGATCTTTTGCCTTTGGAGCTTTTTTTACAGGAGCTTTTATTATCTCTGCAAGTCTTTCTTCGATCTTTCTTTCAATAGCAGGAGCATCAAGAGATTCTTCTATCGGCTTTGTGAAATCTTCAACAGGTTTAACAAAATCTTCTATAGGAGCTGCAGGTGTAAATACATCTTCAGGCGATACAAAGACAGGTTTTATTGTTTCTTCTACCGGTTTTGCTTCGTCAGTATAATCAGATTCAACAACTAAATTTCCTAAATCAGGAACCGTTGTTATTTCTTCTGCAACAGGCTCAACCGGTGCTTTAAGTTCGGGTTCAGCTTTCTTTTCTATTACAGGAGGAACAACATCTATCGGCGGCAGCTCAATTTTTTCAATTGGCTTTTCCGGCTGCTTCTCTTCTTTTACTTCAGTTCTTGTTTCAACTTTTGTTTCTGTAGTTGTTGCAGCTTTTCTTGCTTCAGACTCTTTGAACTTTGCTTCAAGCTCTTTTATTTTTGCTTCAAGCGAAGAGATGGAAGCTTTGTATTCTTCATCTTTTGCTTTATCTTCTTCTGCGCGTTTTACGTAGTCAGCTTGCGGTGGTACAATTTCTGTTTTTGCTTTAGAAAGAGTATCACCAAGTTTCTCATCTTCGAAGAATTTCTTTATTACGTTTATGAACGCTTCAATCTTTCTTACGCGCTGCTCTAAATCGCTTAATCCTGCATTTTTATTTGAAGAGGTAAGATTTACCTGCTCTTCTATAAAATCTTTTTCTTCTTCTGAGTATCTGTCAAACACTTCTGCTGATTCAACAGGAGCTTCTTCTCTGTAAATATTTTCTTCGCCTAAAGAGAGAATTCTTTCCTTGTTAATATTTCTTTCAATATCTCTGAAGAGAATTTTAGCAAGATTATTGTAGTTATAGTTAACTTCCGTTGCGAGTTTCTTTGAAGGGGAGAATTTCACGGAATTAACTTTACCTCCGTCAGTGCCGGTTCTTTCAATAACATTGAATTTACCGAAATCTGAAATGTTCAAGTTTTTGCTCTTGCGGAAAGAGCCTTCAATGTATTGGAATACATTCTCGTAAAACTGAATGGACTCCAGCTCACTTATCTTAAACTCGTCGGAGATGCTCCTTATTATCTGCTCTTTAGTCATTTTTTATTTATTATGTCTAATAAATTTTGTGATGGAGTAAAATTTATAAAATCTTTCGGCGGCAGAAGCACTTCCTGATTCTCTTTTGTATTCATTATCTTCATGCTTTCTCTGTGCTCTACTTTGAATTCTCCGAAATTATCTACAGAAAATTCTTTATCCTTTACCAGGGATTCCTTTATTAACTCAAATATTCTGTCGAATATCAGCTCGCTTCTGTGACGACTAAAGCTGCTGGAGTTTGCCACTTTGCTTACTAAAGAATCTTTATTCATTTTTTATAAATGTGAGTTAATTTTTTCAGCATCGACTCAATGTAAAGCTTGTTTATTGTACCCGATAAAATCTTTATCTGCTGAATATTTATTTTCAGCTTCTCTTTGTTCGGTAAATCTTTGTGCGCTATAGTATCCTGCGTGCTCATAAATTCGATTGTGATTTTTTTATTGGGATAACTTTTATATTCGTTATTATCTTATCTTCTGTATTAATTCTTAAATCACTGCCGCCCGTACCCGTCGATTTTACCGGAGGATAATCTGTACCTACAGGACTATAGTTCATTTCCTTCTTATCTGCTTCATCAAGATTTACAAATATTTCCAATATCTGCGATTGTGATAAAACGGAATCTGCAAGCTTTATCTTTCTTTCAGGAACCTGAAATACTTTTGAAAGCAATGGCTCGAGGTGATTTATCTGTCTGCTTACATTGCTGTTATGCAGATTAAAGAGCGCGCCAAGGAATTCATGCGTAACAAACAGATGATTGTACATAAGAAGCATTAATAATTTATCGTCAAGGTCAAGGTCCTGTTTTCTTCCGCCGCCAAAGGCTCTCTTGCGGGATTTTTTGAAGAGTCTCTTTTTCTCCAGATCAATAAAGATCGGTGTGAGGTGCTTTAAGAGGTCTTCAAATTTTTCAACACTTACTCCCGTCAGTTTTTTAATGATGCCCGGGATTTTTTTGATCTTAAAGTATTTGCTTACTTTCATGAATTCTTATTTTGCAGAATTAATTATTATGCAGATTATTTTGCAGTGTTAATTTGCATACAATATGTAAAGACTATATATATAAAGCAAGTACTAATTTGCAGGATAATTTTGCAGGAAACTTTCAGGCGCATTACTTTAATTACCATATATTATTGTTAGTTATGCCCTTTTAAAAAGTTTTTACTTTATTTTGCAGAAAATAGTTTGCCTGAAAGTTTTAGTAAACAGACTATGTTTTGTCTTCAATTCTGTAAAATAAAAGAATGTTTAAGATTCAGAAAATGGGTTTTGAAACGAATGGAAAGAAAGAAAGTATTACTACTATTTTTTTGATTTTAATTTTTTGTAGGCCGGATACCACTTGGATATTTTCTTCCTGAATTGAAACAATGAGGTGTGTGAAAAAATAATCTGGCGGCGGATTTGGTACAAATCTTTTAAAAAATTCAACGGACCTGAATCTGTCGCAACTCCAAACTCAAACCCTAATTGCTTTACAGCTTCCTTTGCCATCTTGTTGCATTCGCCGTAAGGATAAGCAAAAGAGATGACAGGAATTTGCAATTCTTTACAAATATATATTTTTGAGTTATAAATCTCTTTTAAAAGCTGGTTTTTGCTTACTTCCGTCAGATTTGTATGATTCAACGTATGCGCTCCGAATTCTATTCCATAATCAAACATCTTTTTTATTTGTTCTGCATTAAGCAGCTTTGCTCCCGGCTCATTTTTAGTCGAGTCCCATACATTACTATCCTGCCCCGTTACCAGAAATATCACTGCAGTTGAATTATACTTCTTTAATAAAGGGAAGGCCGATGAATAGTTATCTTCGTATCCGTCATCGAATGTGAGTATAATATTTTTCTCAGATAAAGTTTTATCTCCCTTCAATGCTTTACTTACATCTATAAAGGTAATCGTCTTAAAATTATTTTTTTGCAGATGCTGAAGCTGCTCTTCAAAAACTTCTTCAGTAACATATATACCTACTACGCTGTCTTTGATATTATCTTTCACGACTCTGTGGTAAAGGAGTATCGGCGGGGGTTCTTCAAGCACCTCTTTATTATGTTTCATTATTACTTCTTTATATAAAGAAAGAACTTTCTCCGCATTGATATTCAATCCGTATTCTTCTTCTACTTTTGATTTAACCGAAGCATCAAGCTTTATATTATCCTTAATAGCTTTTGTAACTTCCTTTGCAATCTTATCTGAGTAAACTTTTTCCAAAACCTTACTGTCGCCAAAATTTGATTCTAATGCAAGCGGCAGACTTTTATCATTCAATACTCCGCCGAATAAAGATTCTCCCCAGAATAAAACCGGCTTATTTAACAAAACGCTTTCTATTGCGCTTCGGCCTGCAGCAATAACCATATCAACCTGATTAAGCGATGCCATTACATCATTCTTGTGGTCATCAATTAAAATATAATCTTCTCCCGCATCTTTATTTTTTTTATTAATGCTGCTTAAAATTTCTTCATGTAAAGTACCGGGACAGATAAAAAGAAATTTTAAATTTTTTACTTCTGCTTTAATATTCGGGATAATTTCATTTACCAGGGCAAGCACGATATCCTTCTTCGGACCCGTTCCCCTTCCGATATAAGACAGTAAAAAATCTTTTTCAGTCTTATAAATAGATTTTACTTCCTGCTTACTTCGTTCAATCACTTCGTCGATGTTCAATCCATTTCTTATTAATTCAATCTGACTTTTATTAACCTTAAAATCTTTCATCGTTACATCACGTATATATTCAGAGACTGCAATCGTTTTATCACCGAGCGCAGGAACAAGCTTCTTGGATAATCGCATTCCGCTCAGTCCGTGTATAGATACAATAAAAGGAATGTTCTCTTTCTTGCATGCAAAGTGCCCGACCCATGCAGATGCGCGTGAGTTCGCATGAACAATATCTATGTTATTCTCTCTTATGATTTTTTGAATTTCAACTATGTTGCTGCGGCGTGTTTTAAAATCCCGTTGATGAAGATTAACTTTAAATATTTTCGCATCAGCTTTACGCGTAAAAGTATCCGAAGCAATAAATATTTTATTGCCGGATGAGGAAAGATAATTTGCCAGAGATTCTACGTAGGTTTCTGCCCCCGTAACCTCTACCTGAGATAAAAGGTAAAGTATATTCATTTGACTAAAAATGAGAAGAATAAAAACAATTATCAATTTAGATTTACAAATGTTTTTAATTGATGTATTTTTGTTGTTTGCAATTTACTCCCCGATTTCCAAATAATTTGATAAATAAACTTTCAGACAACAGGCTGATACTTGCCATTGCAGGTCCGGCCGTGTTACAGACATTAGTAAAATCTTCTTTTACTCTTATTGATTCTTATTGGGTCGGGAAGCTCGGCAGTGCTGAGCTTGCAGCAATTACAGTTGCTAATTTTCTTGTATGGGGAGCAATGGCGCTGGGAGAAATGATTCCCGTTGGCACTAACTCACTTGTAGCTCAATCAAAAGGAGCTAACGAAGCAGATACGGGAAGGCATATCTCTACTAACAATCTGATAGAGACTTTTTTTCTTGCAATTATTGTCGCAGTTGTAATGATACCGGCACTTCCTTATTTATATGATATAATTAATATTGATGCCCAGCAAAGAAATTACACAGATGACTATCTGGTTACTTTTCTTCTTGGTTTACCATGTGTAACTCTGCTTTCTACAACAACTGCAATTTTCAGAGGAAACGGCGATACGAAAACTCCGTTCTATCTTTTACTTACGGCGGTAATATTAAACTTTTTTTTAGCACCACTTTTAATCTTTGGCTGGGGACCTGTTCCATTTGGCGGAATGATGGGTGCAGCTTTTTCAACTCTGATATCTTACTTCATAGCATTTGTTATAGGGTACAGATTATTAAGGAAAAGAAATCTTATAAATAAAATCAGCAGCTACAGGTTTAGCAAAAAAATACTAAGGCATACTTTGAAAATCGGGCTGCCTGTCTCAATGAGCGGACTGGCGTTTTCTTTAATATATGTTTTCGTCTCACGATTTGTAGCTGATTACGGTACGACAGGACTTGCTGCGCTCGGCATCGGTCACCGCTCAGAGGCAATTTCATATCAGATATACATAGGGCTTTCGCTTGCTGCCACAATTTTAGTCGGGCAGAACATCGGCGCAGGAAACAAAGCCAGGGCTGAAAAACTTGCCTGGAAGATTTTTAAATTCGGGATTTTTGCAGCGATGATATATTCAATTATACTTTTCACTTTCAGCGCGCAGATTGCATCCATTTTCACAACTGATTTAAGCGTAATTGTGGCCGCATCTGATTTTAATAAAGTGACGGCAGTAATACTAATTTTTTCTGCTGCCGAAGTTATCTTAAGCGGAGCATTTTCGGGTGCGGGAGAAACTATACCGCCTGTTTCCATAGGGCTGACCACAACACTTTTAAGAATTCCTCTCTGCGCATACTTTTCTTCAATATGGGGACTGAACGGAATATGGTTTGCTATCTGTCTTTCAGTTGCGCTAAAAGGAATTCTGATTACGTACTGGTTCAGCAGGGGAAAATGGAAAGAAAGGAAGTTTGAATTGAGCAAAAAGAAAGAAAATATTCTGGAGCTTGTTGCAGATGAATAAAGTTTAAATAAAAAAGGCGAAGAAAATTTTCTCCGCCTTTTTATTACTTACAAATTATACAAACAAAATTATTTTATGGTGTAATATCAGCAATGAAGGTAAGAACTTTTTGAGGCTCTTTAGCATCGTTTGAATAAACCATAATAGTTTTCTCTTGTTTTCCTTCTCTGCCTTGTGTATTAAAAGTCACTTTTATTTCACCTGACTCACCTTTAGCATAATCCATTTTTTCGCCCATCGTAGTTCCTGTGCATCCGCAGGATGTCTGAACTTTTTCAATGTGAAGAGTCTGGTTGCCTTTATTTGTGAACTTGAAAACATATTCAACTTGCGGTCCTGAAGCTATTTTACCGAAATCATGTTTGGTTTCTTCAAACATAATTCTTGGTCCGTTGATGGAAGCAGCAAGCTTTGAATTGTTTACTACTGAAAACATAATTGCGAAAATTGCAATAAGCCCCAGAGTGAAGAAGGATATTTTTGAACCTTTTGATTTTAACATTATTATGTCTCCTTGTTTTGGGATGCGAGAATTTCAGCATCCGTGTAATTTACGTTTTTATAATACTTTGAACGGCTAAATTTAAAAATAATAATTGCGCCCAATAATAACAATATATCTTCAAATATTCTGATGAGCAAATCTGCCGATGTTGTTTTATCAGCACCATTAGAGCCGAAACAACCGCAATCTATATCTAATCCTCTTGCATAAGCCTGCACTAAACCTATTAAAAAAACACTTAGTAATGCGATTATAACTACTGAGCTCCCCTTTCTAAACAAACCAAACATCAAAAAAAGTCCCGCTATGAATTCAAGCGGAGGAACAATTATAGCAGTAATATTTATTAAAAAGTCCGGAAGAAGTTTATACCCGTAAACTGATTTTGCAAAGGCAGTCTGGTCGAATAACTTATTATAAGATGCATAAACAAAAACTGCTCCGATAATGATCTGAAGTACAACCTGAACGTACCTTGATGATAAAAAATCTTTCATGTATTAATAAAATTATTTTTCAACCGGAAGTCCGGCTGCTTCCCATTCTTTAAATCCGCCGAGATAAATATTAACGGCATTAAAGCCCAGCTTGGCAATATCGTAAGCAAGGTCTATACTCAGATCGCAGTCGCCTCCGTTACAGTAACAGATAATTATGCCGTCTTTGTTAAGCCCCTTTAGTCTTTCAGGAAGTTTATCCTTATCTTTAAAATGGTAGTCTTCATAAGAAATATTTATGGCGCCCTTCACACGACCTTTTGCAAATTCTTCGGGCTTTCTTGCATCTATCATCAGAGCATTTCTTTCAAATAATAGTTTTGCAAGGTCGAGCTTAATTTTCTGCGGCTTTATAAATCCTTCCTTAGTCAGATTAGGATTATTGTTGTAGCTGAGGGGTTTATCTTTTTGAGTCGTATCGTAAGGATTATTTTTAAAATCATTCGTATTCTGAATGGCATTCTTTAAGCTGTCAGTATTATCAGCCTTCATTTTTTCGGTGTAGTTTGTGAACAGCGGTATGCCTTTGCTGCTTACGGCATTCATTGTTAAACCTGCTGCGAGCGCCATAATAAAAATCAACAACGCCTGTTTACCGCCTGATAAGTGTTTACTCATAAAATTATTATTATAAAAAACTAACCTGATTTTTTTAGTTAAAGTTCAAAAAATCCTAATAAACTTTGAACGAATTTACTGTGGTAATGGAAGAATTATATGCATTTATCATGTAATTATAGCTTCTCACAACATTGTCGTAAGCCAGACCGAAATCTCTTTCGTTCATTTTTCCTTTCTTCAGGTCTTTGTTGAATTTATTCACTTCATCAATAAAACCTTTTGTCATCTTGGTAAAGTAATCTTCGAAGCTGAATTTTATATATTTGCTTTTATCTGAGAATTCCGTCGATTGAATTTTATTTTCCTCTGCTTTAAACTTTCGTTCAAACTCTTCTATATCAGCCTGCAATCCGTCTGCATTGGAATTTCTGTTCACACTTTCAAACTTGCTGTAAAATGTTTCGGCCAAATCCATTGTATTCTCCAGTGCATTCTGTACAATTATAACTGCCTTTTCATCTTTGTTTGTAAAATCATCGGGATTCTTTCTTGTCTTTACCGGCTTATATTTTTTTACGGACTCTTTGAATTTATTATATAACGAATCATACTCTTTATATGAGTCTTTCATCTCTTTATCAAATCCCGCTGCCTTGGATAGATTATCTTTATACTCTTTATCCTTATAGAATTTAGTAACGCGTGATGCAACTGAATAGTAATTCTCCAATGACTTTAGTAATTCTCTGAACGAAGTTTCAATTTCCGTCTTCATGTTTTCGTTATCTGTGGCAAGCTTTGCAAGCTCACCGCCTTCATAATAGGAACGTCTGTAATCTTTTATGAGTCTCTCAAGATTATTTACATATATATCAAGACCGACAACAAGGATAAAAGAACCTTTTGAAATTGTTGAAGGGTCAGGCACGGTCGTAAGGAAATTTTTATTTACTTCATCTGCCGTTTCAGAAATTTTATTTGAGACTTCAATATACTTATTATAAAAAGTCAGGTCTGCCTGTGAAGTTTTCTCAAGTACTTTTTCTTTAACGGGAGTTTCACCTTCTATTTTGTGAGACTCGTCATTGTTTTTTGTAGTGGTGCTTTTAAAGTACGAGCAGCTTGTAACCAGAACAAACAAAATTAAGAGCGCAGATATAAATTTAAAATTTTTCATTGGTATTTTAAAAAGTGATAAGACTAATTATCAAATAAAGGTAATTCTTTTTTTGCATTTGACTTCAGACCAAGATGCTTAAATGCCAGCGGAGTAGCTTCTCTTCCCTTCGGAGTACGCTTTATAAATCCTTCTATCATAAGGAACGGCTCATAAACGTCTTCTATAGTTCCCGGATCTTCACCGACCGATGCTGCAATAGTAGATAAGCCTACGGGTCCGCCATTGAACTTTGTAATAATTGTTTCCAGAATTTTTTTATCCATCTTATCAAGCCCGTATTTATCTATATCGAGCGAAGTTAAAGCATAATCGGCAATTGATTTTGAAATTTTCCCGTCTTCTTTTACTATGGCAAAATCGCGTGTTCTTCTCAGTAATCTGTTTGCAATACGCGGAGTTGCGCGGGAGCGCTGCGCAATTTCTTCTGCTCCTTCATCGGTAATTTCAATTCCCATTAGTCGTGCAGAACGTTTTACGATATTGACAAGTTCTTTCGAAGAATAATAATCAAGATGGCAGTTAATTCCGAAACGGTCAAGCATTGGAGATGAAAGTAATCCCTGTCTGGTAGTTGCGCCGATTAAAGTGAACTTTTCTAATTTAATCGGAATACTTCGCGCAGCAGGACCGGAATCTATCATTATATCAAGCTTAAAATCTTCCATGGCAGAATATAAAAACTCTTCTACTACTTTTGGTATTCTGTGAATTTCATCTATGAATAAAATTTCGCCTGCGCGTAACTTTGTAAGCATACCTGCAAGGTCGCCGGGCTTTTCAATCACGGGACCGGAGGTACATACAATTGCTGCATTAAGTTCGTTGGCAATAATATTGGCTAATGTCGTTTTGCCAAGCCCCGGAGGGCCGGTAAATAAAACGTGGTCAAGTGATTCACCAAGTATCTTTGAGCTCTCAATAAAAATTTTTAAGTTCTCCTTTACTTTATCCTGACCTAAAAATTCAGAAAAATTCTGAGGTCTCACAATAGTAATAAAATCCTTATCTGTATCTGTAATTTCCGCTGTATTTAATGAGTTGTTTCGCAATAGAAATGTGTAATTGTATTGTAATATGGAATTAAATGTTAATAAAAATAATGCTAATTTTATCGATAAACAATTTAGTAAAAAGAAGAACTAAACCATAAAATTTACAAACTTAATCACAGAGAACACAAAGAGGTATCACAGAGAACACAGACTATTATATTTTTTTTCTCTGTGAACTCTGTGTAGAAATTCTGTGTACTCTGTGGTTAACTATAAACACACAATATAACTATGGCAGAAAAATCAGAAATGGTTAAACAAATTGATTTTATAATAATCAGCAGAAGAATAAGGCTTCTTGGCTACGTAATTATTGCCGGACTTACGCTTGTATATGTAGTAGGCATGATGGTTTCATCAAGTAACGTTAATCCGGAAAAATCTTTTCTTAACACACCTATTACCATTGCCGGAATTGTACTCTGTACAGGCTCACTATACATAAGGAAAAATATGCTGAAGAAAGTTACTAAAGATAATTTTGTTACAACATATTTTAATGCTCATGTCTCGGCATTTATATTATGCGATATGGGAGCGCTGCTTTCAGTTACAACAAATCTTTTTGTAAACGCAAATCTTATTATGGCTTCAGTCGGAGTTGGTGTCGGGCTTCTGTATCTTTGGATAAATTTCCCCCGTGATGAAGACAGGAAACTGCTTGATTAATTTTCTTAACCACAGAGAGCACAGAGAATTACACAAAGAACACAGAGTATTCTCAATTATTAATACTGTAAAAAATTTCTAAATAAATTCTCTGTGTAATCTGTGAACATTCTCTGTGCTCTCTGTGTTTAAGCAGACTATTTAAGTTTCTTATATTCTTCCTGAAGTTTTTTCGGGAGGCTTTTCAATATCAAATCGTATGAATGGTCTATTAATTTCTCCGCTAGTTTTTTATTCAGCTTTCCGTCAACTCTAACCGTGTTCCAGTGCTTTTTATTCATATGATATCCGGGCTGTACGTCATCGTATTGTTCGCGCAATTCTACAGCATATTCCGGGTCGCATTTTAAATTCACCGTACAGGGAATAGCGAATGAAGTTATAGCAAATATTTTCCCCATCACTTTATATACAAGTGTTTCGGGACCGAAGGGAGTTCCTTCTTCAACTCCTTTTTTTGAAAGGCAATATTCTCTTAGCTGTTCAAAATTCATAAAAATTATTGAAACATTATTTTAACCCGGGGGAGAATTAAGTCTACCCATTCTTTATACATTTTTTCTGAAGGGTGAAGTCCGTCAGATGCAATCAGTGATTTATCATTTGCAGCGGTACGTGATTCCGGAGTAATATCAATGTATGCAATTCCTTCTTTCAGCGTTTCCTCTTTGTTAATTTTATTATATAAATCAATTTCCTCACCTATTTTTTTTCTGTCTCTGCCCTCTGCAAAAGGAGTTACTCCCCAGTCAGGAATAGAAACAATAAAAACCCTTGACTTCTCGCCGCCGGCAAATACTATAGCTGTTCTTAATAAGTCTTTGAACTGAGTCCTGTATTCTTCGGCATCTCTTCCCCTGTATTGATTATTTACTCCAATGAGAAGTGAAACTAAATCATATTTTGGCAGAAGGGAAGATTGTTTTTTCCTGATTGCATCGGCAAGCTCATCCGTTGTCCAGCCTGTTGTTGCAATAATTTCGGGAGAATTAAAATAAATATTACTTTTTGTGAGAGAGCTTACAAGCTGTGAAGGAAATCTTTCTGTATCGGGAACTGACTCACCGATAGTATAAGAATCTCCCAGAGCAAGATAGTTAAATTTGTTTTCCATCGAATTAGTTTTATCGGGCTTCTTCATAAAATAAATTGCAGGTATTAAAAGAAGAACAACCAGAAGAGTAATGTTTTTTAAATTCTTCAAACTTTTTTTGGCGCTTATTTTATTAACTCATTTGTTTTTTCAAGCAGCCAGTTTCTGCTTGTAATAATTTTTTCCCGTTCTATTTCAAATTTAAGTTCATCGGGATTTATTTTTTTTCCTGACTGAATATCCACAAGTCTCTTAAGATATTTTACAAAGTTAAGATTAATCTTTGGATTTGTCTCAATAAAAATCTTACAATAATTTTTAAGAAAGTGACGGTAAGAATCTATAATATAAATTAAAGTTTCAAAATCTCTTAGCTCATATAGAATCTGCATTTTTAATTTATTAGCAATAAGCGCATGCTGATTTTTATTGTCTTTTATTTTAGCAAGGACTTCAAGCGCATGAGTAAATTCTTTTGTGCTGAAATAATAATTTGCCAGCGTATAAAGATACATATAATCTTCCTGTACAGGAGGTAATTTTTCTTTAAATTTATCTATGAAGTTTTTAGCCCACTCAAATTTTTTCAAATGAAGAGCCGGAGTAGTTATGTAAAAATATCTGGAGTGATCCAGATAGGAATCACCGAAAACCTCATCGTATTTATCAACAAAAAAACTGTAATATTCAAAAAGCTCTTTGTAGAACTCACTGTTTCCGCTTATAACAATTTTATAACCAACATCTACCAATGATTCAAAAATGTGCTTGCGTATTTCAGCAGGTATATCTTTGTATTCCTTTACTGCTATTTCTTTTAAAGCATAATAGGTTTTTTCTTCAGGTTTGTAATCGAGCATAAATACTTTATAGACTAAAAGTAAAGACCTGTCAACTTCATCTGAGTTATTTTCTATATAGTCCAGCAATCCCTGCAGATAGGGGAATTTTTTTTCCAGCTCGTATCTGAAGCCTCGCCTTTGTTCTAATAATGTACTAAGACGGTAAAACAACTCAAGAAAAAAGTTATCGCGCATACTGAACAAATCTCTGTATTGCGCACTTACAATCTTATCTTCTTTGAATTCATTCTGATAGTAAAAAATTTCAAGTTCATTTGATAATCTGTTCTCGTACTTAAAATGTTCCGTTTCCTTATATCTTATATTGCTGTGCTCAGTTGAAATTTTTGTTGTGAGATTAATAAAATAATTGTTGAGTTTTCTTTCCCTGTAAAATCTTAACAGTGTGAAATCTCTCTCTTTTTCATTTTTAATTGTTTGATTGTAGATAATGTAATCTTCGAGAAGCTCAAACGCATAATTAAAATAATGTTTGAGTTTTGCGTAATCAAATTCTTCCTTGCCGAATGTAAACTTGAATAGCTTTTCTTTAGTGAAATTTCTGCTTTCAAAATCAGGTTTAAACTTTAGAATATAATCGTAAAACTTTACCAATTTATCGTTTTTATTGAAATATGCGCATTCAATAAACTCACGAAAACCATTCAGTTCTTTTGTTGTAAGAGTTTTTAAAATCCTGATGAATTTGAATTCCTGAAGCAAGAGAGTAAATTTATTTTTTTATCACTAATTTTTTCATTTGAAAATAACATTTGAAAAGATATGAAACAACACTCAAATTACCGATTTTTCTGATAATGCTTCCAGAGAATTGTGCTGTTATTTCTCATTATTCAGCAAAATTTTTTTATAAAAGCCTAATTTGATGTAAAATTGCCTCCGATTTTCAAAGTAAGATTTCCTGTTTGTTGTTTTGCCGATTTTAAAAGCTGAATAACTGCATTATTTCTTTGTAATAAAACTGTTTTTAGATGTTTTTGCAAAATACATTTATCAATATCGCCGATTTTATCCTTGAAATCTCTTTGATGTCGCAGTCAATACTTTGTAACTTTGTTAAGATTTGAAAACAACGATAGACAATGGTACAGAAAATAAAAAAGATAGAATTTACAAGATGGGACCTGATGATTGCAGCTTTAATAGTATCAACAATTTTATTTCAAATTGTAAAGTAGAAGATGGAAAACAGAAAGTTCAATAGTCAGGATTTAAAAGTAATAAGCTTCTACACTTTATTCTTAGCAGCGATGACGACTTCAATTTTCATGATCTGATAAGTAAAAAAATCAAACAATTTTAGAAATTAATTTTAATTTAATTTTATGAAAAACTCAAAGAACAGCAAAACAGAATTAACAAGATTTGAATATATCGGCTTCGCAGGAATAGGATTCTTACTTGTAACAGTTTTAGTGGGTTGTTTCGTAAAATAAAATTGAATTTGATAAAGCTCTATACTCGGCAAAATAAATGAGCTAAAAAGTTAGCATTAACTAAAGCCAATATATACTCACCGGAATACAAACGAGCCGAACAGAATTTTTCCGGTGAGAAATATATCTCAAACAAAAAAAGAGTTTATATAAAAGTTTCTGTCAGGTATCAAGGGAGCCGGAAACGGGATGCCTGCAGGAAAAGAGAATTCCTTAAAAATCCGGAATGACGCTTATTATAGGAATAGGTAATAAGGGCTCATTCCGGGGGAAATTTAAAAGTTTAGTAACACAAATTACTCTCAAGTGTGTATCTGCCAATACGCAAAAACTTATTACCTCATGTAATACCTTCCAAATCTTTCACGGGCGCTCGCAAAAATTAGCTCCCGTGAAAGCCACTTCTGAAACAATCAATTAAACAAAGAGTCAATTAAATCTTCAATATTATCTTTTATAATTAAATAGTCTAAAATTTCCTGTTTCATAAATCCGTTTGCAACAATGTTATTCAGAAATTCGATCATTGAATTGTAGTATCCGTTTGTATTCAAAAGTCCGATTGGCTTTGAATGCAGATTCAACTGCTTCCATGTAAAAATCTCGAACAGTTCATCAAGCGTACCTATGCCGCCGGGGATTGCAATAAAAGCATCTGCAATATCCGACATCAGTTTTTTTCTTTCATGCATGGAACCGACTTTGTGAAGAGTTGTTACTGATTCATCGCCCCACTCTTTTTCCATCATGAAGTTTGGAATTACTCCCGTAACCTTGCCGCCGTTATTCATAACCGAATGAGATAGCACGCCCATAAGTCCCACATTGCCTCCGCCGTAGACAAGCATTATATCGTTATCGGCAAAATGCTTGCCGATTTGAACAGCTGTATTTTTAAATTCGGGATTATTACCGAAGCTTGAACCGCAGAACACACAGATTGATTTCATTATGATTAAAATTAGCTTAAAGTTTCAAAAAATAGATATATATGTTTGACAACAAGGCGCACCTTAAATAAATAAAAATCAACAATTAACAACCGAAACACTTCTGCAAAATCAATAAAATTGTTGACAAATTAATAAAATTCTCTTTGATAATTTGACATATGAATTTTAATTTTCTAAAGTTAATAAATAGAGCTATACATTTCACAAACTCCCGCGTGAGTTGCCTCTGAAAAACACTTTATACAACTTAAACCAAAAAATAAAAAAATGAAAACTAAAAAACTTTTTATTGTATTATTTATTTTATTACAGTCTGTCATTTTTTTAAATCAAAGTAAGGCGCAGAATACTGATATTGCTCCCGGTGATTTTGTTTCAATGCCATACTTCGGCGAAAAAAAAATTAAGTTTTTCAGAACGAGTAATGCATCTTTACATTATGAGTTAAATCTTGCTACAGAATTTGCAAACTTCCCGATTCCTTTTGCCGGCGCAGGTCCAAATGCAACTGCTATTTATGAGGGGAAGCTTTTTATTTCTTTTGATAAAGATTTGAATCAAGGCGGAGTTTTAATTTATAACTACTCTGATATATATCCTGTGAGGAATGCCAATCCTCCAAAAATAATATCCACTGCACCGGTGGCGGGGATTGCCATACATCCTGTTACGGGTGATTTATATGCTGCAAAGTTTCAGGTTAACGGACAAAGCGGAAGAATTACAAAATACACAAAAGCATCAGGCTATGCATCTTCATCCGCCGTTGATTTACCTGTTCCTGAATATTATACTAACTATTTCACAGGTATTGCTTTCGATTCACAAGGAAACCTGTGGACAGGCGATTTGCAGGGACATAGATTAGTTGTCTATACTGCTCTATCACTTTTCAATGGATTTATTGTAATTGGTAACGGAAATCTTACATACAATGCTCCTTCACTTTCAGGAGGCTCGATTAATGTTAAACTTTTTTCTGCGCCTGAAGGATTTGTTTTTGATGCTCAGGGAAATCTATGGGTTACAAACAACAATGACTGGGATAGAACAAACGGTATTGGAGAAGGCACGTTTGTAAAAATTGCAAAAGCTTATCTTGATGTATTAACCACTTCTCCATTAAGCGGCACTCATGGAAATAAAATGCTTGCGGTTATCTATACTGTACCAACTCAGCATGCAAGTGTTTATCATATTCAAAATGCTAAGTTCGGAGGAACGGCAATTAGCAACAACATGATTTATTTTAACGACCAGGGCAACGGACTTGTATGGAAGTGGAATACATCAACTGCATATAACTCAACAAACTGTATCACATCAGGTGTAAGCACAACTTATCCGGGATTTGGTGGATTTTCATTCAACGATAACTCATTTCCATTAGCGGTCACACTTACAAGTCAGGTTGTTCCCAATACTTTTGAATTAAAGCAGAACTTTCCAAATCCTTTCAATCCGAATACAACAATACGATTTGATGTTCCCGCTAAATCAGGAAACGTGAAGCTTTCCGTTTATGATATAAATGGCAAAGAACTTGAAGTATTAGTTAATGAAAATCTCCAGTCGGGTTCTTATGAGGTTAACTGGAACGCATCGGAGTTCCCGAGCGGGATATACTTCTATAGAATAAATTCTGAAAAATCCAGTATAACTAAAAAAATGAATTTAATAAAATAGCAGGGAATTAGTTTCTCTTCGTTTAGACCACCTCTTACGCTTACCCTTCCTTTTTTGAGGAGGGGGTTGCTTATTCTATTGTAACATTATTGTCACATTTTATTTTACAAAATCCAACATTAAAATTATGATGAGTTTTTGACGGGTTTTGTCCTCAGCGTTGTTGTAAAAACAATATCGGGTAATTTCAAAATTCGTCATGCTCTTGTAGCGCCGCCCGTCACGCGGGAGCGTGCCGGCTGTTCAAAACATAAAACAGATTCTATCTGTTTTATGTTTTGAACAGGTCCCGACTTTGTCGGGACGCGGCGCCACACCGCACAATTCTGCACACAAAATAATTATTAATAAACCCTTAAGCAATTGAATCTTCCCTATTAGTAGGGAAATTTAATTATTCAATACAACATTAATGTATTTAACTTTAAAAAAGAATTAACAATTTTGTGATTACACAATATGGCAAAGCAAAGCTCAGTTAAGTCAAATAAAAAAACAGCGAATCCGTTTCAGAGAATTATTTCTTTCGATGAAGATAAGCCGTATTCCGTTCTCGGTCCGCAGCTCGATGAAGATAAAAAAGAACTATCAATAAATTGTTATCTTCCTTTTGCAGAGAAAGTATGGATTAAGCGCAAAGGCAAGAAACTTACTGAAGCTAAAAAAGTAAATCCTTCAGGAATATTCTCCACTAAATTTGAGAATACAACTGAACTCTTCTCGTATAAAATTGTAATAGAAGCGAACGGAAATAGATCCGAATTCGAAGACCCGTATTATTACCGCACAGAAATAACCGATATGGATGTCTATCTGCTGGGAGAAGGAAATCATTTCAAGAGCTACGAAAAACTCGGCGCCCATAAAACAAGTATCAAAGGAGTAAGAGGTGTTATCTTTCGCATCTGGGTTCCCGATGTTAAAGCAGTGAGCATTACGGGTGAATTCAATGACTGGACTGAAGGTCTTCTTCCTATGGAAAACTGTAGAGATACAGGCTACTGGACTTTATTTCTCCCGGGTGTAAAAGAAGGCGACCTCTATAAATATGCCATCAAAACAAAATCACCGGCTAAAGTAATTTATAAGTCTGACCCGTATGCTTTCAGCGCAGAGCTAAGACCGGGCAATGCATCCAAAGTTGCCGTTCTTGATAAATATAAATGGAAAGACACTGAATGGATGAAGACGCGCAGAAAATATGACTACAGAAATCAGCCCATGAATATTTACGAAGTTCATCTCGGCTCATGGAAAAAAGATTACGATAATCCCGACTTCAAAAATGACTGGGGATATAAAAGTTACAAGCAGCTTGCATACGAACTTGTTGAGCACTGCAAAACTTACGGCTACACACACATAGAACTTCTTCCGATAATGGAGCATCCGCTTGATGCTTCATGGGGATATCAGGTTACGGGATTTTTCGCTCCCACAAGCCGCTACGGCTCACCGGAAGATTTTATGCTCTTCGTTGACCACTGTCATCAGAATAATATCGGAGTGATACTCGACTGGGTGCCGGGACATTTTCCATCCGATGAACACGGACTCAACAATTTTAACGGCAAACAAATTTATGCTTACACAAATCCGAAGAAAGGATTTCATAAAGGATGGGGAACCTATGTTTTTGATTATGCAAAAACTGAAGTTACAAATTTTTTAATTGCTAATGCTCTCTTCTGGCTGAAAGTTTATCACATAGACGGACTTCGTGTTGATGCAGTTGCTTCAATGTTGTATCTGGATTACTGCAGGAATGAGGGCGAATGGGAACCCAACGAACTTGGCGGAAAAGAAAATCTTGAAGCAGTTGAGTTTTTAAAAAAGCTCAATGACACCGTGCATAAATATCACAAAGGTACTTTGATGATTGCAGAAGAATCGACTGACTGGCAGGGAGTTACAAAGCCCACATACCTGGGCGGACTTGGATTCGATATGAAATGGAATATGGGCTGGATGCACGACGTGCTTGAATATTTTTCAAAGGACCCTATCTACAGAAAATATTTCCATAATAAAATTACATTCTCTCTCTGGTATTCATTCAATGAGAATTACCTGCTGCCGATATCCCACGATGAAGTTGTTCATCTGAAAAAGGCATTAGTAAGCAAAATGCCGGGGCAGCTGAAAAGCATGTTCTCTAATATGAGAACTTTCTTCGGATTTATGTTCGGTCATCCGGGGAAGAAATTGAACTTCATGACGAATGATATAGGACAGTTTCACGAATGGAATGCAGATACTGCAATGCAATGGGATGTGCTTAACGAAGATTTGAATTTAAAGCTTCAAAAATATTTTAAAGACTTATCAGCCATATATCATGAATACAGGGCATTTTATGAAATTGACTTCAGAAGTGACGGATTTCACTGGCTTGATTTTACCGATTCTGATAACAGCGTGCTAAGCTTTGTAAGATACTCAGCAGATAAAAAACAGATGCTGCTGTTTACATTTAACATGACTCCCGTACACAGAAAAGATTATGAATTCGGCACGCCTCGTGCAGGTTTCTATAGGGAGATTTTAAACAGCGATGCTGTTGAATACGGTGGAACGGGAGAAGGAAATTTAGGAGGTATTCACACTGAAGATAGATACAAATTTCAATGGCCTTATACTATTAAAGTAAATCTGCCACCGCTTGCCGTAAATATTTTTATTCATGAGCTCGAAGATGAATTTACTGAAGAAGTAAAAACAGACGAAAACAAAATTGAACAAAGTGACGATTCTAAACAAGAAGCGCAAGAAGAAACAAATGAAGAGACAAACGAGAATACAAACGAAGAAGTAAACGAAACAATAACCGAAGAAACTCAAATTATAACCCCGGACGAAGTACAACCAGAAACTCAAAACGAAGTGCAATCTAGTAATGAAACTGATACTCCGGAAACAATTAACAAAGAAACTGAACATCCAAATTAAAATTTTAGCAGGAAGGAAGTAAGAAACAAATGTCAGAAGTATGTTTATGTATTCACGGTCACTTTTATCAGCCGCCGCGTGAAAATCCATGGACCAATGAAATTGACGATGAGCCAAGCGCAGCACCATTCCATAACTGGAATGAAAGAATTTATTCAGAGTGCTATCTGCCAAACTCTGAAGCGGGAATTTATGAAAACTATACAACTCTCATCCGCGAAGTAAATAATTACGAGCTTTTAAATTTCAATTTTGGTCCGACACTCTTCAACTGGATTAAAGAAAAGCATATCAATCTTTATCACAGAATTATTGATGCTGATAAAAAAAGCGTTGAGCGCAGGCACGGTCACGGTAATGCTATTGCTCAGGTATACAATCATATTATTATGCCGCTTGCAAATCTACGTGATAAGCTTACCCAGATTAAATGGGGCTTAAGAGACTTTGAATTAAATTTTAACCGCAGGCCTGAAGGCATGTGGCTGGCAGAAACTGCATGTGATTATGAAACAATTGAAGTGCTGATTCATGAAGGAATAAAATATATTATTTTGGATGCAAGCCAGGCAGAGAGTGTAAGAAGTATAGGTGAAAGAAGATGGCACGATGTTTCGGACAACAGCATTGATACAAAACGCCCTTACAGATGCTACTCACAGCTTAATCATAAAAAACATATTGATATATTTTTCTACGATGGTCCGCTATCAAAGACAATTGCATTCGAAGATTTATTGAACGACGCAGGTAAGCTGTTAGACAGAATAAATGAATCACGTGATAAAAACAGAAGCGAGCCTCAGTTAATAAGCATTGCAACAGACGGAGAGACGTTCGGTCATCACAAAAAATTTGCGGATAGAACAATTGCATATTTGCTCTCGGAGCTTGCTCCTCAGAATGGAATTAAAATCTGTAACTACGGAGAATATCTCAAAGCGCATCCGCCGAAATGGGAAGCAAAAATTAAAAAAGGTCCCGAAGGCTTAGGCACTTCATGGAGCTGTCTGCACGGAGTAAAACGCTGGAAAGAAAATTGCGGTTGCACAACGGGAGGAGAACAGGACTGGAATCAGAAATGGAGAACTCCCCTGAGAGATTCTCTCAACTGGCTGCGCGATGAATGTGCAAAAGTTTTCGAAGCAGAAGGAAATAAATATCTGAAAGATGTATGGAGCGCACGCAACGATTACATTGATTTAATGCACGAGAGAAGTCATCACAACATAATTAAGTTTTTTGCACGGCACGGAAGAGTAAACGTAGATAATAAAGGTATTGAGCTTGTATTCAAATTACTCGAAATGGAAAAGTATTCGCTGCTTATGTTTTCAAGCTGCGGATGGTTCTTCAGTGATATTGCAGGGCTTGAAGCAATGCAGATTCTGAAATATGCCTGCCGTACACTGGAATACTTAAATGATATTACGGGCGTTGATTACGAAGAAAGCTTCCTTGCAATATTAAAGAGTGCAATTCCGAACGATAAAAAATATCCCGATGCAGCGATAATGTATTTAAAAGAAATTAAGCCGCTGGCAGGGAAAATAAAGTTCGATTATTTTAAAGGTATTATTTAGATATATAAATTTAAAAAATATTGGCTTACAACTCATTTCATACTTCAAAGACATCAGAAAAATGGGCTAAGATTGGGATAAAGCGGAGGGCAGGAACTGCTCTGCCGCTTTTTTATTTATACTCAAGAAAAAGTACGGGCATTGGTGAAATTCCGGATTTAAAACTACTAATCGACTGGTGCAAAAAGTCGGCGCTTAGTATTGTGCAGCTTTTACCTATGAATGAAACGGGTTACGATCACTCGCCTTATAACTCAATCAGTACCTTCGCTCTCGAACCGATGTATCTTCGTATTTCCGATTTAAAAAATATTGATACGGAAAAATACAAAGCAGATATAAAAAAATTAAAAAGAAAATTCCCGAAGGGAAATTACAAAGTTGATTACAATATTAAGGATGAAAAAATAAATCTGCTGTGGAAAATTTTTCAGGCTGATTTTAAAGACAACGAGGAATTTCAAAGTTACAGAAAGAAAAATGTTTTCTGGCTGAAGCATTATGCCATGTACAAAGTCCTGAAAGAAGTAAACAGGTTAAAAGGATTTGAAGAATGGCAGCTGAAGCATAAACGCGCCGATAAAAAAGAATTAGACAAAATTGAAGTTGAATATAAAGAAAGGTTAAGATTTTATTTCTGGATTCAGTGGCAATTATACGAACAGTTTTCTGATGTAAAAAAATATGCTGCTGAAAAAAAGGTTTTATTAATGGGAGATATTCCTTTTCTTGTCTCACGTGATAGCGCAGATGTGTGGTGCTTCCAGAAGAAAAAATACTTTAAGATGGATAAACTCTCCGGCGCGCCGCCCGATATGTATTTTGCAAAAGGACAGCGTTGGGGAATGCCCGTGTACAACTGGGAAGTGATTGAAAAAGAAAAATTCAGATACATAAAAGAACGCCTAAAGTATGCTGCGAATTTTTACGATATGTACCGCATCGACCACTTCGTCGGCTTATTCAGAGTATGGACGATAGATAAAGATACGCCGGAAGAGTATGGAGGATTGAAAGGAAAATTCTATCCTGAAGATGAAGGCAAGTGGGTTGAGCAGGCAGAGAAAATAATAAATGCAATGACGAGCGGAAATGAAATGCTCCCGGTAGCAGAAGACTTAGGAACGGTTCCGCCTGTATCTTATAAAGTTCTTGAAGAATATGGAATTCCGGGCACGGATGTTATGCGATGGATGCGTGAGTACAATGGCAACTATGATTTTATAAATCCGTTCAAGTACAGGGCAAACTCCGCTGCTATGATTTCGACACATGACTCCAGCACTCTGTGTGACTGGTACAGCAACGAAGCAGGAATGATTGACAGAGAGGGGTTTATTCAAATCTGCAGGAACAAAGAATACTCGGAAAGCAGCATTGAAAAAATTATAGAAATTTTCTTTGATAAAGAAAAATGCACTGAGTACAAACTCTGCTGGAAAAAAGAGATAAGCGATGTTTATGTAATGATTGGCATTCTACGTCTACAATGGCACGAAGCATGGAATTTTATAGATATATATCTGAGCTCGTTTGATGAAAAAGGAAAATTCCTAAAAATGATAGGGTACACAGAAAGAAGTCAGCAGCTAAATATTGAGATAGTTAAAAAAACATTTGAAGCTATTGGTTTCAGTTCATCTATATTTTCCATTCAATTAATGAATGAATTTTTAAATCTCGATGAAGATATTTTTAACTCAAAGGAATTAAGAGAGAGCAGAATAAATTATCCCGGACTTATGTCAGATAACAACTGGAGATTAAGAATGCCGTACTCGCTGGAGCAGCTTAAGAAAAAAAGCGTCCATAAGATTTTAAAAGAAATAAATCAAAAAACGGAAAGAAGCGCTCACCACAAAAAATCTTAACTGCTGATTTCTGTAAAATAGTCCGTACTCATATTTACATTTTTATTGGACAAAAATGTCACTATTTTTATAATGATATGATTCTAGGGATTACAAAAGAGCCGCAATTTGATAATAGAGTTTCTATCCTTCCTGAATTAATCGACCAAATCAAAAAATTAAATCTCCAGGTTATTGTTGAAAAAAGCGCAGGCGAAAGAGCCTATGCAAGTGACGAGATGTATTCTTCGGCAGGCGCAGAGCTGTTTTCAAGAGAAGAGATTTTAAAAAAATCCGACATCATTTTACAAATAAATCCTCCGTCGGACGATGAGATCGAAAATTTAAAAGAAGGACAGACACTTATTTCATTTTTACAGCCATTGGTTCAGCCAAACATAACTGATAAACTTGCAGCGAAAAAAGTAACGGGATTGAGTTTTGAAATGATTCCCCGCTCTTCACGCGCGCAAACAATGGATGTACTTTCATCACAGGCCACAATTGCCGGCTATAAAGCTGTTCTGCTTGCTTCAACACATCTACCAAAATTTTTCCCGATGCTTACAACTGCTGCCGGAAGTATTCCTCCCGCAAAAGTTTTAATCATAGGCGCAGGCGTTGCCGGACTTATGGCAATTGCAACTGCAAGAAGACTTGGCGGAGTAGTAGAAGCATTCGATACAAGACCTGCAGTGAAAGAGGAAGTAAAAAGCTTGGGCGCTAAATTTGTAGAAGTAGAAGGTGCAGCCGATGCCTCAAAAGCAGGCGGTTACGCTGTGGAACAAACAGAGGAATACAAACAGAAACAAAGTGAACTTATTCAAAAACATGCACTGGCATCTGACGTAATTGTAACAACTGCTCAGATACCCGGAAGAAAAGCTCCGCTGCTGATAACAACAGAGACTTTAAACAACATGAAGAAAGGCTCTGTAATAGTTGACCTTGCTTCATCATCCGGCGGTAACTGTGAAATGACTAAGGACAATGCAACTGTGGATTATAACGGCATTACAATTATCGGCAACTCAAACCTGCCTTCAACAATGCCTTATGATGCAAGCAAGATGTTCGGTAAGAATGCATTATCACTTTTGAAAATTTTAATTAAAGAAGGAAACATTAACATCAATTTTGACGACGATATAATTAAGGGTATGTGTGTTACACATAACGGTGAAAATTTCCTGAAGAAATAAATACAAAATTATTTTATGGAAACAATTGTTTCATTCATAGGTGAAAACATTAAAGTGTTTTACATCTTAATCCTTTCAATTTTTTTAGGTATCGAAGTTATTTCTAAAGTACCATCCATCCTCCACACTCCTTTAATGTCAGGCGCAAATGCTATTCACGGCGTTGTTATTGTCGGCGCAGTTATCGTAATGGGACTTGCAGACAGCAATGATTATTTATCGCTTGTACTGGGATTCATTGCAGTTATACTCGGGACGTTAAATGTTGTCGGCGGATTTGTTGTAACGGACCGGATGCTTGAAATGTTCAAGAAAAAACCTAAAAGTTAATCTGATAAAATGGCGCAGTATAGTTTAGAAATATCGTACCTCATTGCTTCTATAGCATTTATAATCGGGCTTAAATTCTTAGGGCACCCTGAAACCGCAAGGAAGGGAAATATTATCGCAGCAATTGGTATGTTCATTGCTGTTATCACTACAATTTTTTTATACAAAAGCCCGGAGGGCAAACCTCTCGGGAACTATGTCTGGATATTCGGCGGTATAATCATTGGGACGGTTGTCGGAACTCTGATGGCAAAGAAAGTTCAGATGACGGCAATGCCTCAGATGGTTTCGTTGTTTAACGGAGTCGGCGCTGCTTGCGTTGCTTTAATTTCAGTCGTTGAATTTTCACATTACAATACTACTCACACAGGTGCTTCACTTTTCAACGGACTAACACTTACAATAATTCTTGGTTCCATAATCGGATGCATTTCGTTTTCCGGAAGTATTATTGCATGGGGAAAACTTGAAGGAAAAATAAAAGATATTTACCTGCCTGCCAACCAGTTAATAAACATTGTACTGATGCTTTCAATCATCGGTACCGGAGTTTATTTAATGATGCAGCCAACGGCAAATCTTAATTTACTATTAATCATCAGCGCAATATCGCTTATCTACGGAATTCTATTCGTATTCCCTATCGGCGGAGCAGATATGCCTGTTGTAATTTCCCTGCTGAATTCATTCACAGGTGTTGCGGCAGCATGCGGCGGATTTTTATATAATAATCAGGCAATGCTTACGGGTGGTATATTGGTAGGTTCATCGGGAACGATTCTAACCATTTTGATGTGCAAAGCTATGAACCGTTCGTTAACGAACGTTATCATAGGTGCATTCTCTAATCCGAAGACTAAAAAAGCTGATGCAGGAGCTGAGCAAAGAACAGTAAAAGAAATTTCTGTTACTGACTGCGCAGTGCTTATGAGTTACAGTAAAAAAGTTATTATTGTACCGGGTTACGGACTTGCTGTTGCGCAGGCGCAGCATATCTGCCATGAGCTTGAAAAAACTCTTGAAGAAAAAGGTGTTGAAGTACTTTATGCTATTCACCCTGTTGCAGGAAGAATGCCGGGACATATGAACGTGCTATTGGCAGAAGCTGATGTTCCTTACCCTAAGCTTCTTGAAATGGATGAAATTAATCCTGAGTTTTCTACAACTGATGTTGCACTGGTAATAGGAGCAAATGACGTTGTAAATCCTGCTGCAAAGAATGATAAAGACTCTCCTATTTATGGAATGCCGATACTTGATGTTGAAAATGCTAAGAATATTATTATAAATAAGAGAAGTATGAATGCAGGATATGCAGGTATAGATAACGAATTATTCTACGACGCAAAAACAAAAATGCTTTTCGGTGATGCTAAAGGCGTACTTCAGAAATTAGTTACAGAAGTTAAAGCAAATTAAATTTTATATTAATTTTTTTGGGGAGCGTGTTTAAGATTTTTCGCTCCCTTTTCCATTTCTCTTGCAGTTTCCTTCCCTGTTTTTTTATCCTTCATATATTCCTTTATCGCATCTGAAGAAGTTCTTCTTCTGAAAGCAAAATAATGCTGCTTGAAATATGCAACGGTATCAACCCATGTGACTTTAGCGATATGCTTAGGATGCACCTTATCATATTCTATGGATGAAAGCGGGTAGTCCGGTGTATCGCGTAAACCGTATTGTTTCGGTTTTTTCTCGTCGGGATTTGGTAAAAATCCTGTGCCGAACATCCAGTCCCAGAAAGCAAATTTAGTTGCGTAATTATTCTGATACTCTCTGCCTTCGTCATCTGAGTGATGCCAGCGGTGCATTTCAGGTCCGTTGATAATATACTGCAGCCAGCCGAGACGCACATCTATATTGGAATGAATGAACATTCCCCATATTGCGCTTATCATTCCTTTGTATATAGCTACTTCAGGTGCTGCACCAAGTAATATTATCGGCGCGAACTCAACAGTCTGATTGATTAAAATTTCCAGTGAGTGCGAGCGCGAGCCTGAGAGCCAGTCAACAGTGCGCGGTGAGTGATGCGCTTCGTGAAGTCTCCAAAGAGTTGCATTGTTATGCATCCATCGATGGAACCAGTAGATATAAAAATCATGGACAACAACAAAGAAGATAACCTGAACCCAGACGGGCCAGTTGCCGACAACGCTGTACTCGTATAAACCTGTATTCGTTTTTATGTAATTAAGGAATGCGAATATTATAAGTCCGAGCACATAACTCTGAACAATAGTGTAGAGAATAAAATCATTAAAGAAGCCTTCGCGGAAAAATCTTTGCCCTTTGGTGTACGGAAATAGTCGTTCAAGAGTAACCATTAGCAGCCCTGCTAAAACAATTATGATAGTAGAAACGATTTGTAATGACATGGGGGAAAAATATACAGAGTGAAAAGTAAATTAAATGTAAAAATTGAGAGTAGGAGTTTACAATTTCTTAACAATAAAAATTAACGAAATCAGGAACTGCTGAAGGTGAATTTGTGTTGTTAAATTTTAATATTCAGATTTTATTTTAACCAAACTTAACATGAAAGGAAAAATACATGAACTGTCCTGTTTGTAATGAACAGCTTTTAATCTCAGATAAACAAGGAATTGAAATTGATTACTGCCCTAAATGCCGGGGAATCTGGCTTGATAGAGGCGAGCTTGAAAAAATAATAGAGAGATCCAATTCATTTCAGAGTGAAAACAGACCGCAGCAAAAATATAACGACGATGATGACTATCACTATAAATATAAAGATAAGGACTATAAGTATAAAAAGAAGAAAGGATTTTTAGGAGATATTTTCGATTTTTAAAAATTATTAAGAGCGTGAATAAAAATTCACGCTCAATTTTTTTATCCGAACAATGGTTGTATCAATCTGTTCTCCACTCCGCAAAAAGCACAGTCAATCGGCTTGCCGGGATTTTCAGGTACATCATTATCTGCACCGCACGACATACATTTAAATTTTGATTGAACCAAAGTAGTTTTATGGCACTTCTCACAATAAACTCTGTATGAACCATCAGGTATAAAAATTTCAGATTGGCAATGCTCACAATTTGCTTTGTTTCCTTTTGGCTTATCAAGTTCGACATATTGTAAACTAAATCCACTAATAGATAAAAATCTATCCGCATCTTTTTCATTTAAATAGGGGAGCCAAATCTGGACGAACATGGAAATTTTCATTTTAAGATGAACGGCAGGCGGAAGTAAATCATACATTATAACGTATTCAGGATTTTCGTAGAAATCCTTCATCGAATCTTTTATATAATCAATATAATACTCTGCCATAGGAAAAAACGATTCTGTGGTAACCTTTGCAGAGCCGTCTTTTTCAGCGTAATAAGAAATTTTTTGCTGAGTCAATGCAAGCTCTTTTTCTCTTCCTTTCCATGCAGGATCAAATGAGTAGTTTGTTGTTGAGTCAGCGCAAACTTCCAGATATTTTTTATACTTGTCGTCGTTATCTATCGTAGGAGGAATGTATTCGGGGTAGAATTTGTAGTATTCATCCCAGTAAGCATATTGTAAACTTTTATATTTTTCTTTTTCACCTTTCTTTAAAGCTTCGGCAAGTTTACTTTCGTAATTATATTTTTCGCGTTGATATTTTTGAGTTTTTTCAGGAGCGGCAGTCCAGAAATTTAATCCGAGTGTATAGTCTATATCAGTAAATGAACCGCAATAATCACACATAATGTATGGCTCTGTGTATTCATTTACTTTAGGCGCGCCGCAGTTAATGCAGGTGAATTTTTTAACTTTCATAAATTAATATGCGAAGTTGTCATGAGAGTGGAAACTTAAAATTATTTATCTTGAAAATGAAAACGTGCACGGTTAAAACAGCAAATACCAGTTTATAGCAATCTCATCTTTTTCTTTTGGGGAAGATTTATACCTGAACATATCGAATCCACCAAATTCAAACCCAAGTTTTTCATAAAACAGACATGCTTTCACATTTACATCCTGTGTTTCAACTTCAAGCCCTATGCAATCACTTTCTCTAGCCCATTCAATCGCTCTTTGCATCAAAGCCTTGCCGATCCCTTTTCCTCTAAAATTTTTTGATACACGAATATCGTTTATATAAGCATATTTGTTCCAGTATTTTAAAAGAACTATTTGCCCTGCTAATTCTTCATTTTCAAATGCAAAGAAAATGGCTTTATCTTTATTGCCAACATAAATCGAATAATCTGTGTCATCATATTCATAAGTTTTTTCATACGGGGAAACAGGGACTGATCTGTACGAAAACAGATTTTCAGAGAGTGTTACTTCCAATTTTGAATCTACTGTAAAAGTTGAATCAATACTATTTACGAGATTAAGCGTGTGAGCGGTGGCTGCTTCAATTTTCATGCTGATAATATGTAAAGATATTCCGTCATGAAAAACTGAAAAATTAAATCACATTAGTTTTTATTTTAATATCTCAGCAAAAAAGTATATCTTTGTAGAAATTAATTTTTCATGTTTTCCAATATTGCAATTGACTTACTGAAAACTCTTAGCAAAGAGGAAACCAAGAAATTCGATGCTTTCATAAATTCTCCCTATTATAATACTAATACTGCTGTAATACGACTTTTCAATACTATAAAAAAATATGCTCCTGAGTTTACAGATGATTCCCTAAGGAGAGAAAAACTTTTTAAAAAAGTTTATCCGGGAAAAACCTATAACGAACTCAGTCTTAGAAATAGATTTTCTGAGCTTGCTGACCTGGTAAGAAAATTTATAGCATTACAATATTTTGAATTTAACGATTTTTATAAAAAGCTGGCGTATGCAAGGGAAATGAACCGACGGGAAAAGTATAAAATTTCCGAAAAATTTATACTGGAACTTCTTCATGAGAACAAGAAAAAAAACAATGTTGACCCTCCGGTTTTTTTCGAAAGAAGTGAACTTGTGAATGAACTACTGACAACTTATCGCGGCGATGAAACTGCAAGAGATACATCTTCTAAATTAATTGAACTTGGAGACTCTTTAATAAACTACTTCTACTCTTACTTTTTTCAAATTGCAAATGATATGCTGTATAATGAGGCAATTTTTAAATACAATCCTGAATTTAATATCATAAAAGAATTTATTAGTGCTTTTGATTTTGAAAAATTTCTTGAGAAGCTTAAAAAATTTAACTACTCAAACCAGCCGATACTGGAAATGTATTATCGAATGTATATGTCTAGAATTGATAAAAACAATCCGGTTCATTTCAATATACTTAAAAAACTTTCATTTGAAAATTATGAGCGGTTTGATAAAATCGGGTTATTTAATTTATGGGTATTTCTTTCTAATGCAATAAATGGAAGTCTGCAATATATTGATTCAAAATACAATTATGAATTGTTTGAAGTTAATAGGTTTTTTGTGGCATTAAAATTATTTCCATTACATTCAGGTTCATATTTCTTTCAAAGTTTTTTTGACAATATTTTTACGAATGCAATAACGTGTAAAGAAATTGATTTTGCAAAACAATTCCTGGGGGAGAACCTGAAACTTCTACAGCCTGATTTGCAGGAAAACACCGAATTATACTGCAAAGCGCTTCTGGAGTTAAATCTAAAAAACTATAACTCTTCACTTAGCTATTTAAGCAAAGTAAAGCTTACAGACGCTGTGCTGAAAATGAGAGTAAGACTTTACTATTTTATAAACTACTATGAAACAGGTTCGCTTGAAGCAGGGCTTTCGCTAATAGATTCTTTCAGGCATTTTTTAAAAGAAAACAAAAAAATACCGGAGTATCTTTTGGATCGGGTAAATACATGCTTGAAGTACTGCAGCTCTATTATCAATGCGAAAATAAACAACAAGAGCCTAGACTATGCTATTTACATAGAGGCAAAAGAAAATACGTCAAGTTATTGGGGAAGAGATTGGATTCTTGAAAAAATGCAAGAGTTAGTAAAGTAATACAACAATATTAAAAAGGGGGATAATGCACAATAATATTGCAATTGAGTTACTGAAAACTCTTTCAAAAGATGAGTTAAAAAGATTTGAATCTTTTTTAAAGTCACCTTTTTTTAATTCCAACAAAGCTGTTACAAATCTTTTTGATGTAATAAAGAAGTTTGCACCTGATTACACTGATAAAACACTTCAGAGAGAAAATCTTTTTAAAAAAGTTTATCCCGGTAAAGCTTACAATGAGTTAAGCCTTCGTACACGCATATCAGAGCTTGCGGAACTATTAAGAAAATTTTTTGCAATAATCCGTTTTGAAAAAGATGAATTTTCAGTAAAGCTGAATACAATTGAAGAGCTGAATGACAGAGGAAAATATAAATTATCGGAAAAATATATTCTGGAAATGCTTAAGCAGAATAATGAATCGAAAGATACCGGAGTACCTGTGCATTACCAGAAAGTTCAGCTTGAAAAGGCACTGCTTTATATAAAGAGAGATGATACCGGTGATGATGGTCATCCCGAGCATCTTATAAAACTTGGTGATGCGTTGCTAAATTATTTTTTTGGGTATATGTTTAAAATTGTAAACAATATGTATTATAACGAAGATATTTATAAATACGAACCTGAATTTAACATCATAAAAATATTTTTAGCAAATTTTAACAATGAAGAATTTTTAGCAGAGCTTGAAAAGAATAACTACATAAACTATCCGCATCTTGCCATATACTATTATATGTATAAGTCCAGACTTGATAAATATAACGAAGAGTATTTTTATAAAATGCGCCAGCTTGTGTACAATCATCACGATAAATTCGATATAATAGGAAAAACAAATCTCTGGGGATTTTTAATAAACTCAGTTACGGTCGGACTGCAATTTAAAGATAAAAAGTATCTGCAAGAACTTTTTGAAGTAAACAAATTTTTTGTAAGTTTAAAGATAATGCCTCTTAGAAAAGGAGAGCATTTTCTTAATCTTCTATTTGATAATGTTTTTATTGTTGCCCTAACTTCAGGAGAAATAGAATATGCAGAGAATTTTTTAATTGAGCACGGACAGGAATTAAATCCGGAAATCCGTGATAATTATCTTATATTATGCAAATCAATTCTTGCTTTGTACAAAAGGAAGTATGAAGAATCATTATCTCTTCTTAGCAAGATTCAGTTAACAGATTCCGTAATAAAACTGAGAGTAAGAATGCTGTATTTTATGAACTATTATGAGACCAATGCTTTTGAAAGCGCAGCATCTTTAATTGACTCTTTTAAACACTTCCTAACGGAAAACAAAAAACTTCCGGAATATTTAACGGATGGGATAAAAGCCACTGTCAAATATTCAACCAAAATTTTGAATGCAAAGATGAACCATAAAAAACTTGACTATGCTGTTTACAAAGAAGCAAAAGAAATAAAAATAGTTTACTCAAACAGAGAATGGATAATCGAAAAAATGGAAGAGCTCCTTTAATAATTTTACCCCAAAAGATATGCACAACAATATTGCAATAGAGCTTTTAAAGACATTAGATAAAGATGAATTAAAAAGATTTGAAAGTTTCATAAAATCTCCCTTTCACAATACCAACAAAGTTATTGTAACTATATTTGATCTCATAAAAAAATACGCCCCCGAATACGAAGATAAAGCTCTTCATAGAGAGCAGCTCTTTAAAAAATTGTATCCCGGAAAGAGTTTCAGCGAAACCAGTCTGCGTACGAGGATGTCTGAATTGACCGAGCTTATAAAAAAGTATTTTTCAGTTAGTCATTTTGAGAAGGATGAATTTCATAGCAAACTTAATATTATTTCGGAATTAAAAATCAGAAAAAAATACAAACTCGCAGAAAAATATATTCTGGAAATGATGCAGAAAATTGAAAACAAAAGAGACGCTGAAATAGATTATTATGAGAAACTGAATTTGGTAAAAGAACTGATAGATGTTTACAGAATTTCCAAGATGAAAAATTATTCGAAATATTCCATTGAGCTTGGAGATAGCTTGTTTAATTTTTTCTACCGTGAGTTATTTGTGGCTGTAAACGAGATATCTTATGAAAAAGAAGTTTTCAATTTTAAATCTGATTACGAAGTTACTGAAGAGTTCCTTAAAACTTTTGATGTAAAAAATTTTTTAAACAAGGCTAAGGAAAAAAAATATAATCATTATCCGTACCTTGCGCTTTTTTACTATATGTATATTGCACGTACTGATTATGGCAACGAAGAAAATTTTTTTAATCTGAAGGAATTAACATATGAATATCATAAAAATTTAAGCCGACTTGAAAAATTCAATATATGGACTGCATTGGTAAATGCTATCAACGGAGGACTGCGTTTTAAGGACATAAAATATATACGTGAAGCGTTTGAGCTGAACAGATTTTTTCTTGAGTTAAATATTATGCCTTTGGAGAAAGGCGGCTATTTTTATACAAGCAAGTTTGAAAATATTTTCACAGTGGCAATTACGTGTAAAGAATTTGATTTCGCAGAAAAATTTGCCGAAGAAAACTATAAAAAACTCTCGCCTGACGAACAGGAAAATACAATTAATTTCTGCAGAGCAATTCTACAGTTTTACAATAAAAGCTATGAGAAATCTTTAAGTACTCTGAATAAAGTTGAACTAAGCGATGTAGTTATAAAAATGCGGGTGAGAATGTATTACTTTATGAACTATTACGAAACGAACTCATTTGAATCCGTAAATTCACTGATTGACTCCTTCAAACATTTTCTTTCAGAAAACAAAGATATTCCGGATATGCTTGCAAACAGAGCTAAGCTTGCTCTTTATTTTGCAGCTAAAATTACTGCATCTAAAATTAACAATAAGAAGTTAGATTATGCAGTGTACAAAGAAGCGAAAGATGAACATGCAAACTTCTGGAGTAAGGATTGGTTCATAGAAAAAATGGAAGAGCTGATTTAATGTAGAATTCAGAATTTAAGAAACTCTTCTTAATTTTTTTCTCGGCGCAAGCTCGGATTCGTAAAGTTTTTTCACTCCGTCCCCTAAGCTAACTTCTATATCCCGTATATTTTCCACAAGTCGTTGAAAGCCGACAACTTCAACTGATGCTGCCTGGTCAGTTCCCCACATTGCTCTATCTAATGTAATGTGTCTTTCAACAAATGTAGCTCCTAATGATACAGCAGCCCACGTCGGAGCAAGACCTGTTTCATGACCTGAGTATCCAATCGGAACTTCAGGATACATTTCTTTCAGTGTAGTGATTACTTTTATGTTAAGCTCTTCAAGCTTACAAGGATAGGTAGAAGTCGAGTGTGCAATCATTAAGTTATCAGTGCCGATTATATCAACAGCTTTCTTTATCTCATCAAGTGTTGACATACCTGTTGAAATCATTAATGGTCTGCCTGTAGATTTTTTCTTTTTGAGTAAATTGATATCTGTTAATGAAGCTGAACCTGCTTTGTAAAATGGCGGATTAAACTGTTCCATAAAATCTACCGAGAGTTCATCCCAGCATGAAGCCAGCCACATAATATTTTTTTCTTTGCAGTATGTATCAATGATTTTATATTCATCGTTTGAAAATTCAACTCTGTGGCGATAGTCAATATAGGTCATTCTTCCCCATGGTGTTTCGCGTTCTATAAGCCACTGGTCTTTAGGGACACAAAGTTCCGGAGTTCTTTTTTGAAATTTCACGGCATCGCAGCCTGCATATTTCGCTCCGTCAATTAATCTCAAAGCATTTTCTAATGAGCCGTTATGGTTTATTCCTATCTCAGCGATAACAAAAACTTTTTCGCCGTCTCCGATATATCTCTCTGCTATTTTAACTTTTGCCATAATATTTTGTTTGTTTAAAATAACCTATAACTTAAACTGCAAAAAATTAAATAATGTTTCATTAACTTTGCATTATTAAATTGTTACCAGCAAGTCCAGCCGCCATCAACAACTAAATTTGCTCCTGTCATGTATGAAGATGCATCCGATGCAAGATAAACAACAGCACCTTTGTAATCTGTCGGAGCCGCCATTCTTCCAAGTGGAGTTCTATTAGAATAATTTTTAACGAAAAATTCATTCTGCGAATTTTCTACTCCGCCCGGAGATAATGTATTTACTCTCACGCCTGCGCTTCCCCAGTACGCTGCAAGAAATTTGGTAAAGGAAATAACTGAGCCTTTAGTTGCGGGATAAGCAGGTGATTTATAAAATGTCTGCTCGCCTTCTTCGTTTTTGTATAAGGACTGGTCGGGTGCAACTATTCCGTAGGTTGATGCAACATTAATAATGCTTCCGTATTTTTTCTTAGCCATTTCAGTTCCTATTATCTGCGAACATAAAAACATTCCTGTAACATTCACCTCTAAAGATTTCTTCCACATATCAAGCGGATAATTCTCAAACTTCGATTGTTCAAGCGCAGCCAAAGGATTTTCAAACATATCGTTTATCGCAGCGTTGTTCACAAGCACATCTATCTTTCCGAATTTATTTAATACTTCATCACGCAAATTTTTTAATGAGTCGGGATTTGTAATGTCAACTCCAACTCCAATAGAATCATTCGGTAAATTTTTTGCGAACTCTTCGCACATCTCTCCGTTCAAGTCACATGCAATAACATTTGCTCCTGCTTCTGCAAGTGCAAAACAATGGTTTTTACCTATGAGACCAAGAGCTCCGGTAACAATTGCAACTTTTTCGTTTAATGAAAACAAATCGTTCATAGATTAGCTTGCCTTCTTTGGTTTCATATTGAAGTTCGTTGTTTTTCTGAATACGGGCTCAACAGGTTCACCTTTTAAATAGCTTTTAACATTTTTTTCATCGACTGCTTTTTTCAGAATCGGAAGTACTTCTTTATATGCTTTCAAAGTATATTCAATGTCTTCGTCAGTATGTGATAGGCACATATTATGAAATCCTCCCCATAAAACTCCGCGCTTTATCATTTCCTGCTGGACTAATGATTTCATTTCAAGCGGATTACATTCTGATACATCTCCGTTGAAAGTCATAATCGTTCTGCAGTTATATCCTGCGCAGGATGTATAATTCATTCCAAGCTCTGATGCTATTTTATTATATCCGTCTTTTAATTTTTTCCCTTGTCTGTCTAAAACCTCGGGAAGATTTTTTTCAACTATTTCAGTAAGTGTCGCTTTTGTTGCTGCAAGTGAAAGCGCTTCACCTCCGAATGTTGTAAAGAAGAAAACATCTTTTTCGAGTAACTGCATCACATCAGCTCTTCCTGTCAGAATAGATATTGGCATTCCGTTTGCGACAGCTTTTGAGAAACAGGCTAAGTCAGCTTTCACATTGAAATATTCCTGTGCGCCGCCTTTTGCAATTCTGAATCCCGTCCACATTTCATCAAAGATTAAAAGCGTTCCGTACTCATCACAGACTTTTCTTAACTCCTGTAAAAAATTATTCTTTTCTTCTTCAAATACAAACGGCTCAAGTATTACACATGCTGTATCTTTATCTATTGAATCTATTACTGACTGAATATCATTGTAGCTTATTGTGTAAGTTAAGTCTTTCACTGCTTCAGGTATTCCTTTGTTTCTATCGGTAACGGAAATATACCAGTCATGCCAGCCGTGATAGCCGCAGCATAAAACTTTTTCTCTTCCAGTAAATGCTCTCGCTAAGCGAACTGCAGCAGTAGTAACATCGCAGCCTGTTTTTGAGTAACGGACTGATTCTGTATTAGGCACAACAGATTTTACAAGCTCTGCAACTTCCACTTCAAGCGGATGCATTAATGAAAATGTAATACCGTCTTCAAGCTGCTTTTTAATCGCTTCATCAACTTTGTTGTAGCAATATCCCAGTGATATAGGACCTATCCCCATGTTGTAATCTATATATTCATTGCCATCTGCATCCCATACATGTGAGCCTTTTCCTTTTACAAGATATTTTGGCGCAACGCCTTTTATCCATTGCCCGGGACCTTTTGCAAGCGTCTGTGTATGCGCAGGAATTAATCCTTCACTGCGTGAAAAAATTTCGTTTGATTTGGATATATCGGGATAGCTCGTGTTAAATTCTACTTTGTTTGGCATGTTAATAAAATAAAAATAAGTATCGAATATTTAGTTAATGTAAAATTATTTATAAGTTTTTTAAAATCTTTTCAGCAATTTGTTTTCCTGTAAATCCTTCGTACTCAAGCAAGTCCTGACCAATCACAGGCTTGAACCACTTATTATCCATAGCCACAGGAACAACTTTAGCAGTGATTTGATTTCGCAAAAATATTTCAGCTATAATAGAATACAATCCCCCCGTTAAAAAATGATCTTCAAGGGTAAGAATCATTTTACATTCTTTAGCAGCTTTTAATATTACTTCTTCATCGATGGGTTTTACTGTTCTGAGATTTATAAGTCTCACCGATTTTCCCTGTGCTTCAAGAATTTCTTTTGCTTTAACTGCTTCTCCGAGTAAAAATCCATAAACCAAAATCGCCACGTCATTTCCTTCTGAAATAACTTCAGCTTTTCCTATTTCAAAATTTTTATTGTGTGATACTGAAGGCTTTGTATTGTTGTAACGAATATAAAAAGGTGATTCGCTTTTTAAAACTGTCTCCAGTCCAATCAGCATATCTTCTTCATCTGCAGGGCACCAGACATTTACATTTGGTATTCCTCTCATTAAAGAAACGTCTTCAAGTGACTGATGTGTTGCACCGTTGCCATCTGACATAAATCCCGAAAAGCCGCCCACAATTTTAACGGGAAGATTTCCAATACCTACATCTGTTCGTATAAATTCAAAAGCTCTCATTGTTAAAAATGTTGCAAGCGCATGTATTACAGGAATTCTCCCTCTGAGCGCAAGTCCTGCTGCTGAGCCGACTAATGTCTGCTCAGTAATTCCTGTATCTATAAATCTGTCACCAATTTGATTTGGAAGATTTCTTATTGCTGCCCTGTTCTCTGCAGTCATTACTATAAACCGTTCGTCTTCGTCAACTAATTTTTTAAGTATTTCTTCGTAAGTCATTAATAAATTTTAATAATTATTTTTTAATTTTTAAGGGTGTTGTTGGTATTTGTAAAATAAACTTTGCGCCTTTGCCATGTTCTGATTCGCATACAACTTTTGCGCCTATTATATCTGCAAGCTTTTTTACGATTGAAAGTCCCAGTCCCGTTGAGGATTCCCCTGCAGTCGGTCTGGCCGATAGTCTTGCAAACTTAGTAAATAATTTTTTCCTGTCTTCTTCAGTCAATCCCGGACCTTCATCCTGAATTCCAATCCATGTAGAAGAATCGGATTTGTTATGAGCAACCGTTATAATAATATTCTTGCCTTCCGGTGAAAACTTTATTGCGTTTGAAAGCAGGTTACTTATAATCTGCTTAATGACATTTGAATCGTTGAACACATGTGAAATAATCTTATCATTAAAAACAATTTTTATCTCTTTTTGTCTTAACTGAAATTTATTCATACTGATAAGAGAGTTTATCAGTACGTTTAAATCAATCAGTTCGTTGTTCAGTTCGTATCTGCCGGAGTCCATCATTTCAGAATTCAGAATTTCATTCACAAGGTCAAGCATAGCCATTGAACTGATATTTATATTAGATGCAAAATCTGAAATCTCTTCTCTCGATAAAGTATTAATATCTTCTACAAGAAGATTAGAAAATCCGTAAATAGAATTTAGCGGATTTTTTAAATCATGAGAGACTAAATTTAAAAATTCGTTCTTCTCCTGATTCATATCTTCAAGCTTTTTATTTGCTTCGGCTAAGTCAATATTTTTAAGTTTGTATATCTCCGATTCCCTTTGAGCCTGCACAACTTCAAACTGCGTCTGTACATTTTGAATTCTTTTATTCGTTTCCTCGCTGAAAACAATATCTCTTAGCTCGATGTGTTTTTTTAAAAACTCCACAGCTTCTTTGAAATTGCCTGTCAGTTCATAACACTTAGAAGCATTTTGATAAAGGTTTAAGAGTTCTGCTTTTGAGCCGACTTCTTTACCTAAAGTAATGCCTTCATTTAAAAATTTCAGAGCTTTTTCAATATCATTCATCTCAGTTAATAACTCACCTATATCTCCGCAGATACCCATTACTCCTGCCTTGTGTTCAATTTCTTTTCTTAAGTCATAACATTTCAGCGCAAAGTCTAATGCTTTTTTATAGTCTTTTTTATCCTTGAAGACATTCATTATCTCCTGAAAAGTAAATGCAATTACTTTCTTATCACCAATAGCTGTTGCGACTTCAAAACTTTCGTATGCATACCTTAATGCAGTTTCTGTTCTGCCGGCAACACGCGTTACAAGAGCTAAATTAACAAGACACTCACCGATTCCTTTTTTGTAATCAACTGCTTTATAAGATTCAAGAGCTTTGTAAAGAAAATTTTCTGCTTTATCGGTTTCACCAAGTCTTTCGTAAATCAAACCGATATTCATATAAAGAATACCTACTCCTTTTTTTTCATCAAGCTCTTCAACAATGCTATATGCTTCATTGTATGCCTCAAGCGCTTTATAATAATCTCCCATCGCATTATAAACTAATCCGATATTATTAAGAGATTTTGCAATATCGAGCTTATCACCTTTCTCTCGTTTATTTTTGAGACTCTTCGAAATAAATTCGAATGCCTTTTTATTATCTCCGAGATTCCAGTATGTCAGTCCTGCATTACTTAAAAGAATGGTGGCATTTTCTTTATTGTTATCATCTTCAGCAATTTTTAATCCTTCAAGATTGTATTGTATTGCTGTTTTAAATTCTCCTTTTAAAACATATACACTTCCGAGTATTACATGAATTTTACACAGTGAATCTTTATCATCAATCTCTTCAAAAAGTTTTTTTGCATAACTTAGAGAAACAATGGCGTTATCAAACTTAGAAAACTCCACTTCCAGCCAGGATAAAATATGCAGGCAGTCTCCGAGAAGTTTTTTGTTCTCTATGGGAGAAATTGTGTTATTCGTAATCGAAGAATAAATATCATCATCGGATTTTAAACCCAATGCCAAACGCACAGCTTTTTGAGCGTAATCCATTGCAAGGCGTACGTCGCTGTTTTTTAAATCCCATGCTGATTTATTTAAAGCATAGATTTTTTCAATGGTGGCTGCACCATCATCGGTTTCAATATTTAGGGGGTTTTGAATCAAATTATTCTGTTGGTATTATCTTGCTACAATGGTTTCGGAAGTCAGCTTTGCTGCCTCTTCCCCATGTAACTCTTTTAAAAGCATATCAATTTCATCATGCTTAAAGTTTACAAACCATCTGTCTGCTCTTGCTTCAATGCTTGGAAGTCCTTTGCCTCTTACTGTATCAGCTATAACAACATTTGGTTTTCCTTCGTCAAGCTTTACAGATCTGAAAGTATTATCCATTGCTTCAAAATCATGTCCGCCAACTCTGTGGGCAGTCCATCCGAATGCTTCAAATTTCTTTTCAATAGATTCCAGCGGTATCAGTTCTTCTGTTCTGATATTCGCCTGGAACTGATTTCTATCTACAACTGCCACTAAGTTATCAAGTTTCTTTGCAGCAGCAACTAAAGCGCCTTCCCATATTGTTCCTTCATTAAGTTCGCCGTCTCCGAGAACCACTACAACTTTGTTTGTTTGCTTTCTCATCTTGCAATCAAGCGCAACACCTATGGCAACACTTAATAAATGTCCGAGTGACCCCGAGTGAAATTCTATTCCGGGAATATTTCTGTTCGGATGCCAGTAAATAAAATCGTTTGGCTTAAGATGATTTTTCAGTCTGTCTTTTTCAATCCATCCTATTTCAGCAAACGTTCCGTATAAAGCAGGAACATCATGACCTTTTGATAAAAAGAAGTAATCTCTGTTCGGATCTTTTAAAGTATCTTTGGTAACATTAAGATATGAATCATATAAATACACAATCAGGTCTGCGCATGAAAGCGATGCCCCTATGAAGCATCCGCCGTCTGTTGACATTCTTATGATATGTTCACGGACATTGAAAGCCCGTTGTTTTAATTCGTTAAGCTTATTTATATCCATTTATTTTAAACTGTTAAAATTCTGTATGACGCGTATCGTCAGGTGAAATGGTTTTTAAGTCATCGAGATGATCTCTGTACCAGTTTACACCGATATATTTTTCGTTGAGTTTTTTTATCTTCGGTTTTTCTTCAAGAAGTTTTAAAATGTCATCAAGACTGAACTGAGGATTATCTTCATATAATTCATCATATACTGCCTTAATAAATTCATAATCTTCTCTATAGTCTATTGTAAATCGGTATGTCATAGAATAGTCCAGTCCCGTTTCCCAGACTACATTGCCTATTCTGAATTCATCGGGACGTTCCCAAATGTAAGGAGTGGTATGTTCAAGCTCCATATTCATCAGAGCATTTTCACAGGTAATTTTCAATACAGGCATAGGGATAACCTCAACATCATTTCCGTCAGGATATGTAGGCGGATGGAGATTGCTTACAAAATCGTATTTATCCTTATTGCGAATATAAAAATTGATTACTTTATCAATTATCTTAGGATCAATTAACGGGCAATCGGATGGGATTTTTACAACTACATCTGCTTTATATTCAAGCCCGGCAAGATAATGTCTCTCAAGAAGGTTATCCAGACTGCCTCTGAAGCAAGTATAATTATAATCCTCACAAAGCTCTTCTACTTCATCATCTTCCTCTTCTGTAGAAGTTGCAACAACAAATTTTGTAGGGGTTTTGGAAGCCATTACTCTCTCCATCATTCTGACAAGGAGAGGTTCGCCGGCGAGCGGAAGCATTACTTTGTTTGGCAAACGTGATGAGCCGGTTCGCGCCTGTACTACAACTACTATATTTAAACTACCGTCGGAATCCAATTAAAAAGTCTCTAAAATAATAAACATATTAAGGTTCAAAACTAATAAATTCTAATGAGATTAGAAATCCAAAGTAAATTGATATATATTGTGAGAAGGGTAATAAAACAAGTAAAAACATAGTTTAAATACTTCACATGGTTTTAGCTGTTTCGAAAGAATCGATATAATCCGGAACGAAATCACCGTGCTGCTCTTGAACAACTCTTTTGCGAAATGCATCTGCAATATTTCTGTGAGAATTACCGCCGTTCTGCATAGGGGTTAAACGTTTCAGCATATTTATATCAAAATACGAGTAACATTCTTTTCCAAGTGCAAGTCCTACATATACAACAGTTGAGTATCTTGTAATAAGTATATCGCAGTTTGCAATCATTTCGTTTGTATTGCCGGAATCGTAAACCAATGCACCGGGAGCATATTTATTTATTTCCCTCGTGGCGCGCTCGACTTTTTCATTGGGATGAAGCTTGAAAATCATAGGTCTGCCATTGGCAATTTTCACCGCTTCCAAAATTGTTTTCTTTCTGTTTTCATAGCTGATTGTTTCACGCGCATCTGAAGTACATACTAATACATAATTTTTATACGGAAAATTATTGTCGAGGCTTTGTTTACAGTTATCAAAATTCGGAATTCCTGTGGCAATTATTTTATCGGGATTGCATCCTTTTTTTATAAAAAAATCTTTATATCCTTCCGATGCAACACAGAATAAAGTATAAGCATGCGAAAGTCCTGTCAAAGAAGTTGCTCCAAGATAACGGGGTAATCCGAGATATCTTACTATATAGTAGTTAAGTTTTTCCGGGTCGGTCATACCTTCCTGAACCAGAATAATTTTTTTCTTTTTAATATTTTTAGGAATGTAAAGGTCGCTGCAAGTGAATACATAATCGTAATCATTTTGTACACCTTCATAATCCATTTTTAAATTTCTTTCGGAAAGGAATTTTTCTGTGTTTCGTCTGAACTTGCCGCCTAAAACTGTGTATTCAATTAAGCCGGCTTTTAAAAGAAGTTTTAAAAATCCGTCACCGTAATAAGGTGTAAAATAGTGGTCGTACTCAGGCAGCTGTTGAGAAACCTTGTACATCATAGTTGTCTGATTCATCGACCCGCAGATAAACAAAATTTTTTTCTTCATAGAAACAAATTGAGAGTTTTACAACCATACAAAAGTAATATTAAGGAACTATAAAAAATTAATAACATTCGCTAAACATCCTGACATTAACTTAATAATAGTTTATAAGAATTTCAATTATATACAAAAGAGCATATAATTTTTAATTGAAAACAATTCAGCTTCAAAAATGTTCCTGTTTTGAATGGGGGAAGAATTTTACCTTTTAAATACTTGCAAATTTTAAGTAAGTTAATGAAAATCTAATACGCCCATATACATTTCTACATAAAACAAAATTCTATAACACCACACTCTACTTTATAAAACCGAATCAATATACGCAATAACTCTACATTTTAGTTTTATTCTTTAGTCTCTTATTTATTAACCTAAATAAAATTGAAATGAAAAGCATCCGTGCTATTCTCATTATTTTTCTTTTCACAAATCTGTGCTTCTCCCAGACGGGATGGTATCAGGTAAATTCAGGTGTCAATTCAGCATTAAGAAGTACTTACTTTCTGAATGACAACACCGGATTCACTGTAGGCTATTCAGGCGTAGTATTAAAATCTATAAATGGAGGAATCCAATGGAATCGCATTGCCGTTTCATCAGATACCACCTTGCAGATGAGAACTGTCTATTTCAAGGACCAGTTAACTGGATATATTTTCGGAAACCATTTCGCGACTCAAAATACTACTGATTCGTTTTATACCAGAATATTCAAAACAACTGACGGAGGTAATAACTGGTTTGCAGATGGCCCTGATTATATGAACATCTGGTTAAAAAGTATAGAGTTTCTCAATTCTCAGACAGGATTTATGTCCGGCGGTTTGTATTTGTATGGCGGACCTAACAAAATATTCAGAACCACTAATGCCGGAACTAACTGGGCAGAGATTCCGAATCCATTTTTAATAGCATTAGTATCACAGAATTTTATTAACTCCACAACAGGGTTTGTAAGCGCAGGAAATGAAATTTATAAAACTACCAACAGCGGAGTGAACTGGACATCAGTTTTTACAAATTCTGCTAATGGATATAATTTAGTTTACTCCATAATGTTTGTTAATCCCAACACGGGATTCGCAAGCGGCGGACCTACATCATTTTCACTCCCTAAAAACCGGTTTATCGCAAAAACTACTGACGGAGGAAACACTTGGAATTATGTTCTGAATGATACTTTAGGATGGTTAATAAACAAAATAACAGTTGTGAATGAAAATGTAGTTTATGGGTGCGGCTCCGTAAACTCAGACGGAGGTTATGAAAATTCTGGAAAAATTATAAAAACATCGAACGGTGGTTTAACATGGAGCGAAGAAACTATCCCTACAACATCTCCATTAATTTCCATAACAAATATAAATTCTAAAGGATTTGCAGTAGGCTATGACGGAGTCATCTATAAAAAAGATAACATCGTCTCTGTTACTCAAATCAGCACTGAAGTTCCTTCTTCAATAAATTTATATCAGAACTATCCGAATCCCTTCAATCCCGAGACGACAATTAAATTCGATATCTCAAAATCCGGATTCATTTCTTTGAAGGTTTATGATATTTCCGGAAAGGAAGTTCAGAATTTATTTAATGGAGTAAAAGAAGCCGGAAGTTATCAGTTGAAATTTGATGGCGCGAATTTAAACAGCGGAGTTTACTTCTATAGATTGCTGACTAACGGTACTACAATCACAAAATCTATGGTTCTGGTAAAATAACCAAATAAATTTTTTGTATCCCGCCTTTGCTTAAGCATCTGCCAAGGACATAATTCTCTCGCCGGAATTATGTCCTTACCTTTTTAATCCCTAATAAATAATTTCAATAAATGCACTGCCTATATTATCCATTGGAAATTATTTTGCAGAAATATTAAATTAGTATATGCGAATACCTTCGGAAAAGATTGACGAAATTAATAATGCTAATGATATAGTAGATGTAATTTCAACCTATATAAACGTAAAACGACGCGGGAAGAATTTTCTTGCGCTTTGTCCTTTCCATCCCGATAAAAATCCGTCGATGAATATCTCTCAGGAAAAAAAAGTGTATCACTGCTTTTCCTGCGGAGCCAGCGGAAACATGTTCCGCTTCATTCAGGATTTTGAAAAAATTTCTTTCTTCGAAGCTGCACAAAAACTTGCATCGCGCGCAGGCATTGATATACAATACAATAAAAAAGAAATCGCTAACTATGATGAATATGCAAAGCTGTACGATATAAACGTTCAGGCAGCAAGATTTTATGTAAATGCTCTAAAAGACGTGAGCGGCAACGAAGGCAAAGTTGTGCATGATTATATAAAGAAAAGAAAGCTTAAACCCGGGACTCTTACCCGTTTTGGTATTGGTTATGCATATAACAGATGGGACGGAATAATGAGTCATTTCCGTGAGGAAGACTTGTTCACAAATGAAGAGCTTGAATCTGCAGGTCTCATTAAAAAAAGAGATACTGATGATGATAATGCGCCGGCATCATATTATGATAGATTCAGAGGAAGACTTATGTTTCCGATTTTTAACGAGTCAGGAAAAGTCGTTGCCTTCGGCGGTCGGCAATTATTTGAAGACGATAAAACGGCTAAATATCTTAACTCACCTGAGACAAAAGTATACAGCAAGAGCAAAGTACTTTATGGATTAAATTTTGCAAAGGACAGCATCATAGCAAACAACTATGCACTCTTTGTTGAAGGCTACATGGATATGATTTCACTCTTCCAGGCAGGAGTGGAAAACGTTGTTGCAACAAGCGGTACTGCAATGACGGAAGAGCAGGTGAAGTTAATTTCCCGCTACACTAAGAATATAATATTTTTATTTGATGCTGATGCTGCAGGTATAAAAGCAGCCAAGAGAGGGATTGAATTGATTCTCGAAGGCGGACTTGATGTTGACATAGTTACTCTTCCCGAAGGCGATGATCCGGACAGCTTTATTACTAAAAAAGGAATTGAAGAGTTTAAGAATGTTATCTTCGAAAAGAAATCAATTATAAATTTCATAGGCGAGCTTTATACAAAAGAGAATAAGCTGAATACAATTGCTCAGAAGACAGATTTCATTAAAGAAATTATTACTTACATAGGGAAAATTCCTGATGCAATTAAACGTTCTTTATATTTAAAGGAGATTGCTGGGTTGTATGAGCTCCGCGAAAGTGATTTGCAAGTCGAGCTGAATAAATTTTTAAAGAACGATAAGAAGCCGTTCTTTCCACAATCATCCATTGTACTTCCTGAAAGAGCAAAAATAAAAAACGATGTTGAGAGAAAAAGGATTCCGCAGGAAGAGCTTGAACTTATCGAAATTTTTGTAAGAGGCGGTGATGACGTTATAAGTTATCTCGAGTCAAATCTTGAAACTGATTTCATTACTGCGCAGCAGGTAATGAAGGCAGTGCACTATTTTTTAGATGAATATATTCAGGAAGGAAAAATAGATGCTTCAAAAGCCTTGAATGATATTGAAGACGAAGAAGTGCAGTATATAATTACTCATGCAGTGTTGGAGAGAGATGAGATAAGTCCTTTAGTAAAAGCGGATAAGAACAGTTTGATAGCCAGAAACTCCAATATGAAAATAAATTTTATGGAGAAGGCTATGGGTGTAATACGAAAATTTAAGATCAAGCAAATCGAACGCGAGCTTGATGAAATCAAAAAAGATAAAGAACGCCTGCAGGAATATGTAGAACTTAAAAGAAAATTAGACCAGATGATAAAGATGGAGACTGTACACTAATCTTTTATTAACCGCGTTTACCTTTATTTTTCTTATCAAAATCCTTTAGCGATTTATGCACCTGCTTCCAGTGCTTTTTATTTTCAATTGCTGTTTTCACATTCTGCTTTGACTCAATATACTTCACTTCACGCATAAGCTTTAGATAGCTTTTCAATCTTGTCTCATCTATTTCTCCTTTATTAATTGCTGCACGAATAGCGCATCCCGGTTCATCTGCATGAAGACAGTCAGTGAATTTACACTGGAGAGATAACTCCTCTAAATCATCGAATGTTTCTGCAACACCTTCACCGCCATCCCACAACTGAAGCTCCCGCATTCCCGGAGTATCGATAATCAATCCTCCGTTTGCAAGAATTATCATTTCCCTGTGAGTAGTAGTGTGCTTTCCCTTATTAGAGAAGTCACTCACTTCCTGAACGAAAAACTTTTCTTCTCCTGCAAGCGTGTTTATCAGAGTAGATTTCCCTACACCTGATGACCCAAGCACTGCCACAGTATTGTTGTTAACAAAATATTGTTCAAGCTCTTCCAGTCCGAAATTTTCTTTTACGCTGATTGCCTGAATGGGAATTACACCTACAACTTCTCTTACTTCTTCTATTTTTGCATTAAGGTCATGGGCTAAATCAGCTTTGCTTAAAATAATCACAGGTCTGATTTCATTATCCATTACAGTAGTAAGATAACGCTCAAGTCTCCTTAAATTAAAATCGTGATTCAAGGCGTTAACAATGAACACAATATCTATGTTTGCTGCTACAATTTGCTCAACAGTTTTTTCACCGGCTTCTTTACGCGAAAATTTATTCTTACGCGGGAGAATTTTATCAATTATTGCTTTGCCTTCATTGGGGAAAGGACGGAGCAGAACCCAGTCGCCGACTGCAGGATAGCCGTTTACATCGGCCTTACCGCTTTCAGTTTCAAAACGGAACTTGCCCGAAACTTCTCCGAGAAGCTCGCCAAGCTCCGTATAGACCGTAAAGTTAGATAAATTTTGTATAGCTATTCTTCCGGGAATTTGTCCCTCTGAAGCATACTCATTAAAGTAAGCTTCAAAAAAAGAATTGTAACCAAGTTTTTTTAAATTCATTCAATGAATTAAGTTTTTAAAATTAAATCAGATTCACTTCGTGCACTCTGTCACGAAATCATTTGATTTATTTGATAGCGGAGAGTAGTTATAGTCTCCGTACATATTTTTTATTTTCATTCCGCTTTCTTTTATTAAATGCTCAAGTTCATAGCGGAAGTAGTATCTCATATCAAATTTATTGTCGACCACATTATATCCGTTATCATCTTCCCATTTTAACTGAATGGAAATCTGATTTGTCTGATTTATATAATCGGTTTTTATACCAACAACTCTCTGCAGTTTTTTGCCCGGCTCATATTCCCCGTCGAAATCAAGCATGTTATCCATGTCCTTAGAAATCATCATAGGATTCGGAACGAACAAATCAAAAATAAAAATACCGTCATCATCTAAATGGTTCTTTATACACTTCAAAGCAGCAAGCTGGTCTTCAATAGTGTACATATGTGAGAACACTCTGAAGGGAGAAATAATTAATTTGAATTTTTTATCCAGATCAAAATCTCTCATATCTGCCCGTGATACTCTGTATTGTTCATGCTCTTCAAGTTTTGCCTTTAATACATTCAACATATTATCGCTGATATCTATTCCATAAATATCCGCGCCTTTATTGAGTGATTCAAGAAATAATCTTCCCGTTCCTACACCGACTTCAAGCACAGGACCATCAGCGGATAGAATTCTATCCATATAGAATTTTTTATCAATAGCATCACGGACTTTTTCATAAACAATATCATAGAACTTAGCCACCGTCTCAGGATACTCGTTGTAATTTCTTTCTTTGTAGTTTTCCAGCATAAGCTTTTTGTTTAAGTTTATAAAAAGATCTTGTTCTAATTCCCAAACTCTGTTTGGGAATTTAATAGTGTGCGAAACTCCGTTTCGCTTCTGAATGTGAAACAGAGTTTCACACAATATTTCCGTCCCAAACAGGAGTTTGGGACGGAGAATAAGGGCGCGAATTAATTATTGTTGTTCCAGCATCTCGAATTCTTTTTCCTTTTCATCACGCAATTGCTTTGTATAAAGCTGGTAATAATATCCTTTCTTCTTCATAAGTTCTCTGTGTGTTCCGTCTTCCACTATCTTACCTTTTTTCACCACAAGAATTCTATCGCAATTTTTAATAGTCGAAAGCCTGTGCGCAATGATAAGCGAAGTTCTTCCCTCCATAATTCCGTGAATACCATTCTGTATTTTTGCTTCAGTTAAAGTATCAACCGATGACGTTGCTTCATCCATAATAAATATTCTTGGATTGGCAAGAATTGCCCTTGCAAAAGATATCAACTGCTTTTCACCGAGCGATAAATTTTCACCTGCTTCACCTACATCTTTATCAAGCTTATCTGCAAATTCCTCTCCGCCTGCTAACCGCAATGCTTCAATTATCTCTGCTTCACTTGCAAGTTCTCTGCCGTATTGAATATTCTCGCGAATCGTTCCGGAGAATAAATGCGGAGTCTGCAATACTACTCCAAGCTGACTTCTTAAACTTTCAACTGTCATATCCATATAATCTATTCCGTCAATTTTTATCTTGCCGCCTTTTGGCTCGTAGAATCTGCAAATCAGATTTATGAATGTAGATTTCCCGCCGCCTGTTTCACCGACTAAAGCGACTGACTGCCCGGCTTTGATTTTCAAATCAATGCCTTCAAGTACCGGCTTATCTTTTTCATAGTAGAAAGTAACGTTCTCGAATTCAATCTCTCCGTTTATTCTTTCGAATTCTTTTGCGTACTCTTTATCAAGTATTTCCGGCTCTGTATCAAGCAGAGTGAAAATTCTTTCACCTGCAGACATACATGCCTGCGCCTGCGAATAGAAGCGGGACAAATCTGTAATAGGTTCATATATCAATGTTGCATATCCGAAGAATGCCGCAAGAATACCAACCGTTACACCTGACTCAGGCGTGAGTACCATGAAGCCGCCATAGTAAATTATCAGCGCAGCTGCTATCGAACCGATAAATATTACCAATGGCAGAAACATTGCATTGTAGTAAGCAGATTTGTATGAAGCAACTTTCATTTGTTCTGAAATTTTTTCAAATTCCCTGCTCGCTCTTTCTTCCTGCACCAGCGATTTATTTACTTCAACTCCGTTGATATGCTCGTTGTAGGCGGCAGTGATAATCGAGTTATACATTCTCGATTCTCTCGAGTACTTCAAAATCAATTCTCTGATTTTAGTAGAGACAAGCACCAGAATAGGTATTGTAACTGCTACTATCAGTGCAAGCTGCCAGTTATAAATAAACATTGCAGTCAGACAGAAAATTATCATGAACGTACCCCATACTACTTCGATGAAGTTCCACGAGATTAACTCCGTAACTTTTATAGTATCGGAGGTAATTCTCGTCATCAGCCAACCTACGGCAGATTTATCATAGTACGAAAATGAAAGCTCCTGAAATTTTCTGAATATATCCTGTCTTATATCGAACATAACATTTTCCTGTATCTTCCCGCAGTTCTTTATAAATAAATGAACAAAGGAAGCCAGCAGTAATGCTAAAAGCATATATATCCCAAAAAATTTAAGCAGTCCCGAGTTATCGAACGGGTTACCGTCGCTTTTACTTTCAACTCCCGGTACTATAACCTGGTCAAGGAATTTCATCCATACTATAGGAAAAAGAGCCTCGATGCCTGCAACTAACATCACGAAGAAAATAAACAAATACAGATTCTTCCTGTAGCGCATGCTGTATTTTAGCATCCTGAATAAAAAAGGAAATATTGATTCCTTTTTTTCAAAACGTACCTCTTTTAGTTTGCTCATTTCCTCTAATTAATAATTAGTAATTAATAATTAATAATGCTAAACACATCTTTATTTGTAGAGACGCAAAATTTTGCGTCTCTACTTAGATTACACCAATTCAGGTTTTAATTTTTCGTGTCTTTCTGTAAACCCATCTTCATCGTTATTATTTCTATTTGTACCATCTTCTTTTATCGATTCTATTTCATCCGTAATATCTTCTTCAAGCGTAATTTGTATATCATGTATCTTTTTATAGAAACCGTTATTTTTTATAAGCTCTTCGTGGTTTCCCATCTCAACAATATGTCCTTTGTTTAAGACAATTATCTTGTCGCAATCCATTGCTGCATTTATCCTGTGAGTGATAACGAACGTTGTTTTGTTCTTCATCTTTTTATCGAGTGCATGACGTATTTCGTATTCAGTTTCGGTATCAACTGCTGAAGTTGAATCATCAAGCACAAGAATATCAGGATTTGTAAGCAATGTTCTTGCAATCGTAACCCGCTGCTTCTGCCCGCCGGAGAGATTTATTCCTTTTTCTCCTATGACAGTTTTATAAGCATCCGGAAAAATATCGTTGATAATTTCATGTATGCTTGCAGTTTTTGCAGAGTCAATTATATCCTCTGTCTCTGCATCTCTGTTTCCGTAAGCAATGTTCTCTTTTATCGAAGTTGAGAATAAGAACGGCTTTTGCAACACTACCCCGATTCTTTTTCTCAGTAATTCCTTTGTATAGCTTTTTATATCTTTGCCGTCTAAAAGAATTTTTCCTTTCTGAATATCAAAGAATCTTACAAGCAGTGAGATTATCGTTGACTTACCTGCTCCAGTAGGACCAAGTAAAGCAATCTTCTCACCGGATTTTACAGTGAATGAAATATTTTCAAGCGCATTCTTCTCATGATTTTCATAGTTAAAAGTAACGTTCTCAAAAACTATCTCACCCTTTAATTTTTCAGTCTCTTTTATTTCACCATTATCTTCTTCACGTATGCTTCCGAGTATAGAATAAATTCTATCAATTGCTACTGATGTCATTCCCATTTCACTTACAAGCTGACCGAGTCTTCTCAAAGGCCAGATAACGAACATCGAATAAGTGTAGAAAGCTGTAAGCTCACCGACTGAAATTATTCCGTTGAGAGTATAATATCCTCCCATGAAAATACATATTGCAAGCTGAGTGTACATTACAATATCCGAGTAAGGCCAGAAGTAAGAATGAAGCTTAAGCAGCTTAAAGCCCCACTGTCTTTTTTCTTCGTTCTGCTCGGTGAATTTATCAATCTCAAATTTCTCCTTAGCAAAAGCCTTTACTACTCTGATGCCCGATAAATTTTCCTGCACAGTAACTGCCAGCTTGTCCTGTCTTTTTTCATGTTCATCCCAGATGAACATTTCTTTTTTGAAGAAGAAAATTGCTCCGATAATTATCAGAGGACAAAGCGCAATTGTTATGAATGCAAAAGGAACATTGATATAAAGCATCATTACAAATGCTCCGATAAATAATACTGCCATTCTCAGCGCTTCAACAACCTGCATCGATGCAAATTTTCTGATTGTTTCTACGTCGCCGGTACAGCGCTGGATAAGCTGTCCCGTTGAAATCTGCGAATGATAAGTCATTGGCAGAAACTGAATGTGTGTGAACAGTTTATCTTTTAATTCTTTAATAGCATTCTCTGTTGATGAAGCTGTTATAGTGCTTGATATAAACCAGAAGCCTGCACGGAAAAAAGAAAGAATTAAAAATATTCCGGCAATGGTCATCAGAACGTTTACAACATTGTTGCCAGTCATCGGAGGAAGCAAATCAAATAAATATTTTGAAATTGAATCTCCCGAGACCTTTATATTTCCGTTTGCGCCCTGCAAAAGTAAGACGAGCTTATCGACTGTTATCTGCAAAACTTTAGGCTCGAGCATTCTTATAAGTGTTGAAACGATAAGAAGCACCCCTGAGATAATATAATATCCCTTCCATTTTCCAAGAATTCCGAAAAGTCTTTTCAGGTTTTCCATAAAACTTATGTATTTAAACTACTGTTATAAAATATAGTTAGAAATCGTATTTTGTCTTGTTGTGCCGCGGAGGGTAAAAAAAAACCGCGGTCACTTTTTGCAAATGCCGCGGTTTAAACTTGTTGGGTATGTTCTGAATTTAGTTTCCTAAATTCCTCCTCTTAAACCACGGACTATGCATTCTATCGCCTGCTTGTGGGGCGACATCTTTAAATGCTGAGATAATATGTAAATTGTATTTTATCATTTTTGAAAAGTTATATCTCCGTGATTTAGATTTTCATGGTTTACAAAAATATAAATTTTTTACAGTAAAGTCAAACAGCAGGATATTTTAGTGCGAGACTTTCATTTTATATGAACGGATTTCATAGGTAAAAGTTGCAAAAAGCTCTCAAATTGTTATGATTTCTGAACACAGATTTTTGTAATTTTGGAACACAGATTTTTATGATTGATATGATTTCACAGATAATAATATTGTTTTGTTAGTTGAAAATTCCAATTCTTTTTGTTTACTATTATTTTTTCCATCTGTGTCATCATAAAAATTATAGGCATCTGTGTTCCCAAAATCAGAATCACAAACCCTCTTAATTTGCACTGAAAAGGGGAAGGAATTACATTTATGTTCTCCGTTATAATTGGTATCTTAAATATCCATTTTTTCCCCGTTGCAAATATTACCGCTTTTAAACCCCCGTTGGTAAAGTTGGAAATTCAGGGAGCATCTTGCGAACAACAATCAGACTTTTATATAAATAAATTCATTTAATGAAAAACTTAACACAAAACAAAAACCTTAGAAATATAGCTATTATAGCTCACGTTGATCACGGAAAGACCACGCTTGTTGACCATATGTTCAGACAAAGCGGTATGTTCAGAGAAAATCAGGAAGTTGAAGACAGATTGATGGATAATATGGACCTTGAAAGAGAAAGAGGTATTACTATCTCTGCAAAAAACTGCTCAGTAAAATGGGGAGATACTAAAATAAATATTCTTGATACTCCGGGTCACGCAGATTTCGGCGGCGAAGTTGAAAGAGCACTTATGATGGTTGACGGCGTAGTGCTTTTAGTCGATTCATCTGAGGGACCGTTACCTCAGACAAGATTCGTATTGAAAAAAGCTCTTGAAGGCGGATTAAAAATTATAGTTGTTGTAAATAAAATCGATAGAAAAGATGCCCGTCCGCAGGAAGTATTGAACGAAGTATACGACCTATTCATTGACCTTGATGCAACTGAAGAACAGATTGAATTCCCTGTTCTTTATGCTATCGGTAGAGAAGGTATTGCTCAAAGAACTTTGGAAACACCTGGTACAGACTTAGCTCCATTATTTGAGACAATCATGGCTGAAATTCCGGGACCAATGTATGATGAAGCAGAACCATTCCAGCTTTTAGTTGCTGATTTAAGTTATTCAGAATTCCTTGGCAGACTTGCTATTGGTAAAGTTGTTAACGGAACAGTAAAGGGAAATCAGGAAATGGTTTGCCTTAACGAAGCAGGTGAAGCAAAGAACTTAAGAGTCACAAAGATACAGGCTTATGAAGGCGTGAAGTACGGCGACATAACTCAGGCTGATCCGGGTGATATTATTATCATCGCAGGTATCGAAGATGTTCATATCGGCGATACGATTTGTACGAAAGAAAGTCCGAAGGCATTGAAAAGAATTGCAATCGATGAACCGACAATCTCGATGAAATTTTCATTGAACACTTCACCGCTCTCAGGCAGAGAAGGAAAAATTGTTCAGGGTAATAAAATCAAAGAAAGACTTCATAAAGAAACATTAAGAAACGTTGCATTGAAAGTTGAAGACTCCGAAGACGGCGAAAGCTTTATTGTAAAAGGAAGAGGCGAGTTTCAGATGGTGATATTAATCGAAACTATGAGAAGAGAAGGATACGAGCTTAGCGTTGGTAGACCTCAGGTTATTTTCAGAAAGCAGGACGGCAAAACTCTTGAGCCTATTGAACATTTATTCATCGACTGTGATGAAGAATTTATCGGTATAGTTTCCGAAAAGCTTTCACGCAAAAAAGGTAGAATGATTAACTTAGTTAATCACGGAACAGGCAGAGTTAGAATAGAATTCTCCATTCCTTCACGTTCACTTATCGGTTACAGAAATGAATTCCTTACCGATACAAAAGGAACTGGATTAATGAATTCATATCTGCAAGGGTACGAAGAATACAGAGGTGATTTCCAGACAAGATTAACAGGCTCGCTTGTTTCAGATAGAGACGGTGTTGCGCTTTCATATTCATTGTACAATCTTGAACCGCGCGGAACATTATTCGTAATTCCGAATGCGCAGGTTTACGAAGGTATGATTGTCGGTGAACATAACAGAGATAACGACTTAGATGTGAATGCAACAAAAGGAAAGAAGCTTTCAAACATGAGAGCATCCGGAAAAGATGAAAGTATGATACTTACTCCTGTAATTCCAATGTCACTCGAAAAAGCGATTGAGTTTATAAAAGACGATGAGATAATCGAGGTTACACCTGAAAATATTAGATTAAGAAAATTAATTTTATCTTCTCAGAAAAGACACACAATGAGAGGTAAAGCATTTGCAAATCCTATAGAATAATACTGAAACAAAACTCATTCTAATACGGTAAACAAAAAGAGAATAAATATGTCCGATTACAAACAAGAATACACAAAAAAAACTGAAGAGATAAAGGGGCACTATCTTGAATCTATCAATAAAATTTCTGAGTTAAGTTCAAGAACTTCGCAGAGGAAAAACGAATTTGAATCTTATGTGAATACCCTGAGTAATTGGATAATAAAAATTGCAAAGCTTGAAGAAGATATTAAAGATGATAAATATTTTACCGGTAAAAGTTTTGAAGAGCTTTACGAAATAAATAAAGATTTGTATTCTGATTTACATCCCGATAATTACGGCAGCAGCTATGTGAACCCGGAATTTGCAGTAAATACATTCGGAGAAAAAACCGGTAAGCTTATTACTTTTTTTTCAACATACTATAAGCTCTACATTGAGTATGCGTTTGAACATAGATTAATTCAGCTTCACAAATACAATTCTGTTTTTATTAAAGCTGCAGAAATTTTATTAAAAGATAATTTTACCTATGAAGAGCTTTATGCAGTAATGACTTCGCCCGAGACTGAATATAAAAGTGACAATTATTTATTCAATCTTAATCAGGATTATGATCCTGAAATGAATCCTTTAAGAGAAGTTTACACTAAAAGCGATTTCAATGATTTAAGGTATTTATTTCGATACGGAAAACATATAACTGAAAATGAAATAAAGACAGCAAAGCATTTAGCGGAGTATCCTGAAGAAAAAATACAGGCGCAGGCAAAATCTATTGTAAAAGCATACATAAGAGGATTCGAGTTGGAAGAAAAAGATTTATCAAATAAAAAAACAGTTAACTACATTGCCAATATAGGAATGGAAAGACTTTCTGTTGAGATAATTAATGAGCTGAAGAAAAATAATTTAACAGCTCTTCTTTCCAGTATTCAAACTACTTCTGCCAATAAACAATATCGTTACGATCACAGGTTTGATATCGCTCTTTATTTAAGTGAAGATTATATCATTAACACTAACAAAGCTTACGAAGGCGCGTTAAGTTCAATACAGGATAAACTTACCGATTACTCGGGAGTTATTATGTTTGACAGATTCGGTGAAAAACCATTTTCCCCGGTTAACAAACTGTCTACAATTAAATTAGATTCAGAGAAGACAAAGTTGTACAGGAAATTTGTAACCAATTTCCGTTCAAGTATGGATAAATTTATTCATTCAAATGAAACAAGCTTTACAGCTGTTTCTCTTCCCTCACCTGAAATAGGGGACAAGTTTGAAGAAATATTTGACGGCATTGCAGAGATAAATATGATGGATACAGACCATCAGGAAAAAATACAGAAAAACATTATAGATGTTTTAGACACTGCACAATATGTTGAAGTAAAAGGAAAAGATAATAATGAGACTTTTATTCGTGTAAATATGCATGAATTAAAAAATCCGGAGAAAGAAACTAATTTCTTAAATATAGGCGCAGATAAAAATATACCGGTTGGAGAAGTCTTTACTTCACCCAAGCTTACCGGTACTAACGGTCTGCTTCATTTTGAAGAGATTTTTTTGAGAAGCCTGAAGTTTGAAAATTTAAGATTAAAATTCAAAGACGGATTTGTAGAAGAATACAGCTGCACAAACTTTGATAATGAAGAAGAGAATAAAAAATTTGTTGAAGAAAATTTATTATTCCCACACAAAACCCTTCCTATCGGAGAGTTTGCAATAGGCACTAATACCGTTGCATACAAGCTTGCAAAAAAATACGATATTCTGAACATTTTACCGATTCTGATTATTGAAAAGATGGGACCGCATTTCGCCATTGGTGATACATGCTTTATGTGGCAGGAAGATCATAAGATTTACAATGTGATTGACCACAAAGAGATGATTGCAAAGGATAATGAAAAATCTATTTTAAGGAAAGAAGATATAATGAATGCATATACAAATGTGCATACTGATATGACTCTTCCCTATGAGAGTATTGAATACATTGCTTCAGTTAAAAAAGACGGCACAAGAGATTATATTATCAAAGACGGTATTTTTGTTGTAAAGGGCACGGAAGAATTAAACCATGCGCTATTAAATTAATCTAATCATTATTAATTAAACGAATCTATTCTAATAAAACACTGCTATGAAATTTAAAGATTACACTTACCAAAGACCGGACATAGATAAATACAAAGAACACTTCGATAATCAGCTGATTAAGCTTGAAAATGCAATGAACATCGAAGCCCAGGTTGAAGCTCTCAACGAGATAAATATTTTGAGAGATGAATTCGATACTATGGGAAGACTTGCCAATATCAGATACACAATTAATACTACGGATGAATTTTATCTTGCCGAGAAAAAGTACTTTGATTCAGTTTCTCCCCTCATCAAAGATTATGACACCAGATATTATAAGCTGCTTGTAAAATCCAAATTCCGAAAAAAACTCGAAGAAAAAATTGGCAAACATTTATTTAATCTTGCGGAGTTTGCAGTAAAAACGTTTACTCCGGAAATTGAAAGTGATATGTTAAAAACTAATGAGCTTTCAACTGAGTACCGGCAGCTGATGGCTTCTGCTAAAATTAATTTCGATAGTAAAGAACTTAATCTTTCCGGTTTCGGACCCTATACCACTTCTACTGATAGAGAGGTGCGCAAAAAAGCTTCGGAGGCAAAATGGGGATTTTTCAAAGAACATGCAGAACAATTTGACAGAATTTATGATGACTTAGTAAAAAGCCGCGATACTATGGCAAAAAAACTAGGATATAAAAATTTTATTGAACTTGCATATACCAATCTTAAAAGAACGGATTACAATGCCGAAGATGTAGCACTATATCGAAAACAAATTCTGGAAACGCTTGTACCTGTCGCTCAGAAATTGAGAGAGAAACAAAAAAAGAGATTAGGCTTAGATAAACTTTATTATTATGATGAAAGTATTCATTTCCCAACGGGCAATGCGATACCGAAAGGGAATTTGCAAGAGACTCTGGATAACACATTAAAAATGTATGAAGAGCTTTCACCTGAAACAGGAGAATTTTTTCAGCATATGTATGCAAGCGAACTGATGGATCTGGAAAACAAAAAAGGTAAAGCTGTCGGCGGTTATTGTACATTCTTAAAATTATTCGCCAGTCCTTTTATCTTTTCAAATTTCAACGGCACAGAAGATGACATTAGAGTTCTTACCCATGAAGCAGGCCATGCTTTCCAGGCTTATGAAAGTAAAGATTTTGAAATTTCCGAATACCTGCATCCTACATTAGAAGCATGCGAAATTCACTCTATGAGTATGGAGTTTATCACATGGGACTGGATGGATTTATTCTTCAAAGAAGATACAGCAAAGTTTAAATATTTTCATTTAGTAAGAGCACTGGAATTTTTGCCATACTGCGTTTCAGTTGATGAGTTCCAGCACTGGGTTTATGAAAATGTAAATGTTACTCCCGCAGAGCGAAATGCAAAGTGGAGAGAGATTGAACGCAAGTATCTTCCAAGCCGTGATTACGGTGATAACACATTTCTTGAAGAGGGAAGATACTGGCAGCAGCAAAGACACATTTACGAGAAACCTTTCTATTATATAGATTACGGTTTAGCTCAGGTATGCGCATTTCAGTTCTGGAAAAAAGTTAATGCATCATCAAAGAAAGAAAACACGGCTGCTTTAAAAGATTATATAAAATTATGCAAAGCCGGCGGCAGCCAGTCATTCTTAGATTTATTAAAATACGCAAATCTTGATTCTCCTTTCAAAAAAGATACAGTGAAGAAGGCTATAAAGCCAATCATAGCTTATCTTGATGAAGTGGATGATACAGCATTATAAACAATATCTGGATGGAGCAAAAAATAAAACTCGTAGCTGATGTAACAATTATAGCAGACGATAAAACAGTCTTAGTTAAATACAAAAACTCCGATAACTATAACGGACAGCAAGGCTGGTTTATACCGGACGATTTGATTAATACAGGTGAGCACCCCGATGATGCAGCTATACGAATTTTAAAAGAGCAGCTGGGAATAGAAACTGAGTCCGTTAAGATAGACCATATAGAATCATTCACAGGCATGGATAAAAGCTGGCATGTGATATTCCATTATGTTTATACAGGAAGCGATGCTGAAGTTAAAGCAGGTGAAAACGTTGCAGAGCTAAGCTGGTTCGATGTAAATAATCTTCCGGATGATAAAGAAATTTCTCATCATGGATGGGCTAAATGGACACTTCAGACAATTTTGAATAATTCAAATACATAGGTAATTGCCAAAAATTTATCTTAAAAAAGTAACTAAGGATATTAACGAATTTTACTCTGATATAATTTTTTATCGGATATTTTGTGCAAAAATTAACAGTGCGAAAAAAATAATAAAAACAGAAAGAGAAAAAAACGAAGTTATCGAAAATGTTCTGATAAAAGTTTGTGCCAAATGGGAAAAATTAATTGATGAAATATTAATTTACAAATTCTCAAAAGATACATCCAAGTTTTGTGAATCTGTCGGAGTTAGAATTAAAAAAGCGATTACAAGAGATTTAAGTCTAAGTATAGTAATAGGTAACAGATTTTTTGATTTTAAAGATATAGGAGATTTAATTAAGAAAGCAGGGCACTATCTTACAACAACTAATAATATTTTTAAAAACATCACCGCCACAGAAAAAAATAAAATCGAAGAAATTTATTTTATTAGAAATTATTTATCTCATTATAGTCACAAATCTAAAAAATCTCTTTGGAGTATGTATAAAAAAACATATAAAATGAAACGCTTTAAAGAGCCAGGTGATTTCTTAAGAAAAGAAACTAATAGAAATCCAAAAATTACTAGGTTAGATCAATATTTAAATATTTTTAGTTCAGCCTTAGGTCGTTTACAAGCATCTCTTTAAATTTCCAAAGCATAGGTTGATCTAAATGTTTTTAACTTATAGGGGATTTCCGTTATATCGGGAGGATTAATGAACTTAAAATCAGTAGATTTAGCTTCAATATTCGGATAACTATTTCTTAAGTCATGAGTATTATTAATTTCACTTATTAAAAAATCAAATGCTATCTTAAAAGCGGCTCTATACAGATTTTCTCCATCAAACCCTCTATGAAACCAAACAGCTTGTAACGGTCCTGTAATTCCTACGTTTAAAATTGTTCTTTTAGACGTGGTGTAAGAAATTGTATTAACTACAGTTGTAAACTTAAAAAAATAATCAACCGCGTCCCTTGTAAAAGGCATTTGACCATAATCTAGACAATGTATATTATAAGTTATTCTTGACATATCATTTAAATAATATTTTTACGCTGATACAAGCGGTGTTGTACCTACTACCACTCCATCATTTCCCACTGAATCATAATCGTATCCGTTCATACCTTCGATTGTATTTGCAAGCTCCATAAATACTTCTTCGGAATTTTCAAAAGCAAAGTCAGTTCCGAAAGCTTTAGCAATCTGTTTAATTACTTTCCACGCCGGGCGTGAATTGAATCTTGCGCCGTGAGTCCATCTGTCATTATGCGCGCCGAATTTATCCAGACGTGACATAGAGAATTCACCGGGCAGTCTTTCTTTTTCAAGCGAAGCAACTGCAGGTCTTATTCTTTGTACTCTGTTCTGGAAGTTTACAAATGTTCCGTTTATCTCTGCATAAGTAGATACAGGCATAACAACTTTTGTATTCGATGAGTCTGATTTGTATGATGCAAGTTCAATTATAGTCTCAATGTTTGAAGCTCCGAGTAATCTTGATAAGTCATCATTCATTACAACAACAGCTTTAGCAGACGAGATATCACCTGTGATTGGTTTTATTCCCAGCAGTTTCAATCCGTTTGAGTTCGGAGTCATATCAGACTTCTTCAGCATATCATCACCGAAGTTTTCATTGATGTTCGGAATGTAAAATATATTTTCCGAATCGAATACTTCCTTAGCAAATTTCTTTAATGCATAGTTATCTTCAAGTGTAGAGTACGGCGATGCAAGGAACAGTATTTCAGAGTTACTGTATTTTTTCAATTCAGATAAAGAATGTGAAACTGCTTCATCCCAATCAACGTCAAGTAACTCATTGTTAGAATCTGTTCTTAGCTTTGGTGAGTTTACTCTTAAATCTTTATTGTTGATATTTTTTATTGTCTCAAGTCTTCCGTAATCGCATAGCCAGTAATCATTCACTCCGATATTTTCACGCGGCTCTATTCTAAGCACCTCATTATTTCTTACACCCATTCTTGTATTACATCCTCTTGCGCATCCGGGGCAAACTGTATCAGTGAATGACATATCCCATACCCTTGCTCTGAATCTGAAATCTTTTGAAGTCAATGCACCAACAGGGCAGATTTCAATCACATTCATTGAATATGGATTATCAAGTTCTTTTCCGGGGAATGTTTCAATCGTAACGTGCTCGCCTCTTTGAACAAAAGTAAGCTGAGGATTTTTTACAATCTCATCGCAGTATCTTATGCAGCGCGAGCAGGATATACATCTCTCTGCATCGAACATTACATTCGGTCCGAGCGAAACTCTTTTTTCTTTATGATTTTTTTCTTCATCATAGCGTGATGTACCTACGGAATATTTGTATGCATAATCCTGCAGTTTACATTCGCCTGCTTCATCGCAAATCGGACAATCGAGCGGATGGTTTATCAGAAGAAATTCCATCACGGCATTTTGTCCGTGAATAGTTTTTTCCGATTTTGTATGAACGACCATTCCATCAGCGGCAGGGGTAGAGCATGCGATTACAAGCTTCGGCATTTTTTCAACTTCTACTAAACATATACGGCAGTTACCTGATACTGAAAGCGCAGGATGCCAGCAGAAATGCGGAATATCAATTGCAGCCTGACGCGCAGCTTCTATAATAGTCTGTCCCGGTTTAAACTCTATTTCCTGATTATCAATTGTTAATTTAGGCATATTATTTTGAAATGAAGATATTTTTTCGAACTTTTAATGCAATTTTTTAGTGATTTCAAGTTAGTATTATTTGATAGGTTTTTCAATTCATTAATTTCCGTTTGAATAGTAACATTAAAGTAACATTTCATTTTTATTTTCAAATCTTGACGGGTTTTTGACGGATTTTGAAAATTCAGTGTTGTTTTTACAATACTTCACATTTTGAAAATCCGACATTCAAGAGAAATAAATCCGACATGTGCCGGATTCTTCTGCAAAATAAGAAAGCTTATTTTTACACCTTTTGCACAAAGCCAGTTAATATATCTATACTTTTTTATTAATTCAAGAAACTCCTCCCTATTCCTACATATAGGGAAATATATTTTTATTTTTATCGGATTGAAATATAGGTAAATTCCGCTATGAATATGACAAGAAAAATTTTACTCGTAACGGAAAACAAAGAGATATCCGAATACGTAAGAATATCTGCGCTCACTCTTACAAAGCTGAACGTGCAGGTGGAGTTAATAATCTCTGATAACCTTGCAGTTATCGAAAAAAACGCAACTGACCAGAACTTAGATACAATTCTTTTAGATCTGGAATTTACAAAAACAGAGCCGCTTGAGCTTATCAGAAATGTGAGAAGCAATGAGCTTTCTAAAAAGAAAAAAATTCTTTGTTTCTACAGCGGTGAGATAAACCGCGATGAAGTTTTCAAGGCCGGCTGCGACAGCATAATGGAAGCTGCCGAATTTAAAAGAGTTGTCTCTAATATTTTGCAATTCTAGTTTAATATTAAAATATGAGAAAATCCGGACTGCTCTATCCCTCCCTCTTTCTTATTTTGTTCCTGATAATTATCGGGTGCACTGTTAAAAAATCTTCTACAAAAAATTCCGAAGGAAAACTTATTGAGATTTCTTCAATGATTCAAAAGCGCGCTGCGCACACTGCAACACTTTTGAAAGACGGCAGAGTTTTAATTGCAGGAGGCATTGTAGAAGACGGAAGCGGAAATGAACTGCCTCTTACGAACTCGGAAATTTATAATCCCGAAACAAATCAGTTTAATAAAATCGCCGGACTTGTTGAGCAGCATTGCAATCACTCCGCAACTCTGCTTGAGAGCGGTGAAGTGTTAATTATCGCCGGATGGAAAACAGGAGCACGTTCAGATGCTATTGAAATTTTTAATCCTGAAACAAATACATTCCGATTAGCAGCCAAATTAGAAAAACCTCTGCAGGCTCATAATGCCGTTTTACTAAATGACGGAAAAGTTTTGATAGTCGGTGGGAATTTCAGCGAGAGTGATTATGCAATGAATGCATATCTGTATGATTATAAAACTAACTCACTTACTAAAACAGGAAAACTGAATTACGGCAGAATGGCTTTTACTGCTACGCTTCTTAAAAACGGAAATGTACTGATTGCAGGCGGGAGAAATGAAAACGGAGTATTGAATAAAGCAGAAATTTATAATTCTGCAACAGGGGAGTTTGAGCTGACAGGTGATTTAAAAACTAACCGCTACAAACACGGAGCATCTGTTATGGAGAATGGAAATGTAATTCTCATAGGAGGCTCGGATAAAAATGACTGGAATGGAAAGTATAAAAGTGCTGAAGTTTACGATACTGAAAAAGGCGAGTTTACCGGATTAATCGAAATGAATGCGGAGAGATTTAAACTTCAGGAAGGAGTTGTTATGCTGGCTGACGGAAATATTTTAGCTGGCGGCGGAAATAAAGTTGTAGAAATTTTTAATCCCGCTATAAATAAATTTATTCCGGCAGGAGAAATTGATGACGTTAATTATTACACATGCTTAACCTTGCTTAGAAACGGAAATGTTTTAATCACAGGCGGATACAATAATAAAATTGTTACGACTGATAAAGCATATATATTCAAAATGTAAATTTTAAAATAATAAAAAAATCATGCCTCATTTTTTATATTTGATAAGACCGGTAAATGACTGGAGTACAGGGAATTTCACTGAAGAAGAAGGAAGACTTATGGGAGAGCACTTTGCTTATTTAAAACAAAAGTTTGACGAAGGAAAAGTTATGATGGTCGGTCCCTGCGTTGATACAACCATGGGAATAGGGATTCTGGAGACTGATACGCGTGAAGAAGCTGAGGAAATCGGGAACAATGACCCGGCAGTAAAAGCAGGAATTGTTACTCTTGAAATAAAAGATTACAGAGTTTCATTGTGGCGAAATATGAAATAAAAAATAAAAGAACGTGTAAGAACGGACACAGTTATTATAAAAGCAGTGACTGCCCCGTATGCCCTGTATGTGAAAAAGAAAAAAAGCCTAAGGAAGGATTTTTATCTTCGTTAAGCGCGCCTGCAAGACGGGCGATGGAAGCGGAAAAAATTACAACTCTGAAAAAAATATCGAAGTATTCTAAGAAGGAATTATTAAAACTGCACGGTGTAGGACCAATTACAATCCCTGTACTTGAAAAAGCTCTTAAAGATGCGAACTTATCTTTTGCTGATAAATAGAATTTCTATTGTTGAATCATCTTATAACTATTGTATCTCCGTCGCTCAGTGTTTTGTAAGGAATTTTTTCCTTAATAAAATACTCTACTAATTCATCTATTAGTTCAGATTCAGGATGATTTGATTTATAATGCGGCGCAATAGAGTATGGCAGAATTCCGAGTCCGTCCCAAACCAGTTCCGCGTTAAATATTTCCTTTACATATTTTATATCATCTACAATTTCAATTCCTTTAAGAGTTTCACAAAGCACAACTATACCTGCGCTGTAGCCTGCATAAACAATTTTATCTTCCTGCAATAAATTTTTTATTATAGTGTCAAAGCCGCTTTCACGCATGGCGTGGCGCAGAAGAAAAGAATTGCCGCCGGGAATCCAAACTGCATCAAATTGTTCAAGCTCTTTTTCTAAATCAAGTGGCCTTCCAAAATAATTTCTTAAATCAAGTTCTGCCGCAGTGATACCGATTTTTTTTAATTCATTAGTCTGTTCAATCTTTCCTGACTCCCTGTCTTCAATTAAAAAATAATCACGCGCATTTAGAATAAGAGCTGCGCGTTTATTCCCGGTAATCATCGAAGTTAAAACTTCAGGATTACTTCCGAGCCGGTATGATGAAAGATAAAGTCTCATAGTGTTTTAAATGCTGACATTTTATATAAATAAAGAGTGTTGCGTATGAAAGAATTTAAGAGTTATTTTAATTGAAACGGAATGTAAAATACAATCGATGATATAAAATACTATTCGTCTTTCTTAGCATAACTACACTTTGCATGTGTCTCTCTTTATTATTTTAATAACATCATTTTTTTTGTTTCGTTAAAACTCTCTGTTTGTAATCTGTAAAAATATGTGCCGGATGGAAGATTTTTAGCATTAAAATTAACTGTGTAATTTCCTGCGTTTTTATTTTCGTTAATCAACCATGCCACTTCCTCTCCAATTAAATTGTAAATTTTTAATGAAACAAATCCCGCAGTTGGAAGCTGAAAACTAATGACGGTATTCGGATTAAACGGATTCGGATAATTCTGTTGAAGCGCAAAGTTATCTAGAGCTGAAGTATTTTCATTTACTGAAACAACAGCCTGCCTTTCTTTGTAATACTGAGTATTAGGCGATGAGTTGTTTAACTGCGGTGAGCGGTATGTTGCCCGGAGAATTCCATCTGTACCGACTGCAAAATTGTGATAGCCTATTTCAAGAGAATCCTTATCAGTAACAAATTCGTTAACAGGTGAGATGTAAGTACCTCCATTTAGAATATAGACAGCGGCGATATCTGCCTGAGGAATACCTGTAGTGAAATTAAAATCTCTCTCATCTTTATAAGTTGCCCAAAAAATATTGTTTGTATAATCGTAAGCTGTTTTAGTCAGATGTGCCCGTATATTTACCGGTGATAGCTGCCTGAAACCTGTGGGGTTCCAGGTCACTCCGTTATTAGTTGAATAGCCATACATAACTTTTGCGCATAATGCATTCACACAGCCCGCAGTATAATATTCATGATATACAATATGCATCACATGGTTTTTATCGATAACTAAATTTGGGTCTGATTGTATTCCAACTCCGCCCGATACCGGTGACTGAACACCCCAACTTTGCCCGCCGTTTGTAGTAACCGACATTGCTATATCCCATTGCTGGGCTGAGCTAATACTATCACGCCAGGCTATTGCAAGCGTATCAGAGTTTGTACCAATGAAATCGCCCATAGGAAAAGCGGAGTGTTTCCCATCAGCATTACTAAGTTGAGTTTGTGGTAGAAATGACACTCCTCCATTTGTTGAACGAGCATACATTACTTCGGCTGTTAGTGTGGATTCTACTTTACCATCCACCCACATAATATGAATTCTATTTTTCCTATCTACAGTAATCATCTGATAGGTAAGCTGCCTGTCTACCCTCTGATTTACTCTGACAGTATCACTCCACGTCTGAGTAGAGTAATTCCATTTCGCATAATATATACCTGCCGGAGAAAGTGATGTCCAGGAAATATGAATGTTTCCTTCTTTATCAACTGCTGCACCGATGCTTCCTGCATTTGCAATTGTTTTTGCTACCGGAGGAACTAAAACAGGCGCAGGTGCATTCCAGCTGACACCATGGTTAGACGTGCCGGCATAGTAGCTTTTTAAGGTCCCATTCGGGAAAGGAAATTGTTCGGTATAAAAGTTAACACATGTACCGTTTGGTAGAACTACGAGATTATTAGGTACTCCTCCTCCCGCTGACGCGCCCGGATTTACTTTTGGAATAGAATATTCACTGCCCCAATGAGTGTCAATGCCATGCTGTGGAAAAATATTTGTGCAGATAAAAATGTTAACAGAAAAAAATAGGGAGAAAAAATGTATTTTTTTCATAGAGGGCTAATTTAATATTAGGTTTGACTGATTACTTTCAAATGGGTTTAATCAATCCAAAAAAAATCTTGAAATTTTTTAGTAAAGGCAGAATAATAGTAAATTTTGAATACTTTGAAATATTTGCTTAGTTTGGTTAATTCGGCTTCTATATAGTAATTATAAAAGGAAAAACTGATAAACCAAAAGTTGGAAGTTTATAATCGAGTCAGAAAGGGATTTGATAGTACTTACTTTCAGATTGCAGAGCTATAGAACCGTCTAAGCTTTTGAATATTAAAATTTTATAACAAAGGAGCAAGGAAGATGAAAAGAAACAAAATTATTATCTTCCAAAATTATACTAAGCGCCTTTACTGGCAATCCCGCTTTAGCGGGACGCGTCTAATCTAAAAAAGAAAAGCTTACAGCCTTGAGGGTTTCCTCGTGCCCGGGATCGGAATCGAACCGATAGCCATTTACAGGCAATCCCGCTTAAGCGGGACGTGTCTAATCTAAAAATAAGAAACCCTTAAAATCTTGTGACTTTAAGGGTTTCTTCGTGCCCAGGATCGGAATCGAACCGATAGCCCTTTACAGGCAATCCCGCTTAAGCGGGACGCGTCTAATCTAAAAATAAGAAACCCTTAAAATCTTGTGACTTTAAGGGTTTCTTCGTGCCCAGGATCGGAATCGAACCGATAGCCCTTTACAGGCAATCCCGCTTAAGCGGGACGCGTCTAATCTAAAAATAAAAAACCCTTAAAATCTTGTAACTTTAAGGGTTTCCTTGTGCCCGGGATCGGAATCGAACCGATACTGCCTTTACAGGCAACAGGATTTTAAGAATTAGTTTATCTACGTTATTCCTATACCATTAGTCAATTTAATTGGAAGTGTTCAACACTTTGTTCAACAAATATATTTCTTCTAGAATTTGATTTGGTTTAAATAATTAAAGTGAATTATAATTTATATTGCTTGAACTAAATTTCTTAAATTACTTTTTAAGATTCAATAGAAAGTGGTATAATAAATTGGGGAAGCATACATTATAAAGAGATAACGACTTACTAATGGAGATACGTATAAGTAAATATATATAGAGTATGGATAGTTTATATATATTAGATAGTTTTTATCGTCTACAAGCATTACAATAAGATGTAACAATATATTGAAAGAATGTTCATTTTAATATGTCGTATATTTAATAAATTTTTTTAGTATTTTTTCAGAAACAAAATTTATTTTATAGGTTAAGTAATAAATCAAATATAAAATTTTACGTAGCTAAAACTATGTTCTTCCGCAAAAACTGGTAGATGTAAAATAAGCAGGAGCATGGTAAAAACAGCTGCGTCCATTAAGGACGCACTTTTTTACTATTCTTGCTTATAGGTATACCAGTACCTTGCGGAGGGATGTATTAAGGTTGCGTCCTTTTTGCTAAATAAACACAAATCACTAATGAAAAAAAATCTTTTAAAAATCAAACAAGCACATATCTTCGTTTTACTTTTATTCTTTATATTAACTTTCACTTACTATGGTTGTTCAAAACCACCAAAAGATAGAGTTGAAGAGTTAGTTAGAAAAGCATGGAACAATAGAGGAGCTGAAACCTTTCTGATAGATAAAACTATATCTCAGCCATATATAGGAACCGGTCTTTCTGATTTAGTTGAATCCAAAGCAAACATAGAACAAATTAATATAGTAGAAAAAAAAGAAGCAGAAAGAAGAGAAGGTGAAGATAGAGAAATTCGTATGGTAATTAATGTTAAAGGAACCGTTGGGACTTATAGATACGCTAATTTACCTTCATCACCAAAGGCAAATATGGGGCAACAGAAATTCACCGTTAATTCTGTTTACTATTTTAAAGAAGATAAATATGGTGAGTGGAGATTGGAGACTACTGGGGAAATTGCATCGTTCTAATATCCTATAAATTTATTCCACTTTGCTTTGTGGTATAATATTGGTGAAAGTAAAATTACCTTACAAAATAAAAAGGAGGACTTTGTACTCACCAAAAATTTCAGAGGATTTAATTCCTATTCTATATGTTATAGCACAAAGCAAAAAACAACCTATGACTAAGGTTGTCGATCTAATCCTAAGAGAACACATCTCACAAAGCACATCTTCTAAATAATCCCTCGTTTTTAACAATCTTAATTCTTCTGGTATAATATCTTTGAATCTAAAACAATTCAAAATTATAAAGGAGAATTCAAAATGAATTATTATTTAATGCTGATAAAGCACGCTGTAAAAGTTGCATGTCGTGAGTGCGTAGAAATTATCTTCAAAAAACTTGCTAAGAAAAAATGGAGATTCTATGCCAAGAAATGACAGCACTGTATTACCTTCCGAACCTTTCACAGAGACTAATATTCACTCTATTGAAGAAGCTAAGTCATTAGCAAAGCCTTTATCAGATAAGGAAACACTGGAAGAAATAATTAACAGTATGAATTTGGATGAAGGCATTTTAACTGAAAACCTGAAGGAAGCTTCCCCTGAAATACAGCTCGATACATATCTGTATGTAATACGAAAGAAGGAGGAAGAGCTTTTAAAGTATCAGCAGATTGCAAGCGAAGCAATTGCAAGAACTGAAAAATGGCTTGAAGGCAGGGAAAAGAATATCAGTTCATCCATTTCATATTTAAGCAACCGCTTAAGATATTACTTGAAGTCAAATAACCTCAAATCTCTTTCACTTCCAAACGGAGTTATAGGACTTCGCAAGCTTCCAAAGAAATTGGAAATCTCAGATGAAGAATTATTCTTCAGAGATGCTAATCCGGATTTCTTAAAACAGTATCCTGAAAGCTATGAACCTGACTTACAAGCAATTAAGAACTTCATTAACAAATCAAATGAAATTCCTAAAGGTGTCATCGTCAAAAGCCAGGAGCCAAAATTCTATTACAAGCTTTCGGAACAAAACTAATTTTAAAAAACCTTAAACTAAAAAAATGAGTAAACCAAAATTTGAATTAGACATCAATATACCACGTACATTCAGATTATTACAAACAGACCCAGCTACCGGGCAAAGCTCCTATGGTCAGTGGTGGCTGTATAATGTTATATCGGGTGGCACTGAATATTCATTCTTTGCACCTG
>CALJIG010000076.1 GCA_937974175.1 uncultured Ignavibacteria bacterium
CTTTATTTATATAATATTCTCATAATCTTTTTTATTTATTAATTTAACCAAACTTCTAATGAGGAAACCTCTAGTATCTCTCTTCGCATGTATTGCATTGCTATTTATAGCAGTTACTGCGAATGCTCAAATTGATGTCAGTGGCGGATCGGGCTTAGCCCCTTCTTACACAACTTTTTCAGGCACTACAGGATTGTTTGCTGCATTAAATGCAAACGACCAGACTGGAAATACAATCACAGTTTCAATATCTGCTGATGTTACAGAAACAGTTACAGCAGCTGACTCCATTGGTTTAAACGCCGGTAACTGGACATCTATTACAATAACTCCAAGCGGTATAAGAACTGTCACCGGCGCGCCTGTAGGCGGAACACCGATGATTAAATTCAACGGCGCAGATAATGTCATTATCAATGGTTTAAATACCGGCGGTAACAGTTTAACAATTGCTAATACAACAGTTTCAGCAGTAACAGGAACAGCAACAATCAGATTTATCCATGGAGCATCGAACAATACAATTACAAATTGTAACTTACAAGGTTCGGTTACTTCATCAGTAGCAACTAACGGTGCTATTGTTTTTATTTCAACGGATGCAATAACGGCAAACGGAAACGACAACATCACAATTTCAAATTGCGATATCGGACCGGCAGGTGTGAATCTTCCATCTAAAGGAATATTAGGTAATGGTTCAACTTCTACCACTGCAATTGGTAATAGTGGAATTGTTATCAGAAACAATAATATTCATGATTACTTTGCCGCTGCAGTTACCAGCGCAGGTGTTGCAACAAACGCAGGCTGTAATAACTGGACAGTTGATAGCAACAGATTTTATCAAACAGGAACAAGAACCTGGACAACAGGCGCAATTCATAATGCTATTGCTTTAATTAATGCTACAGCAACATCAGGTATGCAGGGAGCAATTGTTACCAATAATATAGTCGGCTACGCAACAAGTACTCAGACAGGAACATATACCTTAACCGGTTCAACAGGTAAATTCATCGGTATTAATGTTAACGCAATTACTTTAGGAGCGACAAATAGAATTTCAAAAAACACTGTAGCATCTGTTAGTTTATCGGGTGTAACAACCAGTGGAACAAGCACCACTGCAGCTTTTATTGGTATTATAGCTACCAATGGTGTTTGTAATACAGATAGTAATACTATCGGAAGCCAAAACGCAACCGGCTCATTGGTGTTCTCAACAACTACTACCACTTCAACAGATGTTATTGGTATTTATAATTTTTCTACTGATATTTGGAATGCAAGGGGCAACAATATTGGCGGTATTTCTGTAACTAATGCTGCAGCTTCAGGTACTTTTGTTGTATATGGTCTCAGAGCAAATACTGCTACTTCTGTTAGATTCAATGCCTCAGGAAATAATGTCGGAGGTACTATAGCAAATTCAATCTCTCTTGTATCTACAGGCGCGGCTTCGTGGGTAGTAGGAATGCATTCTCCTAATGCGGGCGCTACGTGGATTTCTAATACAGTCAGAAATCTAACAAACAATAACGGTACAGGAACTACAACGTTAGCTTCAGTTATCGGTATGAATATGACATCTACAACACCAACTGATACTGTTTCTCAAAATACAATTCATTCTCTTTCAAATACGCACGTATCTCTTGCCACTACTGTCTGCGGAATTCAGTTTACAGGTTCAGCTATAGGTAACTTAATCGAAAGAAACTTCATTCATAGTTTTAATAATGCAAGCACAGCTGGTATTATAAATGGTATCAATGTTAGTGGTGGAACATCTACTTTCAGAAATAATATGATTCGACTTGGTATAGACGCTGCAGGCGCATCAATTACAAACTCTGTTGCAATCAACGGAATTAATGCGCTGCTTGGAACAGATAATTTTTATAACAATAGTGTGTATGTTGGCGGTACAGGAGTAGTAAGCGGAGCAGTAAACTCATATGCTTTCAATCACCAACAAACAGTTAATACAAGAAACTTCAGAAATAATATTTTCTGGAATGCAAGAAGTAATGCTTCCGGTACAGGAAAAAATTACGCAGTAAGAGTCGGTGGTACAACAGTTAATCCGACAGGTCTTACATCTGATTACAACTTATTTTATGCAAGCGGTACAGGTGCAGTATTCGGTTTTTACAATTCATTAGATGTTGCAGATATATCTGCATGGAGAACTGCAACAGGACAAGATAATAACTCACTATCGAATTATGATCCGCAATTTATTGCTCCTAATGGTGATGTATCCACAGTAAATTTACATATATCCCCAACCAACCCAACAGTTATTGAGGGTTCAGGTATTGCAATCGCTAACGTTGTAGATGATTTTGACGGACAGACAAGAAGCGGATTAACACCAACAGACAGAGGTGCAGATGCAGGAAACTTTGTTGCTCAAGACGTTTCCGCTCCGGGAATAAGTTATTCTGTACTCGGAGGTACAAGCAGCCTTGTAAACAGAGTACTTTCAGCTACAATCACAGATAATTCAGGAGTTCCAACAGCAGGAGCTTTACAGCCAAGAATTTACTACAGAAAAAATGCCGGTTCATATTTCTCTTCACAAGGTTCATTGCAATCAGGCAGTGCAACCAATGGTGTTTGGGATCTCACCATTGTTGCAGCAGATTTAGGCGGTGTAGCACCTGGTGATGTTATCGGTTACTTTGTAATAGCCCAGGATATTAACGGATTTATTGGTTCAAACCCTGCTGCAGGATTAGTTGCAACAGATGTAAATACTGTTACAACTCCGCCTACTACACCAAATACCTATACAATCAATCAACCACCGTTATCGGGTACATATACAATTGGTACTACTTTATTCAGACCGGTTGGCGGCGGAAAATTAGTATTTGAAACAAGAACAAGACAAGTGCAAAGAAAAGTTTTAGCAAGTACAGATGCAGCAAATGTAAATACTAAAACCGAACCAAACTCTGAGAAGTTAAACAGATTACCGGAATATAAAGAAAGTGATTATGTTTACACAACCATTGAAGAAACCTATCAGGTGCCGATGGTGAACGGAGTAGAATACACAGGTAGTTTATATCATGAATTTTCACAAGCTGAAAAAATGGAATTAGGATTACCTGATGCGATGATGGGTGATTATGCTACAATAGCTGCAGCTATCGCTGACTTTAATATCAGAGGTGTTAACGGACCTCTAACATTTTCATTAACTGATGCTTTATATAGTGAAGGTAATTTAATCATCAATAATACCAGTGACGCTCCTACAACGGCAACCAATAAGCTTTTAATAAGACCTGCTGCCGGCGTAAACGTTGCAATCACTTCAACTCAGGCATCGCTTCCGATATTGAAATCCATCGGTCTCAGTTATTTCACAATTGACGGAAATCCTTTTGGTGCAGAATCTTTAACTATTACCAATAACAGTGCAACAGCGCCTCTCGGAATTCATATTTCGTCTTCAGGTACAACTACGATTACTCAGGATACAGTTAAAAATCTTACAACTGTATGCGGTTTAAATTCGGGTACAACTACCAGCGCAGTAGGTATTGCAATATCTGATCAGGCAGCGGGCGGTTTTGGAAACGGTTACGGTAACGGAATCGTTGTAAATAATTGTACATTCCAAAAAACAATGTTTGGTGTAACATCTATCGGTGGAAACGTTGTCGGAACTTCTAATATGACAAACATTTCATTTACTGGAAATAACCTGGCAACATCAGGAGCTAATTGTATTGGTTTTTGCGGAATAGCAATGCAGGGAACAAATGGTGGATTGATTTCACAAAACACTATTGCAAACTTTGAAACTGTATCTTCCGTTGATCACAGAGGAATCTGGCTACCAACAGCAGCTAAAAATATAGTTGTAGAAAGAAATAATATTAACACCTTAGCATATACAGGTACAGGCGGATATGGTAACTATGGAGTTCTACTTTCTACAGGTGAAACTGCAAATAATAACATTATCAGAAATAATGTTATCGCTGATTTATATGGCGACGGATGGACGCATTTAACAGTGCTTGGTGATAATACTCACGGTATTTATGCAACGGGTAACCAAACAGGAATAAAGATTTATAATAATTCAATCAGCCTTGGCAGAAATACTCTTAATCAGACAGATGCTCTTACTACAGGAATCTGCCTTGGAACAGGTTCTACAGCTGATATAAGAAATAACTCTATTGTAAACAACGCAGGTTTATTAGCAGCAACAGGTTACGGCTCTACTTGTATTTTTTTACAAACAAGCGCTTCACAGTTAGAGAATTCTAATTATAATAATTTGTATAATAATGCTACCGGTTCAGGGTTAAAATTGACCGGACAAATTGCTACAACAAGTTATGCAACATTAGCTCTTTATAAAGCAGCTACATCACTTGATGCAAGTTCTGTTTCAGGTGACCCTGCTTATACTTCAGCAACAAATTTAATGCCGGATGTTAACAATGCTAACAGCTGGACTTTAAGCGGTAATGGTCTTCCGGGATTAGTTACAAACGATTATAATGGAACTGCAAGAAGCACAACTGTTGCTACAGGTTCAGTATCTATTGGCGCTTATGAGTACGATCCGATTGCAATTCCTCCAACATCTACAGAAAGTGCAGCTCCGGCTCCAAGTACAACAACAACATATACATTTGCAGGAAGAACATTAGCTACCCTTACATGGGGCGCAGGCGGAACACCTCCTACCTCTATGGCATTGGATTATTTCCCGGGAGTAAATCCTCCTGGTTCAACCGGATTTAATGTTGGTAACGGATACTGGGTATTTACACCTACAGGCGGTTCAGGTTATTCTTACGATGTATTGTTTAATTATAACGAAGCACAGTTAGGAACTATCCCGACTGAAAACGATATAAGATTAGCAAAATCTGATAACGGCGGCGCGCTTTATACTCCATACTTAGTTGCCGGAACAGGGGCAGGTGAGTATACACTTAATACAACTGCAAATACAATTCAGGTTAACGGATTGACATCATTCTCTATGTTCGGTCTTGCTGACGGTAATGCACCGTTACCTGTTGAGCTATCTTCTTTCTCAGCAAGTATCAACAAGAACAATGTTGATTTAAACTGGTCAACCATATCAGAAGTAAACAATACCGGTTTTGAAGTTGAAAGAAAATTAGTTTCAACAACAACATGGAGTAAAGTTGGATTCGTAGCAGGAGCAGGTAACTCTACAACTGTAAAGAACTACACTTTCTCAGATAAAAACTTAGCAACAGCTAAATATAACTACAGATTGAAACAAATTGATAATAACGGAAACATAAATTATCATAACCTTTCAGGCGAAGTTATAGTAGGTGTACCGACTAAATTTGACATAAGCCAGAACTATCCAAATCCGTTTAATCCTACAACAAAGATTAATTACGATTTACCGTTTGATAGTAAAGTCTCAATCAGATTGTTCGATATGACCGGAAAAGAAGTAGCTCAGATAGTTAATGCAACACAAACTGCAGGATACTATACAGCACAATTCAACGGTTCAAATTTAGCCAGCGGTGTTTACTTCTACAATATTATTGCAGAAGGCGGCAATGCAGCTAAATTCGTAACAACAAAGAAAATGGTACTTGTAAAATAGTTCTTAGTTATTAGTCGACAGTTGTCAGCTAATACTTTATAATTTCAAACCCGTCCCGATTATGTCGGGACGGGTTTTTATTTTCAACAAATTTCATCCAGATTTTGTTATTTTTTTGAATAATTTGATAATCTTACCCTTATAATTTCATAAAAAACCACCTCACAATTGATAAAAAATTTTGAATTGTGTTTGCATTATATTATTGATTTGACGTGCTAAATCACATATTTTACTCAGTTATTCTGTATTATATTGGCGTAATGCTGCAAAAATCGCACCAGGGGGATTTTTGTTTCAATGTTCATAATACAATTCAATAAACTAAATTTATATCATACAATTTTTTTTACTAATTTAACCCTATTACTCTAATGATGAGGAAATCTTTATTATCTCTCTTAGCAAGCATTGCTGTTTTATTGTGTTTCACACTCACGGCAAATGCTCAAGTAGATGTAACGCCAAGCGCGGCAAGTTACACAACATTAAAAGCAGCTTTCACTGCTATCAATGCCGGTACACATACCGGTGCAGTTGTTATCTCTATTTCAGGCAGCACGACTGAAACCGATTCTTGCGTTATTAATGCAAGCGGTGTTGGCGGCGCAAGTTATAGCAGCATTACAATGTCTCCAACCGGAGGCGCAGCCAGAACAATTCAAGGCAACATCAATGGTAACTTTATCGTGTTTAACGGCGCAGATAATTTTACAATAAACGGATTGAACTCAGGCGGAAACAGCTTAACTATTTCAAACTCCAATGCAGGTTTATTAGCAACAACATTAAGATTTTTTGATGATGCTTCAAGTAACACAGTTACTAACTGCGCAATTAAAGGTTCTTCAATTTCAAACTTATTAGGAACAATTCAGTTCCAGCGTGGTACAACAACAGGTAATGATAACAATACAATCAGTACATGTGATATCGGACCTGAAGGCGCAGCTTTACCTTTCTGCGCAATTTATTCAGCAGGCGCAAGCTCTACTGTAGTTAACAATGATAATGCAATCACAGGTTGTAATATTTTTGATTACTTCGCAGCAGGTTCTATTTCGTATGGTATTCAGTTGACAGGTACAGGAAACGCTGCATGGTCAATGACAAACAATAAATTTTATCAGACCGGTTCAAGAACTTTTACATCCGGGAACATTCATCCTACAATTTCTATTGGTACAGGAACAGGATATGTTATTACCGGAAATACTTTCGGATATGCTTCAAATTCAGCATCGGGCGTTTATACTATGCTCGGAGCAGTTGCTAGCAGATATACCGGTATTAACGGTACGTTCTCAACAGGCGGCACAAACAGAATAAGCAACAACACATTCAGAAATTTCAACTTATCAACAACAAGCGGTGCATCTACCACAACAGGTATTTGGTGCGCTATTAACGTTACAGCCGGAGTTGCCTCAATTGATTCTAACAATATTGGCGATGACGTTTCAAATAATTCTATAGTAACTACTTCAACAACTACTTCGGGTATTACTGTGGGTATTTGCTCACAAACTACAGGTGGTAATGTTTCTATTCAGAACAATAAAATAGGTTCTATAACTACCAGAGGAACTACTGCCTCAGTCGGTTCAGGTCTTACCGGAATTAATATTACAACAGGAGGCACAGGATTTAACTTAACTTTAGTAAACAATTTAATTGGCTCGCTTACACAAGCAAACAGTATTAATTGCACTGATACTCTTGCAACAGCAACCGGTTCAAGAATTTTAATCGGAATGACTGTTGCTGCAGGTTGGACAGGCAATGTAAGAATTGCAAACAACACTGTTAGAAACTTAACTGTCGGAAATTCTGCAGTTAGGCATACAGGCACGACATCTACTTTTACGGGTATTTCATGCGCATCAATTGGCGGCGCAACAGGAGCTGTAACAATTGACTCAAATACAGTTAGAGACATTAATAACTATCAATCTTTAACAACAACTTCTGTTTCTACTACTACCGGTATTCTAAGTTCCGGCGCAGTTGCTTCTTTACCATTAAACGTAAGAAGAAACGTAGTCAGAGATATTACGACGGCAAGTGCTTCAGTATCTACTTCCACATCGGCTCTATTCGGTATTTCTATAACAGGAGCTGCAGTTGCGTATAACTGTTCCGATAATACTGTTTTTAACTTAAACTGCGCACACTCGACGGCAGCAAATATTATTACTTGCATATATACATCAGCTACAGGAGCAGGTAATAGTGTAATTACAAGAAATTTGATGTATAATACCACAATTGCTTCATCCAGCATTACTGCGCAGCATACAGGAATATTTATATTCAATGCCAGCACATTAGGATACACAATTTCGAATAATATGATTTCACTTGGTTCAGCTGTAACCGCTAACCAGATTATCTATGGTATTGATGAAGAATCAGTTGCTGGAGCAGTTTATAATATCTGGTTCAATAGTATTTATATCGGCGGCGCAGCAGCTTCAAATACTGCAAGAAGCTCATGCTTAATAAGAGAAACGTCAACTGCCTCATGGAGTATTGAAAGCAATATTTTCCAAAATTCAAGAACATTTACTGGCGCAGGAAACCTTGGTTATGGAATGATATTTAACGCCAATACATCTTTAGCTCCTAACTATAATAATATATATACACCGGGAGCAAACGGATGCACTGCAAGAAATACAGGTTTAACAGCTGACTATTCCACACTCACAGCATGGAGAACTGCAAACCCAACTTTTGATGCAGTTTCATTTTCAGCAGACCCATTATATGTAAGTCCTTCAACAGCAACACCTGACTTACACTTACAAGACCCGAACCCGCAATCAAGAGCAGGGGGTACAAATGCTTCAGTATTAGTTGACTTCGATGGCAATACAAGACCTGCAACTGCAGGTCAAAGACCTGATATGGGAGCTGATGAAAGTAATTTCACAACTACACCACCGGCAATGGATTACCAGGCACCGTCTATTACATTTAATGCAGGCTTGCCTTTATCAAATGTTCTAGCTTCAGGTTCAAGAACACTTGGCGGATTTGCAAAAATAATTGATAACGCTACATTAGGTTCAGGTTCAAATGCTCCAAAAATTTATTATAGAAGAGTAGGTATAGACCCTGATGACTTTACAGCTTGCTTCAGCGGCGGAAATAACTCAGGCGGCGCAGCCGGCTGGAGATATACTTCTGCAACAGGAAGCACCGGCGATGATTATGATTTCAACGTTGACTTTACTTTATTAAATGGCGGCTCAGTAACATCAGGAAATCAAATCGGATGGTTTATTGCAGCGCAGGATTTATCCACGGTAACAGCAGTTGAAAATTTATCTACAAATCAGGCAGGTGGTATTGCTACCGTTTCACCTGCAGTTAATAATTTAACAACTCCGTTCGGAACTTCATCCGCTAATTACTTATTTAATATTTCTACTGCTTTAAGCGGAGTATTGACAGTAGGTACAGGCGGTACATACGCAAACTTAACCGGCGCATCAGGATTATTTAATGCTATAAATACATCAGTTGTAAACGGTGATTTATATGTATCTGTTCTTTCAGATTTATCTGAACCGGGTACTGTAACATTAAACCCATTTACTGCTCCTTACACTTTGCAGGTAAGACCAAGCGGTTCTACAACTACAAGATTAATTGAAGGAACAACAGTAACAGCAGCAGCTCCTATGATTGACGTTGCAGGCGCAGACAGAGTAAGCTTCAACGGCGCTGACTCTGCAACAAATGCAGGACAATATTTCAGATTTGTAAATAATAATGTTACACCTGCAAGTACAGGTCCTGTATTCAGATTCATAAATGATGCAAGAAGAGATTCAGTAAGAAATTGTATAATTGAAAGTAATTCATCAAGCGCATCGGTAGCTTCAGTTTTACTTGCTACAACAACGAATGCTTCAGGAAACGATTCTATCTCAGTAGATAACTGCTTATTCAAACAATCAGCAGGTACTAATCCGGGCAGATATTTAATTGGCTATGGCTCAACAGGAACAGGTTCAGGCGCGCAAAGAAACAGTGATAACTTCCTTACTAATTGTAACTTTACCGGAATGCTTGCTACTTCCGCGTTCGTTGTATCGGTTGGTGGAACAGGAAATGGTGATAACTGGACTGTTTCAGGTAATAAATTCTATAATGATATAGTTTTCACAGTTTCTAATACAATTATAGCATTTAGCAATGCTTCAACAAACAATGTTACAGTTAACAATAATAGTATTGGCGGTTCTGCTGCTGATAGAAGCGGAACTTTCATGGGTTCCAGCTTAGGCTTTGCACAAAATGGAATTAGCCTCTTAGTAGGTACTACTGTTGCTTCTAATATATACAACAATACAATTGGTAACTGGGGCAATAACGGTAATACAACATCTGCTACCGCTAACTGTATTACTGTTACCGGCGGTAAAGTAAATATTGGTTCATTAGGCGGAAATACTTTAGGTGGTTTAGCAAATCCATGGGACTCATTAAGGTCAGATTATGATAACGGATTTATTACAGCTTCATCATCTGATACCACCAAAATTGAAAACAATTTAATCGGTAATGGTGCTTACAGAAAAAATGGCGGCGATGTTATACGAGGAATAGTGGCATCAGCAGGCGTAAATATTATCAAAAATAATATAATCAGAGATTTGACAGGAAATAATACCGGAACCGGAACTTCTACATTTACAGTAAAAGGAATACAGATAACTTCTACAATAGCAGGTCAAATTATTGAAGGTAATACAATTTATAATTTACACAATTACAATGGAGGCGCTGTAGCGTATTTTACTTCTGCAATTCATTTCAGCTCTGCTACAGGGCTATCTACAGTCTCCAGAAACAGAATATATAATATTACTTCTGCCGGAATCGGAACAGGTGTAAACGCCCCAGTTAACTGCGGAATATATAATTCATCAACAGCGCTACTGAATGTTATCAATAACCAGATTTCGTTATCAGGCGCTACTTTAGAACCGGTACTTCAGGGAATTAATAATTTATCAACCGGCGCGATGACCGTATTATATAATTCAATTTATATAAGCGGAGTTTGCGCTAATTTAGCAAATACTTCTCATTGTTATTTGAGATCATCTAGCTCAGTAGACACTGTAAGAAATAACTTATTCTTCAACGAAAGAACAGGCGGAGCAAATAATTATTGTATTGGAGTAACATTAGGAGGTAGTTGGACATCAAGCTCAGCAAACTATAACGGTTATTTCCCTGCAACTGCAAATCAGGTTGGCGTTGTTGGCGCATTTACACAACAGACATTTGCCAACTGGAAAACAAATGCAACAAGCGATGCAAACTCTGTAAGCGCTACCGGAGTTAATTCAGCTAATTTATTTACAGCAACTGCTTCCGGTGACTTAAATATTAATACTGCAAATGTTGAGTGTTGGAATGTAGCCGGATTGGGAACACCAAGAACAACTCCGCAAGTACTAAATGACTACGGAACATCTTCAACTGTAAGGTCAGTTACAGTCGCAGGCGGTTCAACAGATATAGGTTCAGATGAATTCACAGCTGCCGGAACTCCACCTGACGTAATAGCAAGCGGCGCGCCTGCAAACAGCACAACTACTACATATACTTATTTAGGCAGAACTATTGGAAGCCTTGCATGGGGCGCAGGCGGTACAGTACCTTCATCTGTAACATTCAAGTATTATCCGGGCGTTAATCCTCCGGGCTCAACCGGATTCAACGTTTCTAACGGTTACTGGGAAGTTACAGTACCTGACGGTTCAGGATATACTTATGATGTATTATTTAATTATGATGAAGCTCAGTTAGGTACAGTTCCTACAGAAGCTGATATTAGATTAGCAAAATCTGATAACGGCGGCGGGGTTTATACTCCATATTTAGTTGCCGGATCAGGCGCAGGTGAGTACACACTTAATACAACTGCAAATACAATTCAGGTTAACGGATTGACATCATTCTCTATGTTCGGACTTGCTGATGGTAATGCACCATTACCTGTTGAACTTGCTTCATTTACAGCAAGCACAGATAGAAGAAATGTTAACTTAAACTGGACTACATCTTCGGAGCAGAATAATACAGGCTTTGACGTTGAAAGAAAACTTTCATCATCACAAAGCTGGTCAAAAGTCGGATTTGTTGCAGGAAATGGAAACTCTACTACTCCGCGCAATTACGGTTTCGAAGACAGAAATGTTGAAACAGGAAAATATAACTACAGATTGAAACAAATTGATAATAACGGAAATCATAAATATCATCAGTTATCTTCATTGGTTGATGTTGGTATTCCAACTAAATTTGATTTAAGCCAGAACTATCCGAATCCGTTTAATCCTACAACAAAGATTAATTACGATTTACCGTTCGATAGTAAGGTATCAATCAGATTGTTTGATATGACCGGTAGAGAAGTTGCCATTATAGTAAATGCAACACAAACTGCAGGATATTATACAGCACAATTCAACGGTTCAAATTTAGCCAGTGGTGTTTACTTCTACAATATTATTGCAGAAGGCGGCAACACAGCTAAATTCGTAACAACGAAGAAAATGGTACTTGTTAAGTAACACTCCAATAAATAATAAATTTGTTCAAAACCCGTTCTGTGAAAACAGAACGGGTTTTTTATTTAATTTAAATAAATTCATTTTTTAGCTTTTTGTTTTATACTTCCATCGTGTATAGAAATAGAGTGATAATAATTGTAAATTGAATAGCTAATTTGTTAGTTGGCCGCACCCTTCTAAGATTATCACAAATATTACAATTTTTTCCCTAAAGCAAAAAACTAAAATGAAATCATTCACCATTGTTTTCTTTTTTCTATTTTTATGTATTTCACAAACCTTTGCAACATACTACACACCGGGAACAGGTGTCCGATGGAATATGGACGACCTTGTTGCAAATTCAGGTGGAGTAGTTACGTTCGGCTCAGGATTTTATACTGTTACTGATACAGTTAAAATAAAAGCAGGCGATACTCTTTACATTAATACCGATGTGACAGTAAAGTTTGCAGCCGGCAGATCACTTGCCTGCGCAGGTACTTTATTATTTAACCCTCCCACCGGAATTTTATTTACACCCGTTGATACAACAACTAAATTTTCAGGTATTCGTATTGATTCAAGCAACTCTTCAGTCATCCGAAAACTTACACTTGAGTATTCAGTTGCATTAAGAGTAAATGACGGAAGCGCAATTGTAGATAGCTGTATATTCAGAAATAACGGACTGATTGCTTCAACTTTTACGAATGCAGCAATAGTTGTACTTAGAACGAATAACAGAATGACAGTTTCAAATTGTCGGTTCATAGATAACTATCGGGCGGCAATACAATCGGGCTCGAATATAGCTACTCCTATGACTATTGATAATAATTACTTCATAGGTAATGACAGGCTGCTTGTAAACACACCTCAGATAAATCTTGCAAACAGCGGAGTAGGGGATACGATTAAAATCACAAACAATACTTTGCTGAGGCCTTCGACAAATTGCGGAGGAATATCTTTACTGAGTTCAGCGGGGCAGCTGAATGCGGTTGTTACAGGTAATATTATAAAAAATAACAGATACGGAATTAATGTTCAGGGCGGAAATAGTATAACTTATGTAAGAATTGCATATAACCAGCTTGACAGTAATAATATTCAGAATCTCCCGAACCTTGGAGGAAGCGGAATTGCATGTTCCGGCGGTACTGCGGTCAGCCAGCCGAACACAATCATTACAGGAAATTTGATTCGCTGGAATTTGTGGGGAATTACGATTCAGGGCAGACATAAACCTAATGTCGGTAACATTACAAATGCAGATACCACCGACGACGGAAAAAATGTTTTTGTAAACAATACTAACGGCACCACACCTTTTATTGATTTATATGATAACTCAATTGATTCAATATTTGCGCAGAATAATTATTGGAATACAAGTAATATAGATTCAGTAGCTATGAAGATATTTGATAATACTGATAACGCCTCTTTAGGTGTTGTTTATCGCACTCCGATAAAATCATCATCTCCTATTATATCGTCAAATCCTTATTATGGAAATAACGGAAGCTCAGGTACATCATTGTATTACTTTGCAAACTCTACTTCATCGGGTTCAGGTTCTCCTTCGCAGCCTGAGTTTTCATGGAGAGATACGACTGGAAGTACAAGCTTAATTGTTAATGGAGCAGCAGTAACAACACTTGATGCGGGAACTGTAAATGACGGGAGATTTGATGTAACCGGGCAGCTGCTTCCTCAGGTTGTCAGATTTTTCGGAGTAAACAATGCAGGCTTTTATATTGGTACAAACGGTTTAATAGGTTTTAATCCTTTTACTCCAACAGGCAGTACAATTGAGCCTCCGGCCACAGGACTGCCAACAGGTGTAGTAACAACTGCTGTTTTTCCTTTATGGATGGATTTTGATTATTCGTCAGGGTCTGTACCAAACAGATTAAGTTATAAAATCACAGCAAACGAAGTAATTGTAACATACGATAACGCTTTTGTTTCGGGTGGAAGTGCGACGGAGTTTGTTTCATTTCAGGTGGTGATGCAAAAAGTAGGAACAAGCGGAGGTACGCCTAACTCACTTATAACATTTCAGTATGACTTCGACCACACCGGTTCAGATTTTATTACAATGTACAATAATAATACACTTCCTACACATTTAGTCGGGATGGAGTTTCTTAACAGCGCAAGCAACTATGCAACTTACAGATTTAAAACTTCAAACACACTTGTCGAATCAGGTCCGTTATTCGGCTCACCGCTTGCAGTTGCATTCGGACCATTGAATACTGAACTTCCTGTTGAGTTGGCTTCGTTTACTGCTAACACAGTTCATAATAATGTAAATCTGAGCTGGTCAACAGTTTCCGAGTTAAATAACACTGGTTTTGAAATTGAAAGAAAGAGTGCTTTATCTGATTGGTCTAAAGTTGGTTTTGTTAAAGGTAATGGCACAATCAATAATTCAGTTTCATACTCGTATACAGATAATAATTTAAGCACAGGTCTCTACAATTACAGATTGAAACAAATTGATTATAATGGCAATTATGAATACTATAATTTATCGAATGAAGTTATTGTTGGTGTTCCGGTGAAATTCAATCTGAGCCAGAATTATCCGAATCCGTTCAATCCTTCAACAAAAATTAATTATGATTTGCCATTTGATAGCAGGGTATCTATTAAATTATTCGATTTAACAGGCAGGGAAGTAGCAGTAATAGTAGATGCTGCCCAAACTGCAGGTTATCACACTGCTCAGTTTAATGGTTTATCTTTATCCAGCGGAGTTTATTTTTATACTTTAACTGCAGAAGGCGGAAACTCAGCTAAATTTATCTCTACTAAAAAAATGTTACTGGTTAAGTAATTTTGAAACTATATAATTGTCCTGCTTTAACTAAAAATAAAGCAGGATTCTTTTTTGAAAAACGTAATTTTTTTCAAAATAGTAAGTGGAAGTATAGTACAAATGCCCCGAAATGTAATTATATCAGGTGTTTTTTTCATTTGCATTAATTTTAAAATTACTTATATTGGGTAATAATTAAGTTATTCACTTTTTAGACTTAGGAATTAAAAATGCTGTTCTTAATTCTGAAAAGTCCCCCTATAAACAAAACCCGACATTCCCGCTGGACCGCAAGGACTAAGGAGTTCGGGTTTTTTATTTCTAATCCTCATCAACAGTAAAAGCAAATCTACTGCATTTACAACACATAAGTAGTGAAACTTCAATTCTAACTCGAATTCTGCAAAATAAAGCCCTAAAAAGATAGTTATAGCACTACGAAAATGACCCTAATAGCAGTCATACTACTATTGTTTTCAGTATGGAAGTAGTGGCACTATGCCATTCTTTTAAAGCACTTTTATATGCTTATGCTATTAACAGCTAATAATATATACTAAATAAAGAGTTAGTAGTGAGAAAAAACTGCAAAATAGCTTTTTCATTAATTTATGGCACATTCAATGATATGAATAAATTGAATTAACCCAAAATTAATGAGAAAAATTATCCCCATTTTAATTTTTCTTGCTATCTTAGGCTTTACAATCTCTGCGTTCGCCGGTCCAAAAGGCATCTCAGTGGCTAAGGTAACAGGAACTGATATTGGCTCTAACGTTGTGTTCACCAACCCCTATCCACCGGGAGGTAACATGAACGTTTTCGCAGGGACCTTTGCAGGAACAATCGATTCCAACACTGCAAAATTCTACTGCACAGATCTTGCGCACTACCTGGCAATTTTTCCCCCTCATACTTACGTAGATTCAGGTTCTGCAAATTCCTACATCACTTACATCTTAAAAAATTATTACCCGACTAAAACTTATCCTTATGCAGGTGCAATGAACACTGCAGAAAAAGAAGCAGCAGCAGTTCAGCTTGCTATCTGGATTTTCAGCGACGGGCTTAACTATGCGACAATCAACAACGCTCAGATAAGAGACAGAGCTAAAGCTATCGAAGATGATGCACTTCTTCATGCAGGTGTTACTGTTCCGCAAAAAACTTTAATACTCACACCAATAAGTTTACTTAACTACTGCGATGTTAAAGATACAGTAAAAGTAAGAGTGCTTGATGAGCTTGGAAATCCTGTTTCAGGTACAACCGTTACTTATTCAATTACATCAGGTACGCTTTCTGCAGCTTCAGGTGTTACAGGCGCTGACGGATATGCTCCGAGAGTTATTATTACAAAAGGAACCGATTCATTAGCAACATTTTCAGCAATTGCAAAAACAAAAATTACTCCAGGTACATTATACATTCACGGTACCAACCCTACTAACTTCCAAAAGCTTGTATGCGCAAAGCCATGCTTAGGCTATCAGAAAGTTACAGCTACTATTACCTGTAATGCTACAAGCCCGGGTGCAGGCGGGGGAGTTGAATCTTCCTACGATATGGCTGCGGCTTTACTTCAACGTCATATTAAAATTTTAAACGGCGAGACTTCGATGATGGTTTCTAACCAGAACGATTTCTTCCCGATTACTTATCCGCTGAATACCGTTGTGCCGACAGCAGGTCCGTTCAATACTACGGCTACCGTCGTTACGCCTTTCGATATTCTCGGAATTTCAAACGCTACTTCTGCTTACGCAGTGGATTATAAATACAACGGCGGTCAGAGAGTAGGAACAATTTTCTCTACTACTTCAAATGCGCCGAGCATCTACAGCCACTCAAAAGTTGTATGCGATAGATTATCAGGCTCTACTTTAAACAATATTGAAATTATCAACATCGGCGGCAATAAAGAGTTCTACGTTGCCCAGCTTTCAAATTATAAAAATCACACTGTAGATTATTCTATATCTTTCAGTGTGTACGAAACACCGTCAGGTCTTGTAGTCGATAACAAATGGACTATCCCTGAATACACAGCTCCGGCAGGAACAACAAATATCTACAACTTCCAGTGCTGGGGTGCAAATAAAGAAATGGCTATCGAACTTGTGAACAAAGTTCTTGCAAGATATGAACTGCTCAATACTGTCAGCTATTCTACAACTCCGTTGAAGAATCCTGATGTGTATATGAAGAGCGCAAAATATACAAACGACGGCAAAATATCATTCACTTTCAAAAACACAACTGCAACTACTCTGAACGTTCCGTTCACATTTGTTGTAACACCTCAGCAGGGTGTGGCTGCAACTACTGTTAACCAGAATATCAGCATCCCTGAAGGCGAATACACATATACATTCAGCTCACTCGGATATATGTCCAGCGCATCCGTAACGATGACTAACTCAACTGAATTCAAAGATGCAGCTTTTGTAGGCGGCGGTGTTTACGGCGGATTTGCCGGCGCAGCCAGCACTATCAATAACTTTACAAATCTTGTTGTATCCGGAACTCCGACCGTACCTGTTAACTCACTTGTATTCACAGGCGGCGCAAGACTTTCAGGTACATTAAATGATAAGCTTTATATCTCACGCACATTAGATGCTTCTTATGCAGGCGTGAATTTAACAAACTGTTCCAAACTGAGATTCGAAGTTCAGGGACAGGGAACAATGGCTGTTTATCTTGAAGCAAAGGTTAACGGTGTTTACCAGTATCCTTTTGTTAATATCCCGATTAACAGTTCATTCTCTACTAAAGAAATTAATTTAAATCAGTTCTTAGTTAACGGCCAGCCTGTCGATCTCAGCAGTGTTTCCATGGTTACATTCCAGATCGATAAAGGCAGCAACCCAAGCCTTACTAACGTAGACTTCTCCGTTAAAAACACTGTAGTTATTGCAAACAGTGTAGGCATCACCGGAACAAACGGTACTGTGAAGGACTTCTCGCTATCACAGAATTATCCGAATCCGTTCAACCCTGTTACAAAGATATCTTTCAGCTTACCAAAGAATGAATTTGTAAATCTGAGAGTGTTCGATGTGCTCGGTAAAGAGGTTGCAGTGCTTGTTAACGAAACAAAACAAACAGGCGTTTACGAAGCAGTGTTCGATGCATCAAAACTTTCAAGCGGAGTTTATTTCTACAAGCTTGAAACTTCGAGCTTCAGTGACGTAAAACGAATGATCGTAACAAAGTAGTCGTTACTCGTTAATAGTTATTCGTTGTTCGGAGATTCTAAAATTCAATCCCGAATAACGAGCAACGAACAACGAACAACGAACAACGATTGCGCAAAGAGTGGGTTAAATATATACATTGGATTTCCGCTGAAGGGTTGGAACGAGTAAGCGGGAATCCTTTTTTATATTCAAAATTTTAATCACAGATTTCACTGATTTATTCTGATTAAAATGATTAGTGGCGAGTAGCAATCGCATATCATAAAAATCATATCAAATCAGCGTAAACAGTGATTCAAGTACTCATCATAAA
>CALJIG010000077.1 GCA_937974175.1 uncultured Ignavibacteria bacterium
CAGTTATCAAGTGCTGAATGCATGCGGAATCCGTGTTCCACAAGAGTCTTTTTTCTTATTCTGTCGCCTTTATACATTCCTCTGATTTGCGGAACGGTTACATGGGACTCATCAACAACCAAAAGAAAATCGTTAGGGAAATAGTCGAACAAACATGAGGGTCTTGAGCCTGCTGCGCGCCTGTCAAGATGTCTTGAATAGTTTTCTATACCCGTACAGTAACCAACTTCTTTAATCATTTCAATATCGAAGTTCGTACGCTGCTCTATTCTCTGTGCTTCAATAAGCTTATCATTTTTCTGGAAATACTGAATCTGTTCGTACATTTCTTTTCTGATATCATCAATTGCCTCATCAATTTTTTCCTGAGTTGTAACGAAGTACTTTGCGGGATAGATTGATACGCTGTCATCAACGCCGATAGTTCTTCCCGTTAACCTTTCAATATAACTTATTCTTTCGATTACATTATCGAACAATTCAATGCGAATTCCCTTTTCATCCTCGTAAGCGGGAATGATTTCAACCGTATCACCTCTTACGCGGAAGTTGCCCCGTCTGAAATCGGAATCGTTTCTGACATAATGGATATTGACCAGCGTAGTAAGCAAATGTTTTCTTGAAATCATCTGTCCCTTGCGGAGTACAAGAACCTGTTCTGCATAGTCTTCGGGAGCGCCAATACCGTATATGCAGCTAACAGAGGAAACGATGATGATATCACTGCGGCCTTCAAGCAAAGAAGCTGTTGCACGAAGTCTTAACCTGTCAATTTCTTCGTTGATAGATAAGTCTTTAGCGATATATGTATCAGTTGATGGAATGTATGCCTCGGGCTGATAGTAATCGTAATACGAAATAAAAAACTCGACCCGGTTTTCGGGAAAGAATCTCTTAAACTCACCAAACAGCTGAGCAGCAAGCGTCTTATTGTGGGACATTACAAGAACGGGTTTGCCGATATTCTCAATCACATTGGAAATCGAGAATGTTTTACCCGAGCCTGTAACACCAAGAAACACCTGATACTTTTCGTTCCGTTTTAAAGCCCGCGTTAATTCCTCGATGGCTTTTGGCTGATCACCGGTTGGTTTATAATTTGATTCGAGTTTAAAATTCATTATTAAAGATAATCTTTTGTAAGATTATTTTTAAGGTCTAAACACTTCGAAAATAGGATTATTGGATTTCTGTTATGAGGTTGATTTCTTTAAGAACTTTATTTATTCTGACAAGTTCCTCCATTTCGCCAGATTTTACGACAGCTTTTCCCTTTGTATGGGCAATAATAGCAATCTGTTCGCACTGTACAATATCAAATCCTGTTGCTTTCTGGAGCTGAAGAATCACCTGATCCCAGAAATGTGCGGAGTTATAGATAAGAAGTTTCTTTTGAGTTGGTGTTTCGATGTCAGTAACTGATAAATCTTTTTCCTTAGTGCTCATGCTAAATTAATTTCTTGAGAATGAACAAAGAACCTCACAGATTTCATCCTGTTTATCCCTATAAGGTGCCCAGTTGGCTCCTTTGAATCCGTTCATTGCAATAAAAAATATCAGCAGTTCGTTATCTCTTGATATAGCGTATCCGGCAAGAGTACTTACACCATTAATTGAGCCTGTTTTAGCATGAACATTATACATTGCTTCAGTATCGAGCATTCTTTTCTTAAGCGTTCCATCAACGCCTGCTACGGGAAGAGAGTTGTAAAAAATATCAAATGTCTTAACATCATCGAACATATACTTAAGAAGTTGTATATAAACGTTTGATGTAGCATAATTAAATCTTGTTAATCCTGAACCTTCAAGGAATTCATATTCGCTGCGTGATATTCCAATGCTCGTGAATAATTCGACTACAGCGTCAGCTCCTTTATTAAGAGTTCCCGGTGCAGAATAATGAACAGCTCCAACGACCTTAAAAAGTGTAATTGCATAGTGATTATCGCTTGGTTTGTTCATATTGGCAAGAACCTCTGCCATTGAATGAGTAATACGAGCGATTTCCTTAGGTGAGTCCGGTGTTATTCCCGCAACAATAATACCTCCAAGTTTTACATTTTTATCCCTGAATTCATATTCAATCGTATTGGCAATAACAACAGAAGGATTTGTTCTGCTTGCGTTTCTATCTATGCATAAAGCGTTAACGAAGGGCCAGTACTGAAGTTTAGTATCACCGGAGTAATAGTCAGCTAGTCCAAAATACTCTTTGTCAAGATAAGAGTCATCGTAAACGATATTACCCGTGATTTCAGTTATGTTCAGAGCAAGAAACTTTTTAATCAGGGTGAATAAGTCTGCCGTATCAAATTCTGGGTCTCCATAACCTTTTATATAAAGATTCCCGTTTATTACTCCATCACTGATATTAACGTCATCTGTATAAAGAACAGTCTTAAATTCGTATCCGGCTCCGAGAAATTTTAGTGCTATTGCAGAAGTAACTAATTTTGATATTGATGCGGGAATCATCTTCTTTTCGGGTTGGTATTCATAAAGCAAGTCGTATTTATTAGCGCTTGCAACCTGAATCGATACTTCACAGTTTATAGTCTTTACAATTGCATCAATACTGTCTTTTAGCTGTGATATTTTATCCCGTTTCTCAGCGGAGACTGATGCCGCAAAAACAAAAGACAGAAATAAAGCTGTAAAGATTGCTCTTTTACTAATCTGAAATATACTCATTAATTATTTTGTTTGCTCTTTTTAATATTTTCTTTGATTTACTGAAAGTAAGTCTTTCAATACTTTTCTCTGCCGATAACCATTTATAGTTTATAATTTCCTTGCCGTCAATCTTTACTTTATCTACAAGTGATTCAGCTACATAATAATCAACAATCTTATTTACTTTAGATTTCCCGTTTTTAAAAGAATAATTATCTTTGAAAAGAATTTTTTTCTTTATAAAATTTATTTTCCCGATTCCTGTTTCTTCTCTAAGTTCTCTAACGGCAGTATCTATAAGTCTTTCACCTTTCTCTATGTGTCCTTTAGGAAATCCCCAGTGTCCTTGATGCTGCTTCAGCAAAAGATACATAACTTTTCGAGGAAATCTATGAAACAGAATAATACCCACAGAATGATTGCTCTTAGTTATCATTTATCGATTGTTCTTGCTATTGTTTTTAACTTTAACCCACACTTCATCCATTTCCTCAAGCGTCATATGGTCGAGTTCAAGGTTGTTTGTTTTTGCATACTCTTCAATCTTCTGAAACCTGAACATAAACTTTTCGATTGTCTTTCTCAATGCATCCTCAGGATTAATTTTAAGGAAACGTGCGTAGTTAACAAGTGAAAACAACACGTCACCGAATTCATCTTCAATTTTATCCTGTGATTCATG
>CALJIG010000078.1 GCA_937974175.1 uncultured Ignavibacteria bacterium
TGTTACAATGGTAATTCGTCCGGAAAATGTTACAAAAATGTTACAATGGTAATTCACCCGAAAAATCAGAATTCATTGAATCATTTTATATTATTAATTGCTTTAATAATAAATTTTACTTAATTTTCATTATGAAAAAACTGCTATTAATTCTTCTGCTGTTGCCCTCGTATTTATTTGCTAATAACCTCGGATATAGACTGTCCATTTTAAAAGAACAAAGATTTTTAGAAACCAGAAATTTCAGGACATCATTATGGAATACAGGAATTTTTAATCAATCTATAGGTGAAGTAATATCACCTTCTTTTGAATGGCCGGTTAACTCCGGAAAGTATCTGGGTATTTCAGCAGGATTATGCATTGGCGCTTATATGAACGGTAACTTGAGAATTGCAACTGCATCTTACAATGGGGAGTTTGTCCCGGGTTACGTAATTAACGGAGGAGGTGTACCGATTCCTAAAACTACTATTGGTTTTCATCTTTATAAAGTTTCTAAAGGTGATAATTGCCAGAATAATCCCGACTATTGCAATTGGGGTGATATGGTGTTAAAAGGCGCTCCTTATAATGATGTAAACAATAATGAAATTTATGACGATGGTATAGATGTACCGGGCATGAAAGGAGCTTCACAAACAATTTTTGCATTCTTAACTGACGGGTTTCAGGAATCTCACAATATTTCAGAAGGATTTTCAGGGGGCACTGCTCCGTTATATGCAACTGTTCAATTTGTTTCATGGGCTTATGAAATTGAAAATTTAGAAGATGTGCAGTTCTTCCGTTATAAGGTTACAAATATGAGTTTGATAGAATGGAAGAAAACATACTTCTCATTGTTCTATCATCCGCAAATCGGTGACTCGCTTGATGACTATATAGGATGCGATACACTAAGAAGATTGGGGTATGCATATAATAGAGATAATGAAGATGGAACAGGAATAGGAAACTCCTATGGCAATGCACCACCGGCCGTAGGTATTAAATTATTGAATGATAATTTAAATATAGGTATGACTTCGTTTCATTATACAATTCCGATTCAGTCAGAACCTTGCCTTCCTTGTGAAGAATTACCCTATAATCCACAAGAAGCATATAATTTAATGCGTGGATATAAAAAGGATAATACACCCTGGGTAGATGCAACTTCACCAACTCCTAAACCAACAAAATATACATTTCCAGGTGACCCGGAAACAGGTCAGGGATGGACTGAATATAATGGCATTATTAATAATTGTTTGGGTTCATTAACAGGAGAAATCACTCCTAACCAATCCGTAGCAAGAACTTTTCTGATGAGTATGGGAAGTGAAACTTTGAATATTAATTCGTCAAGTTATCCTGAATTTTATTTTGCTCAACTTACTGCAGGAGGAAACAATAATAAGAATTCTGTAACAAAACTAAAAGAGCTGGCAGATAAAGTACAGCAGTTCTATAATAATAACTATACAATAGGTATAAACACAATCTCCTCAGAAGTCCCTGATAAATTTTCTTTATATCAAAATTATCCGAATCCCTTTAATCCCACAACAAATATAAAATTTGAAATTCCTCAAAGTGATTTTATAAACTTATCCGTGTACGATTTAAACGGAAGGCTTATAGAAGAAGTAGTTAATGAAAATATTTCTACAGGAGCTTACGAAGTAAAATTTTCTGCAAAAAATCTTTCATCAGGAATTTATTTTTACCACCTCAAAACCTCAAAATTTACAGAAACTAAAAGAATGATATTGTTGAAATAAATCAATATTATTCAGTGGTTTGTATACATGAATAAAACGCGAAAAAAATCTTTGCTTTGAAAGAGACAAAAGGTTAAGTTTTGTTAACAATCTAAAGATATCTTATGAAAAATATATTAATTATTTTCGCCCTGGTCGTTTGCAATAATATTTCCCTGTCAAATAATGAGAAGCAAAGCTATTCTATTCCTTATAGTGTTATTAGAACTCAGGTAATGATAAATGCAAATAATATTTCAACATGGGTTCAAAATACAGGCACATTTAATCAGGATATAAGAACAACAAACACTCCCGGATTTGAGTGGCCTAAAGGTTCAGGTAAATTTGCAATTTTTACTGCGGGCTTATCAATGGGTGCATATGTTAACGGTGGTTTACGTCTTGCTACAATTTCTTACAACGGAGAATATGCCCCGGGCTATTCAAATGCAGGCATAGGATACACAGATTTGAATTTTAAAATTTATAAAGTTAAAAAAGGTGATAACGCAGCTAACAATCCTGACTATGCAAACTGGGGATTGATGGTTCCTTATGGTGCTCCTTACATTGATATAGACGGAAATGGCCAGTTCAATCCATTGGTAGATAAACCCGGAGTGAAAGGTGCAGGGCAAACAATTTATCAATGTATTACCGATGGCTTTCCGGAAAATCACACCACTGGAGAGGGCTTCGGCGGAGGCACAATACCTTTATATTCTGAAATGCATTTTACAGCTTGGTCGTATGACAGTATTCCTCAATTAGCAGATGTGCAATTTGTGAAAATGGAAGTTATTAATAAAAACACCTTGAGATGGGATAGCACTTTCTTTGGAATTGTTTGCGATCCTGATGTAGGGAATGCTTCAGATGATTACATAGGATGTGATTTAAGTAGAAATCTTGGGTACTGCTATAATGGAACTGACCAGGATGGAAACGGAACCGGAAATTCATACGGACTTCATCCCCCCGCTGTAGGAATTGACTTAGTAAAAGGAGCCCATAGTATTGCTTTACCACAAAGCGAATTAGGGATGACCTCGTTTGTGTTCTATAATAGTACAGGTAACGGAGGTGTAGTTTGTGAACATGATCCGAGCAGCCAGCCAATTACTACATACAACTACCTTAAAGGTGTAAAAAAAGATGGAACCCCATGGATAAATGCTTCAAACAATACTATTACTAGATTTTGTTATCCCGGTGACCCGGAAACAAATACAGGATGGACTGAATATGCAGGACTAATAAAAAATTGCGGGGGAGTTACAACTGGAGTAGTAGAGACAAGTCCTCCCGGAGACAGAAGATTTATTTTAAATTCCGGTTCATTACAATTTCACGTTAATCCATTAGACACTCAGACGTTTGTAATTGCTCAGATGATTGCAAGAGGTACAAATAATAAAAATTCAGTAACCAAACTTAAACAGCTTAGTGATGTAGTACAAACATTTTATAATAACAATTATACTATTGGAGTAAATCCGATTTCAACAACTATTCCAAATAAATTTTCATTGCATCAGAATTATCCCAATCCCTTCAACCCCACAACAAATATAAAATTTGAAATTCCTCAAAGTGATTTAATAAACTTATCCGTGTATGATTTAAACGGAAAACTTATAGAAGAAATAGTTAATGAAAATATCTCTGCAGGAACGTACGAAGTAAAATTTTCTGGAAAAAATCTTTCATCAGGAATTTATTTTTACAGATTAAAAAGCAGTAATTCAGTATTGACAAATAAAATGATTTTATTGAAATAAATCAATATTATTCAGTAGTTTGTATGTATGAATAAACTGCTAAAATAATCTTTGGTTTGCATTAGATTAAAAGCTAATTTAAGTTGTCAAATCTAAAGCGATATATGAAAATAATATTATTCATTTTAGTCCTCTTTGTTAGTGCGGATATTTCTCTTGCAAATAATACAGGTCCAAATTATTCACTGCCTTATGCTGTGATAAGAACTCAGGCTATATTAAACGGAAATAATATATCAACCTGGGTCCAAAACACAGGTACTTTTAATAATGATATCAGAACAAATAATACTCCCGGATTTGAATGGCCAAAAGGTTCACGCAAATTTGCGGTTTTTACAACAGGGTTAAGTATGGGAACATATATAAATAATGAATTGAGACTTGCAACAATTTCTTATAGTGGAGAGTATGCTCCCGGTTATACAAGCGGCGGAAATTTTTATACTAATAATAATTTTAAATTATATAAAGTAAAACGCGGAGATAATTCTTTAACAAATACCGACTATGCAAACTGGAATTTAATGGTTCCTTATGGAGCTCCTTTTTATGATATAAATAATAATGGAATTTTTGAACCGCTCATCGATACCCCGGGAGTTAAAAATTCCGAGCAGACAATTTTCGTTTGCCTTACTGACGCTGACGCAAGTAATCATACACAGTCAGAAGGCTTTAGCGGTGGTACACTTCCTGTTTTTTCTGAAATGCATTTCACAGCCTGGTCCTACACTGCTTCTAGCTTATCAGATGTACAGTTTATTAAAATGGAAATAGTAAATAGAAATAATTCTCCATGGAATAAAACTTATTTTGGATTAATATGCGACCCTGATTTAGGAGATGTACAAGATGACCGGTTAGGCTGTGATACAAACCGAGCTTTAGCTTACTGTTATAATGGCGATAATCAGGATGGAACTTATGGTGCGAATCCCCCTGCTGTTGGATTTGATATGCTGAAAGGAGCGGTAAATAACAATACAAATACTCCGGTTAAAATGTCTTCTTTTAGCTACTATGAAAGATCCGGAGGAGCTGCACATAATGTTTGTGAATGGCCTCCCAATACACCTATTCATGCATATAATTATATGAAGGGCTTTAAAAGAGATGGGACAATTTATATTAATCCCCTTACCAGGCAGAAAACTAAATATAATTTTCCGGGTGATCCCGAAACAGGAACAGGATGGACAGAATATAAAGGAATTATTGACAATTGTGGTGGAATAATACCGGATAGTGTTATTTCTTTGTATCCACGCGAAGTTCATTTTATGCAAAACTCAGGAGCTGATGACTTAACAATTCTCCCCGGAGAAAAACAAACTTTTATATTTGCTCAGATGATTGCAAGAGGAACAAATAATCTTAATTCGGTTACTAAACTTAAACAGTTTGATGATTCTGTACAATCATTTTACGATAATGATTTGAAAGGATGGATAGATTTTTCGTTAAGTGTACCGGATAAATATTTTTTGCATCAAAATTATCCGAATCCCTTTAATCCCACAACAAATATAAAATTTGAAATTCCTCAAAGTGATTTTATAAACTTATCCGTGTATGATTTAAACGGAAAGCTTATAGAAGAAATAGTTAATGAAAATATCTCTGCAGGTATATACGAAGTAAAATTTTCTGGAAAAAATCTTTCATCGGGAATTTATTTTTACAGATTAAAAAGCAGCAAATCAGTATTAACAAATAAAATGATTCTAATAAAATGATTTATTGTCAATAAGTCGTTGATTAATATAAATTTAAACAACAGCTAAAATTGAAATAAATATCTTTGTCAGGAATCATATTATTGCTTAATTTGGAAAAGATTAAAAAATTTAAAACCAAAAAATCATGAAGACACTGTTAATTATCCTCTTAAGTTTCAGTATTACAGTTTCAATTTTCTCAAAACCGAGAGATTTAAATATCTCTAATCCCTTTACAGTTATAAAAGCTCAGGTAAGCTCTAATGCAAATAATATTGCATCCTGGGTTCAGAACACCGGAACTTTTGATCAGGATATCAGAACAAATAATACTCCGGGTTTTGAATGGCCAAAAGGCTCAGGTAAGTTTGCAATTTTTACAGCAGGTCTTTCGATGTCAGCTTTTATAGATGGAAACCTTCGCTTAGCGACAATTTCATATAATGGAGAGTATGCTCCGGGCTATGTTTTGAACGGAGCATTTGCTACAAGTTCAATCTTTAAGCTTTATAAAGTAAGCAGAGGTGATAATGGAAGCACAAATCCTGATTATGCTAATTGGGGTTTAATGGTTCCTTATGGCGCTCCGTATGACGATGTAAATAATAACGGAGTATATGAGCAAGGGCTTGATAAACCTGGTGTGAAAAATGCAGCTCAGACAATTTTTGTTTGTATTACCGATGCTGACCCAACTAACCATACAGCATCTGAAGGGTTCAGCGGCGGTACCTTGCCTGTATTTTCCGAGATGCATTTCTCTCTCTGGTCTTATGATAATATTGCCGGACTTGAAGACGTGCAGTTTCTTAAGATGGAAGTAATTAACAAAAATAATTCACCATGGTATAGGACGCAATTTGGCATAGTTGCAGACCCTGATTTAGGCTCAGCCACAGATGATTATATTGGATGCGACATGCCTCGAAATCTTGGATTCTGTTATAATGCAACTAACGTTGACGGAACAGGAAGTGGAACTTCTTATGGAGCAAATCCGCCGGCAGTTGGTTTTGATATGCTAAAAGGTGCTGTAAACAGAAGCGTTACTCCTAATGCCGATTTATATATGACATCTTTCTGTCAGTTCATGAATACAGGTTCAGGTGGACCGGTCTGTGAAAATGATGCAAGCACACCTTTACATGCTTTCAATTTTTTAAGAGGTCTGAAAAAAGATTCAACATCTTTTATTAATCCTCTTACAATGGGAAGAACAAAATTTTGTTTCTCAGGTGATCCTGAGCCAAACACAGGCTGGACAGAATTTACAGGCAAATTTAATAACTGCGGCGGTGATACAACAGGTACAGTTGTTGCTTCTGCTCCCGGAGATAAAAGATTTGTAATGAGTTCAGGCGCTGATAATCTTACAATCGTTCCCGGTGAAAAGCAAACTTTTCTCATTGCCCAATTGATTGCAAGAGGTGCAAATAATAAGAATTCTGTAACAAAATTGAAACAGCTGAGTGATGCAGTTCAGGCATTTTACAATAGTAATTTGAGTGTTGGTATAAGTACGCTTTCAATATCTGTTCCGGAAAAATTCAGTTTATATCAGAATTATCCGAATCCTTTCAACCCAACAACTAAGATTAAATTTGATATAGATAAATCCGGATTTGCTTCTTTAATTTTTTATAATGTAGCAGGCAAAGAAATTACAAGACTGGTTAATCAAAACCTGAATTCCGGAAGCTACGAATTTGAATTTAACGCTGCTGATTTACCAAGCGGAGTTTACTTCTACAAACTTGAAACACCAACTACTTCAATGGTAAAAAAGATGTCACTTATAAAATAATATTGAAGTTCTCTGCTGTGAATGTTACTTCTTTCGAATAAGGGTGTCTGAATTCAGATGCCCTTATTATTTTTCATTTCTTATTTTTTGTAATCCTGAAGGAATAAATTCATAAACCTCATTAGCTTTATGTTTAGTCAGGTCAGCATTTTTCATACTAGACTTTACTTTATAAAATTCATTTCTTCGGAAGTACTCGCTCATTATTTCATCGGATTCTGAAGCAGCGTCTTCCATTTCAACCAGAAGAACCCAGTAGCTTAACTTCTCTCCGTTAGCATCGGGTTTTGACTCAGAGCATCCGCAGCCGATTGAAACAGCGCCTCTGCTCAGTAAAGTTGTGTTATGGCCGGGACTGTATTTCCATCCCTTGAAAACCTCCTGCCATGTATAATTATAACTTCCTGTAAACAAATTTTCGCTTAGCATTGTAAATACGGGAATTTCATTTGCATAAAAGAGTTTATTCATAGAAGGAGACCAGCCGTCTTTTATAGCTCTCATTGTAGCTCCTTCTCCGTTAATTTCGTGATCCCAAATTGGATAAGTGCCGTCGGCAAACTTTCTCGCAGTTTCTCCGGAAGAGAACATAAGTTGTTTATTGATAGGAAGCTCAAGAAGACCTCTTTCGTTTTCATTTACTCCGCCTAAAGTAAATTCTGTCTGTGTAATATTTGTATTCCAGTTTTTACTATTTGCCCGGTATTGATTTATTGCTTTTATCATTTCCTCCAGACCCTGCTTTGTGCATCCGGATTTATCATCAGGCTTATTGCTTTGAGCATTTAAATCACCTGCAATATTGAAAAAGGTAATTACTAATAAATTTAAGAATATACTTTTTATTTTCATAGATTTATTAACAAAAGGAATTTGAAAAACGTTTATTGGGAGCAAAATTCTAACTTTAATATACCCAAAAATTCTCATTTAAAAACATAATAATATTCATTATATTTATCGTTTATCAAATTTTAAATTAACAGATTACAATGTCAGATAATCCATTTGCAGTCGTAAGCGATTATTATAACAGGAATAAGAATCAGGTGATGATTATTGCAGGCGCAATAATTGTGATAGTTGTAGGTATAATACTTTTCACTTCTAAAAGAGCATCACAAAACGAAGAAGCCGCTGTAGCATTAGGAAAAATAAGACCGACCTATGAAGGCGGTAATTTTCAGGCAGCTATTAACGGTGATTCACTTGGAAATAAAGGATTAAAATTCATTGTTGATGAATACGGTTCATCTGAAAACGGTCAGTTAGCAAAGCTGTTGCTTGCAAATTCTTACTATGGATTAAGAGATTTCCAGAATGCAATGAAGTATTATGATGATTTCGGCGGAAGCAATAAGCTGTCAAAAGTCGCAGCAATTTCCGGATTGGCAAGCGTAAAAGAAGCTCAGAATGATTTTATAGGCGCTGCAAAAGAATTTGAACGCGCAGCAAATTACGATAAAGAAAATCCATTCAGAGATGAATATTTATTTTATGCCGGCAGAGATTTTTCATTAGGAAATGATAAAGCTTCAGCAAAAAGAGTATTCGAACAACTGAAAAGCGATTTTCCAAAATCGAAGTATATTACTCAGTCAGGAAGATATAACTATAACATTGATTAATTTTATAATTCCAAGAGCATGCGTTTAAAGGAAAAAATAAACGAAGATTTAAAGAAGGCAATGCTGGCAGGACCAAGCGTAAGACTTGATACTATTCGTTCCATAAGAGCTGAGATTTTAAAGATGGATAAATCCGGTATGAACCGTGAAATGACTCCTGAAGAAGAAATTGGTTTACTTAATAAACAGGCAAAGCAAAGAAAAGAATCCATTGAAATGTTTTCTGCAGCAGGCAGACAGGATTTAGTCGATAAAGAACAGGGACAGCTGGATATTCTTATGGAGTATCTTCCAAAGCCGCTTTCCAATGAAGAAGCTGAAGTTATTATAAATAAAATAATTGCAGATACCGGTGCCTCGACTCAGAAAGATTTCGGCAAAGTAATGGGTGCCGCTTCTAAAGAATTAAAAGGAAAGATTGACGGAAAAATAATTCAGGAAATAGTTAAATCAAAATTAAGTTGATACATAAGAAATAATTATAAAATAATTTTTACTTATAAATCCGCTTAATGCGGATTTTTTTTTATATGAATAAACTTGATATAATAATTGTAATTGTCATTGCAATACCTGCATTGATAGGGCTTTCAAAAGGATTTTTGCGAAAAATCTTTTCATTAGCGTCGCTTATATTAGGTTTATATCTGGCAACAAGATTTAATACGGATTTTACTTCATTCATAATGAAGTTCTCCGGACTTTCTCTTAAGACTTCCAATATACTTTCATTCGTTGTAATAATGATGGGAGTTTATACTCTTGGAGTTTATATAGCAAAGAAAATTTCCAATATTAATTCTCTGACTAAGTCAGTCGATAAAACTCTCGGACTTTTCATTGGAATAATACAGGGAATGATAATTGCGAGCTTATGCGTTATTGCAGTAAACAATTTTGATTTGATGAATAAAGAAACAATTAACAACTCGAAGCTTTATGTATTTGTAAATGATTTCGCACCGCGGACATTTAATACAGTTGCTTCACTTTTACCAAACTATAAATCTTTTTACGAAGAGATAAAATCACTTACTAAGTAGATATGAACGAAAATATATACACATTACTTGAGTTTGAAAAAATATTAAACAGAATACAATCTCACGTATATTCCGGGCTCGGTGAAGAGCTTTGCGATAACATTTCTTTTATAACAAATAAAGAAACACTTCAGCTTGAGCTTGATAAGACGTCTGAAATAAAAGATATTCTTACCCGTGAAGAATACCTTCAGCTTGACGGATTGCAGGATATAAGAAAGACACTTTCTAAGTTAAATATCGAGGGGAGCTACATTCCTTCTGTAGAATTTCTTAGTGTTCTATCTTTTTTAAGAATTTCCAGATTAACAAAAAGTTATTTTTCAAGAATCAATATAGGCGGTGAGTATGATTATAAACTCATTCCAAAAATCACTGCTGATTTATTCACTGATAAAATTCTGGAAAACAACATTGATTCTACCATAGATGAAACAGGAACTGTAAGAGAAACTGCATCTGCCGAGCTAAAAAGAATAAGAACAACTATCAGAAAAAAAACTGAGAGTTTAAGAAAATCTTTAGAGAAAATTTTAAAAGATATCTCCGATAAGGATTATTCTCAGGATGATATTATTACTCAGCGCGACGGTCGTTTTGTTGTGCCTGTAAAAGCTGAAAATAAAAGAAAGGTTCCGGGGTTAATTCATAGTTCTTCCAATACAGGTCAGACAGTTTTCATCGAACCTGCAGCCACAATTGAGTTGAATAACGATATCACGGAACTTCACTATGAAGAGAAAAGGGAAATTGAAAGAATTCTTGCTGAGCTTGCAAAGAAAGTAAAAGTTCATGTTACAGAGTTAAGATCTAACTGTGAAATTATGGCTGAGATAGATTTTCTTCAGGCGAAAGCAAAGTATGCAATTGAAATCCTTGCCGAGAAACCGTTTCTGAGTGACGAAGAATTTGAAATAAAAAACGGCTACCATCCTGTTCTATTGCAAAATCATAAACGCGATGAAGTTGTTCCGTTAAATTTCAGAATAGGTAAAGAGTTTAACTCAATTATTATTTCAGGACCTAATGCAGGTGGTAAAACAGTATCGCTGAAAACAGTCGGTCTTCTTTCTGTAATGCTTCAATCCGGAATCCTAGTACCCGTGCACTATGAAAGCAAATTCAGGATGCTTAACCAAATTTTTGTAAGCATCGGTGACCAGCAGTCATTGGAAAATGATTTGAGTACGTTCAGTTCTCATATTGCTTACCTAAAGAAAATTCTTGATGAAGCTGATGATAAATCTTTAGTTCTTATCGATGAAATTTGTTCCGGTACTGACCCTGTACTTGGCAGCGCTTTATCGTGCGCAATTATTCAGAATCTGTCGGATAGAAATTCATTATCTGTTGTTACAACACATAATTCGGAGCTGAAAGCCTTTGCATATAATCACGCTAATATTGAAAATGCTTCGCTTGAGTTTAATAATGAAACGCTTTCGCCTAATTTTAAATTTAACATCGGCATTCCCGGGCAGAGCTTTACATTTGAAATTGCAGAGAAATATAATTTTCCGAATGAAGTTATTTCCGATGCGAAATCATATCTCACTGACAGTGAAAACAAGCTTGAAGATCTGTTAAAAGAACTGAATGAAAACAAACAAAAATATTCTGAACTGAAAGATGAATATACCAGGGAGGCTACGAGATTAAAAGGTTTGAATTCCCTTTATGAAAGTAAACTCAGCCAGTTAAAATCGAATGAGAAAGAAATTTTACGAAAGGCAAAAGAAGAAGCAAAAGATGTATTGCAAAATGCAAATAAGCTGATTGAAAATACTATAAGGGAAATAAGAGAGAAACAAAATTTTTCTGCAAAGGAAATTAAAGAAGCGTTTCAGTCCCAGGTTGAAAAAATTACCGAGATAAAAAATGAAGAAGCCGGTAAAGAGATTATTGAAGAAATGACTGAGATGGAAAAGAAGAATATTAAAGTAGGGGATTATGTGAAAATTTCCGGAACGAACTCAATGGGCGAGCTGATAGAAATAAAAGATGAACATGTATCTGTTAATATGAACGGGCTTCTTGTTAAAGCTAAACTATCAGAGATTGAAAAAGTCAAAAGAGCAGAGGCAAAAAAGGAACATGCAAAGACTTCAACTATTGAAATAAACGAAGGACCTGTTGAAAGAAGTCTGGATTTGAGAGGGAAGTACTCCGAAGAAATATTTGATATGATAGATAAGTTTTTGCATAAGTCTTCTGTGAACGGATTGAAAAGTGTTGAAATTATTCACGGTAAAGGAACAGGAAAACTTAGGACAGAGGTTCAGAAATATTTGAAATCAAATCCGATAGTTCTATCACACAGGCTCGGTAACTGGAATGAAGGCGATACGGGAGTAACGATTGTGGAGTTATCAAAATAAGAGAACTTTCATGAATAAATTTCGTTTAATATAGTAGAGGCTCCCATACTAAACGGAGAAAGAAATGACTGATAATACTGTAAGCTTAAAAGGAAGATTCCTCTACTTAAAAGGAACGAGTGATATGCCTGCGGGCGGAAACACTTTTATTTTAGATCTAAACAGAATTATTTATATAAAGAACGAGACAAAAGTTATTGATAACCGTGAACATTTTTTGGTTGAATTTTTTTATGATTTCCGCGGACTATCAGGTTCCACTTCAAATGTTGATAAACTGTTCGAACTTGTATTTTTTGAGAAGCATAAAAGAGATATTTACTTTGAAAAAATTGTAACATTACTGACTGCAATGGATGTATTACTACATCCGGCTTTCTGATTTTGTTCTTCACACACTTTGTAAACCATACTTTCCGGACCTTCAGCCCGGAAGGTATGGCATCCTATAACCTCTAAATTCGTAAATCCTATCTGACTTTTTATTTCAAACATTCTTGTTAAATTTGCACTATGAGCAAAATTTTAATTGTAGATGACGAGCAAAGCATTGTTGACAGCATCTCTATGATATTAAGTCAGGATGACTATGAAATTGACAGCGCAAATAACGGCGCCGCTGCCGTAAGCAAAGTTAAATCAAATTTTTATGACCTGATTCTTTTGGATATAAAAATGCCTAAGATGGACGGACTGGAAGCGCTTGAAAAAATAAAAGAGATAGATAAAGATGCAGTAGTAATTATGATTTCAGGTCACGGTACTATAGAGACTGCCGTTGAAGCTACAAAAAAAGGCGCATACAATTTTCTACAAAAACCGCTCCCTGATTTATACGAGTTTAAGCTCATAATAAAAAATGCCGTTGATTATAAACTATCGGTAGATGAATTAAAATCTTATAAAGCAAAAGCGCTTGAAGAGAGTAAGATAATCGGTTCAAGCGAAAAGATAAAAGAAGTAAATAGTCTTATTGATAAATATTCGAAAGTAAACTCGCATGTATTGATATGCGGCGAAAGCGGGACGGGTAAAGAGCTTACTGCCCGACAAATTCATTACCGCTCGCCCAGAGCAGATAACAAATTTATCGAGCTTAACAGTGCAAACCTCACCGAAGAAAATATTGAATTAAAACTTTTCGGCGGTCTGGAAAATAACAGCGTTATCAAAGGTTCGCTGGAGCTTGCTGAAGGCGGTACGGTTTTTATTGATGAAATAAGTAATTTATCTATGGACCTTCAATCAAAATTATTGAAAGTAATTGAAGATAATGTAATTACTCGTGAGGGAAGCAATATTGCAATTAAGCTTGATGTAAGATTTATTTTTTCTACAAATAAGGATTTGCTTCCTGAAGTTGAATCAAAACATTTCAGAGAGGATTTATATCACAGAATAAATGTGCTTCAGATAAATCTGCCTCCGCTGCGCGAACACGCAGAAGATGTAAAAGAACTTGTCGAATACTTTGCTAAAACTATCTGTACTCAAAACGGAATTCCTGCAAAGAAATTTTCCGATAGAGCGCTGGAGCTGCTTAAAACTTTCCGCTATCCGGGTAATGTTCGTGAACTAAGAAATTTAGTAGAGAGATTAATTATTACAAGCGACAGGAAAGTTATAGATGAAGATGATATAGATTTGCCTGCTAATAGGGAGTTGAAGTTATACAATGAATTGCTGAATAAAGATATGTCGCTGAATGATTTTCAGAATGAATCGGAAAGATTGTTCATTGAAAAGATGCTGCATGATTACAAGTATAACGTAAGCCACACAGCGGAAGCTTTGCAGATACAGAGAAGTCATTTATACAAACTTATGGCAAAATATGATATCCCGCTGCCATCGAAGACAAAACAGGATATATAGTCTTTTATAAGTTCTGCCTTAGTATCTCATAAAAAATAATACCGGCCGATACAGAAACGTTCAGTGAGTCAGTTTTTCCGCTCATAGGAATTTTTACTAAAAAATCGCAGTTATCACGCACAGTTTTTCTCATTCCTGTTCCTTCACTTCCTAATACAATTCCGACTTTACCTTTAAAATCTGCTTCGTGAATAAATTTATCTCCCGCTAAATCTGCGCCTGCAATCCAGTATCCGTTGTCTTTTAAAAATCGCATTGAGTTATTCAGGTTTCCCTCCATAGCAATATCAATCATCTTAGCAGTACCGGAAGATGTTTTCATAACAGTGTGATTCACTTCAGCAGAGTTATGCTTAGGTATTACAATTGCATCTACGCCCAGGCATACTGCAGAACGAATTATCGCACCGAAGTTATGGGGGTCTGTTATTTCATCTAATATTGCAATCACGCTTCGCGGATTTTCTTTACACTTATTTACTATAGTGCGAAGTTCAGTATACTCATAGTCTTTTATGAAGGCAATTATGCCCTGATCAATTCCTTCAGCTTTATTTTTTTTATCGAAATAAACTTTGAACTGGTGGTCATTCATAAAATGAACCGGGATTTGTAAATCCTCTGCCATTTTAACTATCTCTTTCGAGCGTTTATCCGGGTCAATTTTTTTTAGAACAAGAATTTTATTTATATCCTTCGGATTATTCTTTAGAATTTCGAAGATTGGATTTTTTCCTATAACTAGCATATATTAATTTACCGAATTAGGCTGATAAATTCGTTCCACTTATTTTACTCTTTAGGTGCACTGATTTTCATTACAATTCAAAGCTAAAAAAGTTAATTTTGTAGTCATACAATTATCATATGAAATATAGAATCGAAAAAGATTTCTTGGGAAGTCTTCAAATACCAAATACGGCATATTACGGTGTGCAGACAATGCGCGCTGCGGAAAATTTTAAGATAACAGGAATATCGTTATCGATAAATCCGATTTTTATAAATTCTTTAGCTTACGTTAAAAAGGCAGCTGCTCTTGCAAATAATAAATTAGGGTTGCTGGATAAAACGAAAACCAAAGCTATAGTACATGCCTGCGATGAAATAGTTAAGGGCGGATATTATGATCAGTTCATTGTTGATATGCTCCAGGGCGGAGCGGGCACATCAACAAACATGAATGCAAATGAAGTTATCGCAAATATTGCAAATGAAAAACTTGGCGGTAAAAAAGGCGAATATAAATTAGTGCATCCGAATAACGATGTTAATATGTCGCAGTCAACAAACGATGCTTATCCGACTGCATTCAGAATTGCACTGTATCTTTCAACACTGAATTTGCTTAAAACAATTTCCGAGCTTAAAACCTCAATGAGGAAAAAAGAAAAAGAATTCAGAAACGTTATTAAGATGGGAAGGACACAATTGCAGGATGCCGTTCCTATGACATTGGGACAGGAGTTCGGAGCTTACGCGGAAATGATAGATGAAGATATGAAACGAATTAAAGAAGCGATGGGGCTGATAACTGAAATTAACATGGGCGCAACTGCTATAGGCACGGGAATAAATTCACATCCCGATTATGCAAAGCTTGTGTGCAGCTATTTAAAACAAATCACAGGAATTCCTCTGAGTGTATCAATTAACTTAGTTGAAGCTACACAGGATACAGGCGCATATATACAGGTAAGCGGAGTGTTTAAAAGATTTGCAGTGAAGCTTTCAAAGATATGCAATGACTTGAGATTACTTTCATCAGGACCGCGTGCAGGATTTAATGAAATAAATCTTCCCCCGTTACAGCCGGGGTCATCGATAATGCCCGGAAAAGTAAATCCCGTTGTGCCGGAAGTTGTTAACCAGGTTGCGTTTCAGGTTATAGGTAACGACTTAACAATTACTATGGCGGCGGAAGCAGGTCAGCTTGAGCTTAATGTAATGGAACCTGTAATTGCTTTCAGATTATTTGATACAATTTCAATTTTAAATAACGGATGCAGAACTCTCTATGAGAAATGCATTAACGGAATAACTGCAAACGTAGAAGTATGCAGAAAGTATGTAGAGAACAGTATAGGTTTGGTAACGGCAATGGTGCCTGTAATTGGTTATGAAAAATCTTCAGAGATTGCCAAAGAAGCACTTGCAACAGGAAAATCGGTTTATGAATTAATCATTGCAAGGAATATAATTTCAAAAAAAGAACTTGATATTATAATGTCACCTGAAAATATGACAGGCTTAACAAGAAAATGAGAAAGAAAAATGATTGAGATTCCTCAGATAGAATTTCCTGATTTAAAAGTTGAAGCAGGAACTTTGTACATAGTTTCAACTCCCATAGGAAATTTAGAGGATATTTCTTTCAGAGCGATTTATGTTTTAAACAATGTTGACTACATTGCGGCTGAGGATACGAGAACATCAGGAATATTGTTAGCGGCTTATGGAATAAAAAGAAAATTAATAAGTTATTATTCACAGGTCGAATCTTCAAAGCTTGAATTCATACTTAGGGAATTAAAATCAGGTAAGTCCATAGCATTAATTTCTGACGCGGGGACTCCGTGCATTTCAGATCCGGGAAGTATTCTAGTAAGCAATTGTGTAAAAGAAAATATTGAAGTCGTTTCAATTCCGGGAGCATCATCGTTAATACATTCATTAGTAATTTCAGGATTTTCTACTGATAAATTTTATTATCACGGCTTTCTTCCTTTGAAAAAGGGAAGAGAAACTCTTTTCAATGAGTTTAAAAATATGAAGATGCCTGTAATAATATTTGAATCTCCATTCAGAATACTAAGAACGCTTGAAGATATTAATAAACATATGGGCAATAGGGAAGTTTGTTTAGGGCGTGAGCTGACAAAAAAATTTGAAGAGATAAAAAGGGGCAGAGTAAAAGATCTGTTGCAAAATAAAAACAGTTTAAAAATAAAAGGTGAGTTTGTAATCATCATCAATAATTAAAATTAATTACAATTTATAATACATGTCAAATTCAGAAGTAAGAGTTCGTTTTGCGCCGTCGCCGACAGGGTATTTACACGTGGGAGGTTTGAGAACAGCTCTGTTCAATTATCTGTTCGCAAAACACAATAATGGAAAATTTATTTTAAGAGTTGAAGACACTGACCAGACACGAAAAGTAGAAGGCGCAGTTGAAAATATAATCGATGCATTAAATAAGCTTGGGCTGGATATAGATGAAGGTCCTTTCAAAGGCGGTGACTTCGGCCCGTATTATCAGTCAGAACGATTGGATATTTATAAAAAATATTGCGATGAGCTCCTTGAAAAAGGAATGGCTTATTATGCTTTTGAAACTCCCGAAGAGCTTGATGAAATGCGTAAGCTTCAGCAGATTGAAGGAAGACAGACAATGTATGACAGACGTGCAAGAGATTTTACACAGGAAGAAGTAAAAGAAAAACTGGATTCAGGAATTCCGTACGTCATCAGATTGAAAGTTCCGCTGAACGAAGAGATAATCTTTGAAGATTTAATAAGAGGCACGATAAAAATAGAAACAAATATAATCGATGACCAGGTATTATTAAAAGCTGACGGATTTCCTACATATCACTTAGCAAATGTTATCGATGACCATTTAATGGAAATCACTCATATCATCAGAGGAGAAGAATGGGTAACGTCTGTGCCAAAACATATTATTTTATACAGAGCGTTTGGATGGGAAGTACCGAAGATGGCGCACTTGCCGTTATTATTAAATCCCGATAAGACAAAACTCAGCAAAAGACAAGGTGACGTAGCAGTTGAAGATTATATGGCTAAGGGTTATCTGAATGAAGCATTGATAAATTTTATTGCTTTACTCGGATGGCATCCGGGAGACGGGATTGAAGAGGAAATATTTTCAATGGAAAAGCTTGTTGAGTTATTTTCATTGGAAAAAGTTCATAGCGCAGGCGCAGTTTTTAATATCGATAAGTTGAACTGGATGAATAATGATTACATAAAGAATTACGATTTGGATAAGCTGACAGAACTCCTTATTCCATATATAACAGAAGCAGGCTATGATGCATCAGATTTTGAAAAAACTAAAAAAGTAGTATCTGCAATCCGTGTTTATCTGAATAAACTGAATGAAGTAGGGGAGCATATTAAAATGTTCTACCAGGATAAAGTTGTTGTTGAAAGCGATGAAGATAAGGAAATTGTTACTTCAGAGGATGCAAAGAAAATTTTCAATTATTTAATTCCTGTAATGTCTGAAGCTGATTTCAGTGAAATTGAAAATATAAAAAATCTTTTCAGTGAAGCACAAAAAGCTCTCGGAATAAAAGGAAAGAAGTTCTTCCAACCATTGCGTATAGCAATAACGGGTCAGACTCACGGTCCTGAGTTTCCTTTGACTATTCAGATTTTAGGGAAAGATAAAGTAGTGAAATTCCTAGGTGAATGGAGATAAAAATTTTGCAGACGTATTGAACAGACGAAAATTTATTAAAAAAACATTTTGGGGACTAACAGGTATAGGACTTTTCGGCGGTTTATATACCTGGCAAATTGAACCGTTTTGGTTGGAATTTGTGAATGTGAAAATGCCTATCAGGAATTTACCAAGTGACCTTATTGGCAAAACACTTATGCAAATAAGCGACATTCATATTGGAAATCGCTTTGACTATCAGTATATAATTAACTCATTCAAAAAAGCAAAAGAATTTAACCCTGACTTTGTTGTTTACACAGGTGACTATGTAAGCATTTACAAGGATGAAGTCCAATATGACAAATTAGAACATACATTAAATAATCTTGTTAAAGGAAAAATAGCGACTATTGGAATTTTAGGCAATCACGACTACGGAAAAAACTGGTCACAAATCACAGTTGCAGACAACATTTCAGAAATGCTTACCGGCAAAGGCATTCACCTACTAAGAAATGAAAGTGCCGAAGCAAACGGAATAAACTTTATTGGCATTGACGACTTTTGGGGAGTTAACTTCAATCCCGAAAAGGCACTGAATGGTTTTGACAAATCAAAAGCAAATATTGTATTGTGTCATAATCCGGACGTTTGCGATTTAGATGTTTGGGGCGAATATAACAGTTGGATATTGTCAGGGCATACACACGGTGGACAAGTTAAACCGCCATTTCTTCCGCCGCCAATGTTGCCTGTAAAAAACAAAAAATATTCTGCCGGACAATATGAATTGAGCAATGACAGAACTCTTTATATAAATAGAGCATTGGGACACTTATGGCAGGTAAGATTTAATGTAAGACCGGAAATAACGATTTTTGAATTACAAAAAGGATAGAAAAACTGCTGTGATTACGGGTTTGCGTCAAGGGGTGATGTGTAACTTGGAGCTTTGAAGATAAAATTTATGCAGATGCCGAAGTTTTTCAACCTCAGCATCTGCAAAAAATTTTTATCTGATTTTCTTTTTATGTCTGTTCTTTCTGAGTCTTTTCTTCCTCTTATGCGTAGACATTTTCGCACGTTTTCTTTTCTTGCCACAAGGCATAGTGTTTCTCCTTTAATAGATTGTTAATAAAACTTATTTAAAAAAATTCTTTGTAAACTCTTTTATTTTACAAGAGCATCTTGTACTGTCTTTTTGAACTCTTTCGAAACTTTGAACATCGGAATATATCTTTTTCCGAGTGAAATACTTTCACCTGTTCTTGGGTTTCTTGCAGTTCTCGGTTCCTTCACATTATTTTTAAATGTTCCGAAACCTCTTATTTCAATATTTCCGTTTTCCTTCAGGCATTCTATAATGCAGCTGATGAATCCTTCTACAACAATCTCTGTCTCTTTTTTACTTAGTCCAGTAGCTTCTGAAATTTTCGCGGCAATTTGCGCTCTTGTCATAATTTTTTATTTAAAAATTATTTTTCGAATTTATATTGTAATACCGGTTTATCTATGAATTCGTTTTTCAAATCCTGCTTTAGTTCTTTTATCTCAGAAGATGTTGAGCCTTCCATTAACTGCTCAACTATTCCTAATCGTGTCTTTTCTTTTACAATCGTTGGTTCACCTTCGATGCCGCCCATTCTGCCTGCGATTCTAATCGCGTCTTCAAATGTACCGAGTGAATCTACAAGCCCTAATTTTTTTGCCTGACTTCCTGTAAACACTCTGCCGTTAGCAATTTTTTTAAGATCTTCCATATCGATTTTTCTCTCTTTGGAAACAACATCTAAAAATTGCTGGTAACTATCGTCAACTATATCCTGAAAATATTCTTTATCTTTTTCTGTCGGGTATCTGAAAGGGCTTCCTGCATCTTTCAGCTCGCCGCTTTTTATTGTTGTTTCATCTATACCGAGTTTCTTTGCAAGCTCCTGTATCGTTACGAACGACATTATTACTCCTATGCTTCCTGTTAGTGAACCGGGATTTGAAACAATTAGACTTCCGCCGCATGCTGCGTAATATCCGCCGCTTGCCGCAAGTGATGCAAATGAAACTATAACGGGCTTACCGCTATCCCGTGTCTTCTTTATTTCTTCATACATTTCCTGCGATGCAGCTACGCCGCCGCCGGGAGTATTAATTCTTAATACGATTGCCTTAATATTTTTATCTTCACGGTATTTTTTGAACTGCCTTACAATCGGATCTGAAGTAATTATTGTAAAATCCAAATCAACCACAGCTATCTTTCCGTTTCCTTTACCGCTTCTGTAGTCGTATTCATATCTTTCACCGCCACCGGTAGTTGTAATAACTTTAGCGAGAAATAGAAAAGATATACCTGTGAAAAAAATTGCAATAACTAAAATGGAAATAAAAATTCCCCAAAACCAACGCGCACCGCCAGAGTTCTTCTTCGGATAGTTATAATTATAATTGTATTGAGGAGGATTTTGTTGTTCCATAATTTTCACCTGACTCCATTTCAGCAGTCAGGATTAAAATTCAATTTATTTCTTCTTTAATTCTTCAGCTTTTTTATAAGCATCAGTTGCTTTATCTGTCTGACCAAGGTTACCATATATAACAACTAATAAATCCCATACTCTTGGCTTAATATCGGCATTGCTGATATTGGTTTGTGATAACGGTTCAACAACTGTTAAAGCCTCTGTATAATATGTTTTTAACTTCGGATCGTCAGGATTTGCAGTTTTCAATTCTTCAGCAGCTTTTACCTTTGCAAGTCCGTAGTTGTATGAAGATACTTCATAATACTGGTCTGATTTTGGAAGTGCTGAAATGTTTAATATTTTTTGGAAAGTTGCTGCTGCATCATCATTTCTTTTTGCCTGAAGTAAAGCATTTCCTTCATCGAATAAAATTGCTGCAACTCTTATAGCGCTTTCAGGGCTGTTTGTCTTTGCAATGACTTCTTCAAAGATGCTCAAAGCTTTATCTTTATTTCCTAACGCAAAATAAACTCTTCCTAATGCTTCAACACCTTTTGTAGAATCAGGCTGGATATTGTATGCTGCTTCAAAATAATTTAAAGCAGATTTATAACCGTTCACATCATTCTTTTTTACTGCGTCTGAAAATGATTGGGCACCTGCATTGTATTTGTCAATCCAGTACTGAACAATTTTATCGTTGTATTCAGCTGATAATCTTCTTGCGTTTGCAAAAGATTCTTTGGCATCAGCATAATGTCCGTTTTCAATTTGTGAGTATCCAAGCATGAACCAGCCTTCAGCATCATTTTTATCAATTACTAAACCTTTTTTCAATTCAACTTCTGCTTTCTGATAATCTTTCTGACTGAAAGCTAACTTACCTGTTGTTGATTCTGCTGAGGTACATCCCGAAAAATATACAAATCCGGTTGCAAGGGTTAAGGATAAAAGTACAGTGAATATTCTGAATAATTTCATTATAATATCTCCCAAATTTTTTTTGATTTAATCGTTAAATATACGTAATTTAATATAGTTATTCAATTTAGTTTTTTACGGTTTTCGAACTAAAATCTGCCGGTGAGAGCGTTTATTTCTATAAATATTGACCCTGAAAACAAGGAAAATATACGAAAAATCCAACATCTTCTGAAAACAAAAGTGGATAAGCCGTTTTTGGTCCGCTTTGAGAATCCAAAGAATTTCCATATCACACTTTTCTTTATCGGTGAGATTGATAAGAGAAAATTGGAACTGATTTATGATGAGATGAAAATGGAACTGGAAAATAAATATGGAGAACTGAATTTCAACTGTTCGGAAATAAACGCATTTCCAAATTTGGATAAACCGCGTGTGCTTTTTCTGAATTGCAGCAGCAAAGTAAATAAAATTTTTGAACCGGCAGAAAAAATAAAAAATATTTTGAATGATTTCGGATTTACTCAGGATAAAAATTTCCACCCGCACATTACATTGGCCAGAATAAAAGGAAAAATAAAATTGAAAAATTTAGATGACATTCAAACGGATGTAAATTTTTCTGCAGGCAAAATCAGTATTATGGAAAGTATTATTACAACCAAAGGAGCAGAGCATAAAGAATTATTTTTTATCAATCTTTAATAAATAAATTATATTTTCTATCTTTGAATTATGAAAATAGAACAAGGTCATATAGAAATATTTGTAAAAAATCCTCTCACTGCAAAAGATTTTTATGTAAATATATTAGGGTATGCGATAGAAGAAATTCAGCATGAAAAATTTGTATGGTTGAAAAATAATTCGAATGTGATTCTTCTTCGCCCCGGTAAGCCTGCAAACCCGAAAACTTATCAGGAAGCAAATATAGCTTTTGTTATTTATACTGATAATCTGGAGGAAGCAAAGGAGTATTTCATATCTAAAGGAGTTGTTTTCAAAGGCACTGACGGCTCTGAAAATTGTCTGACTCTCACTGATGATGACGGTAACTGGTTTCAGTTAGTAAATAAAGAGGAACATTAATGTATAAAAGATTTTTTGCAGTAATTATTTTCAGTGTTCTTTTTTATTCATGTAAATCGGATAACACTCCGCCCGTAAATACAAAACCCGAAGTTTATTCAAAGCTGAACTCGCCGTCTAATAATTCTTCGTATGTATTAAATGACAGTATAAAGGTTAACTTTTCAGTTGTAAAGCAAAATGTTAAATCTGATTCATCTCAGATTTATTTTGACAATACTTTTATAGCCTCTATAAAGGATGCGAACCCTACCTATGCTTTTGTTCCTTCAAACGGAAAAACGGGAGCGCATAAAGTCATTCTAAAGACATTTTTTAATGATGGAAAATCTGAAACGCTCGAATCAAATATCAGAGTTTTATCTGATGTATATCCTAAGTCAGAAAAATTTACTGTTGTAAAAACTTATCCGCATTCAAAAGAAGATTTCACTGAAGGTTTGGAATTTTATAACGGATATATGTATGAAAGCACCGGGCTTGAAGGTAAATCTTTAATTAAAAAATATGAGCTGTCTTCGGGTAAAGTGCTGAATGAGGTTACACTTGATAAACAATATTTCGGAGAGGGGATTACAATTTTAGATAATAAAATATTTCAGCTTACATGGAAGAATAAAAAAGGATTTGTTTATAATCTTGATGATTTTAAATTCATTCAGAATTTTTCTTATGCAACTGAAGGATGGGGAATGACTAATAACGGTAAAGAGCTGATTATGAGTGACGGCACAAATAAAATTTATTTTATAAATCCGTACTCGTTTGCAATTACTTCAAATCTGCATGTGTTTGATAATGCAGGACAGATTCCAAACATCAACGAGCTTGAATACTACAAAGGAAATATCTATGCAAATATATGGCGGACTTTTTTAATAATAAAAATTGATGCTGCCACAGGTAAAGTTTTAGCAAGAATGGATTTAGAAGAACTGATGCATAAGGCAGGAAGCCTTCAGGAAATTGATGTGCTTAACGGCATAACCGTTAACCCGGCAACAGGGAATTTACTTGTAACAGGTAAACTCTGGAATAAAATATTTGAAATAAAAATTTCAGAATAAATTGTATAAAACAAAAAGCCCTGAAGTAAATTACCTCAGGGCTTTTAAAATTATTACGATAAAAAATAAATTATTAGTTCAGTAAAAATCCCACGTTAATTCTGTGAGTTGAACCAAGCTTACCCATTGAATTAAATCCGTAGTCTATCTGATATTTTTCCTGCAGTTTCACTCCGAGTCCGGCTGAAAATCCGCCGATACCGATTGCGCTTCCTGTTTTTAATTCCTGTCTTAGTTGATTATCATACCCGACTCTGAAATTAATATTATCAGATATTTCAAACTCTGCTCCGGCAGTTACATTTTTAAATCTGTTGAAAAATTTATCATAGCTGTCGCTGAGCGCATAAAATCCGACACTGAGAGTTAACGGAGAATTTTCTAATTTTTTAGTTAAGCCGAATCTTAAATCCATAGGAAGATTTTCTTTATAATCCTGATATGAGGTTATCTGAGTCCCAACGTTCAATAAACTAAGACCTAATGTCATATTTGCTTTTTGTATTTTATACATAGCTCCTAAATCAACTGCAACGGCGGAAGATTTATAAGAATCGTAAGAGGAATAAATAATCTTTAAGTTCCCCCCGTAAAACAGATTATCATATACATTTCCGTATCCGAGTGAGAGAGCAATATCGCTGGCTCCGAAAGTCCCTAAGTTATTTGAATTCACATCGTACTTATCAAAGCTGCCGTAATTAATGTACTGAATGCCGGCACCTATATAACCGATATCTTTGTATTTTTGGACGTATGCGGCATTGCCTGAATTAATATCAAGCAGATATTTATAGAATCCCACCGAAGCTTGTTTATCCTTTAATGTAGCTATACCTGCAGGATTATAAAAAATAACGTTTACGTCATTTTCCATAGCGGTAAAGCTTCCCGATAATGCAGAAGCACGAGCACCTACATCCAGACGAAGGAAATTGTAAGTCGTGTTTGTTTGTGAATAAAGAAAATTTGAAGTAACTAAGAGGAATAAAATTCCGGGAAGGATTTTCTTGAGCATAATAAATTTTTTTATTTACTTGAACAGTAAATATTTTCTAATCGTATCCTTTTTTATTTTGTTGTAATATTAAAACTTATCTTTCTGAATTTCAAGATAGATAAGAGTCCTTTTTATTTTTTCTTTTTCAGTGATGAACCAGAAAAAACGGGAATTCGGACTTTGACTGGTATTCATCGACGCTCATATCCTTCACATCTGCACCTGCCGGACCGCTTTTAAGATCGGTAAATATAAAATGGTTTACAGTATCTTTTCCACCGTTAACAATAACTTCAACTTCACCTGTATCTAAATTTTTTATCCATCCTCTTAAACCAAGCTCGTGTGCTCGTTTATAGGCAAAGTGTCTAAAGCCCACGCCCTGTACTAATCCTTTAAGAATAACTTTATATGTTACGTCCATACACTATTCGTTTAATTTTCTTCTGAAAATTAAATCAGAAAATTCGGAGACTATTAACCCGCAAATCATAATCAGCGCTCCGATAATCTGAGTAAAGGTCAATCTTTCGTCTAAAAGAAAAAATGCAAAAAATGTGGCAAAGACCTGTTCCATATTATAGATAATGCTGGCTTTGATAGGATTAGTCATCCCCTGAAACTTAGTCATCAAAAAAAACACTAATAAAGTTCCAAACAGGGCAAGAAAAAGAACAAGTGAAGTCGAGCTTGTAGTAAAATTCATCATAATATTATCATACACAAAATATTCCATAATCATCATGTATAAAAAACTTAGTACTGCCATTGCAAGAAACTGCCCGAAGACAAGATGAATTATATCAGTTATCTTAGAATATTTATCCAGAAGTACTACATGCAAAGCGAATGAAAACGTGCAGAAGAAAGTTATGAAGTCACCGTAGTTTAATCCGGAAACACCAACACCTGTAAGATAATATAAACCTACTGTAACAATTACAATGCCTACTATATTTTGAAATTTCGGTTTTCTTTTACTGATAAAATATAAAGCGAAGGGCACTAACAAAACATTTGTTCCGGTGATAAATGCTGAGTTAGATGCAGTAGTGTATTTCATTCCCGTTGTCTGAGTAATGAAACCTAGGAATAAAAGAAAGCCGAGGATAAAGCCGTAGCGCCATTGCTTAAAGCCTCTTATCTGAATTTTTTTATAATAGATTGCAAAGAATACTACAACAGTGATTGAGAATCGCAGGAAGACTAAGGCAATAGGAGAAAAATCTGCAAGCGCGAATTTTGTGAACGGAAATGAAATTCCCCAGAAAACAGTAATAGATAAAAGCAGAAGCTCTGCTTTGTAATGAGAAATTTTATTCTTCAATTAACAGTAAAAGTTACAATCCAAGTTTGGCTTTGTAAATAATAGCGGCGCAGACAATTACCCATAGAATCCCCGTAACGATAATCGGAATATCTTTTGTAACTATGGATGCAGGATTTTCGCCAAGATTTTTTTTGTGAATAAGAAAAAGGTAACGGAATATTCCGTATATAACGAATGGAGTTGTATAAATTAATTTATCTGTGTGAAATGTTGTAATGGTTTTATCGGATGCAGTATAAAGAGCGTATGAAATAATTGTCCCGGTAGCTGCGATTGTATTGAGCTGCTCTACAAAATCAATGGAGTAATCATCGAGCACTTTTCTTTGCTTCGTTGCGCCGCCTTCATCTGCATTGGAAAGCTCAGCTCTTCTTTTTGAAATACCAAGGAAAAGAGAGATAAAGATCGTGGTAATAATCATCCAGCTTGAAAGCTGTACATCGATAGCGAAACCGCCGCCTACTACTCTAAGCATAAAGCCGATGGAGATTGAAAACACATCTAATAACACCATGTGTTTTAATTTGTAGGAGTATAAAAAATTATTTGTCAGATAAAGAACAATCACAACTCCGAATGAAGCAGGAAGATAAAAGATACAGGCAGCAGCCACAAAAGCAAGCAGCAGCGCAAAAAATGCCCACGCTTCCTTTATGGAAACATCTCCTGAAGCAATTGGTCTGAATCTTTTTTTCTTATGGTTTCTGTCGCTTTCAACATCTGAAATATCATTCAGTATGTAAACGCAGCTTGAAATTCCGCAGAATGCAATGAATGCAATTATATTAATAGAGAGCTTATCCCAGTAAAGCAAATTTCCTGAGAATAAAATCGGAGCAAAGCAGAAAACGTTTTTCAGCCATTGCTTCGGTCTTATAAGCTTTATTAATTTAATTATTTTCATTTTCTTTTCTGTAAAAGTTTACTTTATATACTTTCATTTCATCTCCGCCGCAGATTGTATTTACCTCAAGCTTAGCTGAAAGCAGATATTCGAAATATTGTCCGTGTCTTTTTAAGAACGGCTCAAACCAGTGGTCATAAATAATCAGATATTTCACATCGTTGTTTTTCAAAAGTGTAAGCATCGAATCCAAATTGTCTTCAAGTCTGTACTTTCTGTAATCAAGTATCTGCGGAGTAACAAGTCCCGCCATATCTACAATTCTGTTCTTCGATACAAATGTAATAGCGCCGATATCGTTTAAAGCAATCACATCATTCGGCGAAACGTTTTCCTTTACCCAATGAGCAAGTTTTACCTGCTGGCTGTTGATGTTATCAGAATTTTTGCCGAGCGCAATTCCGTAAACAACATAATAAATAAGCGAGAAAAATAAAAGAAGCGTTGTTAAAAATTTAGTATTGTGAAGAAGTTTTAACGAGCCTTTTTCTTTATACTTATTCAGAATTACTACTATAGCATAAACAGAAATCAAATTGATAAACGGAAGCAAAGGCATTAAATATCTGCCGTGATGTCTCCAGTTAGGAACAAATATAGATGATGCTATCGGGAGCAAAATTACCCATAAATAAATTAAATTTAAACTCCTTAATTTACTAAAGAACTTCCTGATGTTAGCAAAGTAAAAAATAAATGAGAACAAATACAATACACACGTTATCGGATTATCTCTGAGGAATAATACAAAGTTGATTCTTAAATATTCTAAGTTGGGAAGGAATTCAAAATTACCGCCTTGCCCCCTGAAAGTATTGGGCAGTATATTTCCGCTAGTGTAATATGAGAAAAGAAAATAACCCCCGGCAATCATCACGAAAATAATCACTCCGGCAATTAAATCAAGCGTAGTCTTTAAAACTTTTTTTATTGTAAAAGAAAATGTCCATGCATCGAATAAATACAGTCCAAACAGCATTAGTCCTTCAGGTCTTGATGCAGTAGATAATGCAAAGAGAATTGAAGGTATTAATGAAATTTTCTGATTCTGAACATCCTTGATGTGATAGTAAACTCCAAGCAGCGTAAAGAATATAAACATAGTCGTTTCCATTCCTGACATTGCTGCCCATTCAAGTCTTCCTGCCATTACAGTTAAAAGCGCGACTAATAATGAAAGATATAACGGGCTGAAATCCATATCGAAGTCTAATACATCTGAATCAAAAAATACCGTTACTGAAATTTTGTAAATAAAAATACAGCAGAGGATAAAAAATAATCCTGAAAGAATTACCGAATTCAGTATGAACATCGGTGAAATGAAGCTTACTAATCCTGATACAACGACCCAAAGGGGAGAAGTTGTGCCGGCAGTAGGTTCTCCCGGATTAAAAGTAAAATTAAACTCTTTTGCAAAATTTTCTGCGAAGCGGAAATGAATCCACGTGTCATCGAGCGGAACGCCGAGCATTCCGTGAGTGAAGTAATAATTGAATGCCTGATAGATCCCGAATGACACAAGGCAGAGTGAAATTATTATTAAATAATTTTTGGAGTGAATGCTTTTCATATATGAAAAAGGCGAATCAGATTCGCCTTTAAAAATCCTTATACTTTATTTTAAAAATTATTTTTGTTTATCTTTTTCCATTAATTCCTGGATCTTCTTCTTTTCCCAATCGTCGCTGAAATATCCGCCTTTTCCAAACACAGAAAAAGCATGGAACATTATCCCTATTCCCCATCCGATTGAAACCCAGTAGAACCACCAGTTGCCTGTGTAATTAATATAATTAATCAACGCAAGAAGAAGATTGATGATTAAATAATTAATCAGATTTATATAAAAAGATTTTCTGGCTTTTACTTTTGCAGCCGCCCGGCTGTAAAGTTCTTCCTGTGAAGGTTCCATAATAGTTGGATTAAATTATAAAGTTCGGTTTGTTAGATAAATTCTACACCGTTATCTTCAGCATTCTTTTTTGTCTGCATTATTTCGTTCTGTTCTTCTTCTGTCAGGTCATCCCATGATACCTGTTCAGTATCTATTTTCATCATGTCTAAATAACTCTCAAGAAGATTTTTATCTTCGATGCTGTTAACGAGACTTATAATCTCTTTTCTTAATTCTTTAATGGACATATATTTTATTACTTTGGTTCTTGACGGGTATCTTGGAAATTTAAAACATTTAATGTTCTATCAGTAAACTTGTAGTAGATATAGTTGTATCTGGTTACTAATTTTTTTCTTACACCTGGATAATCTTCTATTTCAGTTCCAATTTCTGGCTGCGAAATAATGAGCTCTATAATTTCCTCAACTTTCCTTGAAAAATTATTTGCACTGAAAATTCCCCAACTTTCTTTTAAATAGCTTCTTATTGATTGATAATTTGAATCTGCTTCTTCAGTCCAAACTATTTCCACTTTCATAGAAACAAACGCTTTTTCATTTCCTCATGGGGAATAACTTTGCCTTCTTCAATCTGTTTAAGAGAAGTTTCAATCTCTTTCTTGAATTTTTCACTTTTCTCTATTCTTTCAATAGCTGCAATATTTTTCGGATCAGTTTCAAATTTTAACATATAGTAATAACTCTCAAGAATTTCTGAATTCTCAGTTTCATCAATGATTTTGTGGAAATTTTCTTTTAATTCTGCTATGCTCATAACATTTTAATTTAAAAATTAAAACACTGCAGTTTCTTCATATACTCCGAACACCTCTTTCAGCTCTGCGCACATTTCGCCAAGCGTTACATATTTTCTTGCGCAGTCAAGTACTCTCGGCATTAAGTTTGTTCCGTCTTCGGCAGATTTTTTCAATTCTGCAATTGCATTTTTCACATCTTCCTGATTTCTTGATGCTTTCAATTCTTTTAATAATCTCACCTGGCTTTCTTCAACTTCTTTCGAAATTTGCAAAATCGGAATATCAATTTTTTCGTTCTCTTCAACAAAATCATTTATACCTACAACAATTTTTTCTTTCTTATCTAATTCTACTTGATATCTGTATGCAGCGTCTGCAATTTCTCTCTGGAAGAATCCGTTTTCTATGCATGGAATTACTCCGCCCTGTGCTTCAATTAAATCAAAATATCTGTTTGCTTCTGCTTCTATATCATCTGTTAATTTTTCTATGTAGTAGCTTCCACCTAACGGGTCAGCTACGTTTATTACTCCGTGCTCGTGAGCAATTATTTGTTGTGTTCTTAAAGCAATCTTCACTGCTTTATCAGATGGCAATGCAAGTGTTTCATCCATTGAGTTTGTATGTAACGATTGCGTACCGCCAAGCACTGCTGCCAATGCTTCGATAGCCGTTCTTACAATATTATTTTCCGGCTGCTGAGCTGTTAAAGAGCATCCTGCTGTTTGTGTGTGGAATCTTAATGTCCATGATTTCGGGTCCTTCGCGCCGTATTTATTCTTCATTCTCTTTGCATAAATTCTTCTTGCTGCTCTGAATTTTGCAATCTCTTCAAAGAAATCTAAATGCGAATTGAAGAAGTGAGAAATTCTCGGTGCGAATGCATCAACATCCATTCCTCTTTCTATGCAATGCTCTACATATGCAAATCCGTCTGCAAGTGTAAATGCAAGTTCCTGTGCTGCTGTTGAGCCTGCTTCTCTAATATGATATCCGCTGACTGAAACAGGATTGAACTGCGGAACTTCAGTTGTCGAATATTCCATCATGTCAGTAATAATTCTCATAGATTGCTTTGGAGGATAAATATATTCTTTCTGAGCTATGTATTCTTTTAAGATATCATTCTGTAATGTACCTCTTAACTTGTTGAATGCTACTCCCTGCTTTTCTGCAACTGCTAAATAAAAAGCGTATGCCATAATGCATGGTGAGTTAATAGTCATCGAAGTAGAAACTTTATCAAGCGGTATGCCATCAAACAATCTTTCCATATCGGCAAGTGAAGAAACTGATACTCCGCAGATTCCGACTTCACCTTCTGCAAGAGGAGCATCTGCATCCCAGCCCATAAGTGTAGGCATATCAAAAGCTGTTGAAAGTCCCGTCTGTCCATGCTCGAGCAAGTACTTAAACCTTTGGTTTGTATCTTCAGGTGTTCCGAATCCTGCAAACTGTCTCATCGTCCATAATTTTCCTCTGTACATATTGTGGTGAATGCCTCTTGTGTAAGGGTATTCGCCCGGGTATCCTATCTCATTATAATAATTCGTTTCTTTTGTATCTTCAGGGGTATAGCAGATATCAAGCTCTCTGCCCGATAGGGAAGTGAACTTCATACCGCTTGTTTTCTGGGATTTTGCTGTTTCGTTCCACTCAGCTTTAGAAGCGCTTTTTTTAGGTTCTATATTGCTCATTTTTTATATGTATAAGTATATTTATAGTTCAAAATGGAGTAGGGCAAAGATAATTCTTTAAACTGGTAAAAAAAACTCAATTAGACAGTTCAAAATTCGAAACCTTACTACAGGTTTGAAGTCTAATTAAGTAATCAAACAATACAACAATTATATTATGAAAAAAATTTACATACTGCTCTTTATGTTTTTAGTATCGGCTGCTTATTCACAAACTCTTACAGCGGATGAAATAGTTAATAAATATATTAATGCAATCGGAGGGATTTCCGAACTAAAGAAAATCAATCAAATTTCACTTACAGGTAAAGCGGTTATAATGGGACATGTAACGGCTGATATTAATTACTATGAAGATGCAGTTCAGAAGTGTATGTTTTCTATTGTAAGCGGTGAAGGAATCTCTGCAAAGAACTATTATGATATGACGGGCGGCTGGATTTCTCAAAACGGAGCAAAGGAAGACGTTGCGCCTGAACAGATGAATACATTAAAGATTACAGTGGAAGACGGAACGTATTTTTATCTGGCAGATAAGGAAGGCAAAGGAATTAAAACCGAGCTTTTAGGTGAAGAAAAAATAAACGGCAGGGATTGTTATAAAATTAAATTTACTCATAAAGGTACCGATAAAAATGTTCAGTATATAGATAAAGAAAGTTTTTACGCCGTAAGAGTTGAATCCATCTCCAGTAAGGGAAATCTTATTATTGTTAATAACTCCGATTACAGGGAAGTTCCGGGGACAAAGCTAATTCTGCCATATTCTATTGAAAGAGGTCCTTTGAAAGGTACAGTGGATAAATATGAAATAAACGTTCCCTTGGATCCGAAAATTATTTTAGGCAGCAATTAAAAGTAAATTAGTGAAAAAGAGCATTCGTGAAATTCAGCGAAACTTTATTTATTTTTTTGAGTGTAATGATTAAATTAAAATCAATATTTATCTCAAAAAATGAAAAAAATTTACATCGTCATACTCTTAGTTTTAACATCAAATTTATTCAGCCAGACTCTTACATCTGATGAAATTGTTCAGAAGTATATTTCAGCAATTGGCGGAATAGATGAAATAAAAAAAATAAAACAAATAACAATATACGGTACAGCTATATCGGGATTAAATACTTACGACCTTCTGGCTTACGAAGATGCCGTTGAGAAATATCAGTTTGCCCATGTAAGCGGTATAGATTACGATGTAAGAACTTATTATGATACTAAGACCGGATGGACTCTTCAGAACGGAGTTAAGTCAAGTTTATCTAAAGAAACTCTTGAATCCTTATTACCGAATATTGAAGACGGAACATATTTTTATCTGGGAGATATGGAAAGCAGGGGAATAAAAACAGAATTGCTCGGCGAAGAGAGAGTAAACGGAAAAGATACATATAAAATAAAGTTTACCAGAAACGGAAAAGATAAAAACATCCAGTATTTTTCTAAAGATACTTTCTATTTAATAATGGTTGAAACTCCCGGTATAAATTCTGTTCAGATATTATACGATAAATATAAAACTGTTCCCGGTACTAATTTGAAACTACCTTACTATAATGAAAAAGGGGGAATTATGGGAACAATAGAAATGTATGAAATAAATGTTCCTCTTAACCCGATGCTTTTAATATTCGATAAATAATCAAATCTTTATTTATATCTGAACAAAACATTTGAACTTTTGGATGAATAGTCGTATTTTACTTCTACAATCCAAAAGTTCTTTTTCTTTATATCAATAGCTAACGGAAATGAAAAAATCTCTGTTAACCCTCTTAATTTTTTTAACCCTCACATTTAGTTCTCAAAATATTTTTTCTCAGGGAAAAAATATTCGTTTGGTTGGTTCATTGAACCCTGCAAATGTCGGCTACTCTGCGCTATGGGGCTATTCTGCAAACGGCAGAGAGTATGCTATCCTCGGCGGGAATCAATCCATTTATTTTATTGATATTACTGATTCAACCAATATCCGTGTCTGCGGTTCGTTTCAAACTCATTTCAGCCAATGGCATGAGATGAAAACTTATTCGCATTATGCTTATGTAGTTTCAGAAGCAGATAATTCAGGTGTAGAGATCTATGATTTAGCTAATCTTCCCGCATCTGTAACTTATGTAGGACAATACAATCCTCCCGGACATTCGCGAACTCATTCAATACAACAGTCAGGTCCATACCTTTATTTAAATGGCGGCACTTTCAATGGAATAAAAATTCTCGACCTATCCGTTAACCCCGCTGTTCCGGTCCCGAGAGGCCTTTGGAATGGTTATTACGTTCACGATTGCAGTGTGGTAAATGATACTATTTGGGCAGCTAATATCAGTGATGGAAAAATGTCAGTCATTAATGCAGCCAATAAAGATAATCTTACTACTATTACTGACTGGACTAACGGTCCTAATCCGTTTCCCCACAATAGCGCTCTTACTTCCGGCAGAAAATTTATCTTTACTACTGATGAAACACTTACTCCCCCCGGGAGATTAAAAATCTGGAACATACAGGACTTATCTGATATACAGCTTGTGAATATATGGAATCCTTCTGATGTTTTTAAAAACGGAGTAATTCACAACGTAGAACTGTATGGCAATCAGCTTGCCATCGCTTATTACAGTGCCGGGGTAAAGCTTCTTGATGTTACATCACCCGGAAGCCCCGTAGAGCTTGGCTGGTACGATACGTATCCTGAATCAAACGCAAATGAATATACAGGATGCTGGGGAGTGTATAAATTTCCTTCGGGTAAAATAATTGCATCGGATAGAACACGCGGCTTGTTTGTATTGAGATATTCTCCTCCGCAAAATACTGCCCCAAAGGCAGATTGTATGACTGATAAAGTAAAATATTCTGCAGGTGATTCGGTTCAGTTTGTTGATGCTTCTTCTAATAATCCTACGAGTTATCTATGGACAATTACCGGACCTCAGAATTTTTCTTCAACACTTGCAAACCCAAAACAAAAATTTACCGGGCTTGGAAATTATACAATAAAACTCAGAGTCAGCAATGCCTCCGGCTCAGATTCGATTACTAAAGTTAATTATTTCAAAATAAACGGTTCTCCATTAGCAGCTCCATTTTTTTCCGAACCTTTTTTGCAGACCATTATTACTAATAAATTTGATACTTCAAAAGTTAAATTTACCTGGACTAATGCTTCACGGGGAGGAATTAATATTACTTATAAATTCAGAATTAAAAAGAATAGTCAGTCACAGGATGTTTATTATATCCCATCTGATAACAACGGCTCCGATACGGTCATTACTTTCAGAAGAAGCAGACTGGATAGCATTGCCAGAGAGCTGGGATTCAGCGGCGACTCGGTAATTACTACTTGCCGTCTTACTGCATATAACGGGTTGGATTCAATTGTCTCTGCAAATAATTTACTTGTTATCTTAAAATCAACATCTGTCGGTATTCAGAATATTTCATCGCAGATACCCGATAAATTCAAACTGGAAAATAATTATCCAAATCCGTTCAACCCTGCGACAAATATAAAATTCCAGCTTCCTCAGAACTCATTCGCTTCATTAATTATTTATGATATGCTGGGAAGGGAAGTAGTGACTTTACTCGGCGAAGAATTAACAGCCGGATATTACAATTATCAGTTCAATGCTGAAAATCTTAACAGCGGAGTTTACTTTTATAAATTACAAACTTCAAATTTTTCTGAGACAAAAAGAATGCTATTTGTGAAATAAATCAATGATTACTCTGATTTATCTTGATTAAAATGATAAGCTTTAAGGTAATTAAAGCTTATCATAAAAGTCATTTCAAATCAGGGATTGATTCTCGTATCCATTAAAAAATGGATTTTTTCATTTTTCACTATCTCTTAGCTTAAAATTGAGTTTTAAAAACAAAATATAATTATACCTACTTTAATCGTTTTTTATTTTTAACATCTGATATACGAAGCAGCCTCCGCAATCTGTATTTTAGTTTTTGAAAGTTTTTCAAAAAATTATAATTTTTATAATAAAAAAACTTCCCCCAATGAAAACTTTGTTTACAAAAAATCTTAGCTCCCTTATTCTTTTTTTTGTTTTTCTTTTTACTTTAAGTTTTACAAATAGCCCGGCGCAATGGGTACAGAAATCAAGCAGTATAGGTACATCCAGCATTGTTTATGCGCTAGCTTCTATCGGCACAACATTGTTTGCGGGAACGGCAGGAGGAGATGGTGTTTGGAAATCAACTAACAATGGAGATAACTGGACTCAAACTACTCTTAACAATCAATCAATAAGTTCATTTTATGTTTCGGGAGGTACTATATATGCCTGTGGCAGCGGAATTTTTAAATCAACAAATTTAGGAACAAGCTGGACTCCTTTAACTTTAAGTCAGGGTGTCGGACCTATTACTTCAATTGGAGCATATCTTGTTGCAGGAACTGGCGCTAACGGATTATTTTACTCAAGTAACGATGGGGCAACATGGAGTCCGTCTTCAATTACTTCAGGAACTTCTTGGGCATTTACTACCTCAGGGGCTAACCTTTTTGTTGGAATGCAGTTTAGCGGAGTAAGATTAAGCACTAATCAGGGTGTAAGCTGGTCTAATACAGGCCTTGGTTCTACTAATGTTCTCTCTTTATTAACTAACGGCTCAAATATTTACGCAGGTACTGAGTTCAACGGAATACATGTCTCTACTAATAATGGTTTGAACTGGACTCAGACGTCCTTTTTGGCTTTTGGTGTTAATTCAATTATTAGTCAGAGCAGTTTTCTATTTGTCGGAGCATCGAATGTCGGGGCGCCGGATATTGGCGGTGTTTTTATCTCGTCAAATGGCGGAGGAACATGGCAGATGAGAAATCAGGGCTTTGGTGGAATTTATTCTATACATTCTCTTGTCTATCATAATGCTTATATGTTTGCAGGTACGTTTGGCGGTGGTGTCTGGAGAAGAGGCTATTCAGAGATAATTGCGCCTGTAGGAATAAGTAATACAAATAATGTAATTCCTGAAAAATTTTCTTTAGAGCAAAATTATCCAAACCCTTTCAACCCGACTACGCGGATAAATTACGAATTACCAATTACAAATTACGTTTCATTAAAAGTTTATGATGCATTGGGTAATGAAGTTGAAACTTTAGTGAATGAACATCAAAATGCAGGCAGCTACTCAGTTGATTTTAATGCAGCAGCACTGCCGAGTGGTATATATTTTTATAAATTAGTAACGGAGAAATTTTCTGAGACAAAGAAGATGATTTTAGTGAAGTGATGTATTGACTATTTTTAAAAATAAATTGGTTTTAACTTTAATAAATAAAAATATTGCTATGAGAACAATATTTATTTTTATCTGCTTTATTTCACTTTACGCTGAAGCTTCATCTCAATGGGTTAAGCAAAATACCGGCCTGCCGAGAGGAAGTCAAATCAAAGATATACAATTTATAAATGAGAACACAGGGTTTGCTGTAGCTATAGCTCCTCGAATAAATAACACAGATTTTTATTCTTACTTTTTGAAAACTACCAATGGTGGAACAGATTGGATGCGTGATTCATCAATGGGCGAAGTTTTTCATACAGTTTATTTCTTAAATGCAATTACAGGATTTGTTTCCACTTTTGATTGCCGAAAAACAACTGATGGAGGAATATCATGGATATCTTATGAACGTCCGGGAAATCCTCAAACGCATAAAGCAATATTCCTGAATGATAATACGGGATTTTTATTTGGAGTCTTTTTTATTGTGGAAAAAACTACAAATGCTGGAGTTAATTGGCAGAGGGTATCACCAACTATAGGAAATGCAAGTTTATATGATGCAGTATTTCTTACACCAAACAAAGCTTTTTCATCGGGAGAAACTTCAGGAATTTCAACTAACGGAGGGTCAAATTGGAGTACTTTACTAAACTTATCAGGTCTTAGAGGAATTTCAAATTTTGATTCGAATAATGTTATGGCTTGCGGTACTCTTGAGGCAGGGATTGTTAAAAGCACTAATGGGGGATTAAATTGGATAAAGGTTTATAATAGTAGTCAAGCTGACACTATTTATAATTCAATAAAGTATTTTGATATAAATAATGCACTGGCGGCGGGTAACAAAGGAAGAATTATTAAGACAACAAACGGTGGGGTAAATTGGGGTCTCCAATATAGTGGAGTAAATACTCATTTGAAAAGAGTGTTTTTTATTAATTCTCAAACAGGTTGGATTAGTGGGGATAGCAGCGTTATACTAAAAACTACTAACGGTGGAGGAGATGTTATTACAAATGTATCGACACATAACTCACTAACTACTGATAATTATTCTCTTTCACAAAATTATCCTAATCCGTTCAATCCCGGCACAGTTATCAGTTATCAGCTGCCAGTTGTCAGTTATATATCGCTAATAGTTTATGATGTACTGGGTAATGAAGTTAAATCATTAGTGAACGAAAAACAAAATGCAGGCAGCTACTCAGTTGAATTCAATGCAGCAGCACTGCCGAGTGGTGTATATTTTTATAAATTAGTAACGGAGAAATTTTCAGAGACGAAGAAGATGATTTTAGTGAAGTGAGTTTATTACTTGATATTTAATGAGTTATGTGGATGTGTTTTTTAAATAAAATGTCTTTGCATCAAAGCAGTGAAAGATACTATTTTAATTAAAAAGAGAAATTATGAAAAAGCAGATTAAATTTTCCATCATTGTTGTTATTTTTTCAGTACTATTTATTTCTGAAGTTTTCGCTCAGCCAAAATGGGCTCAGCTTCCTAATGCTCCACTTGCAGGCTCGCACGGCAGATTTGTTGACCTTTATTTTGTTAACACTTTAACAGGATATATTCTCCGGGATGGTCAGGGAGCATTCAAGACAACAAATGGCGGCACAACTTTCACAGATATTTCCAATAGTCTTGCGAGCGGGGGAAGAAGCATTGGCTTCTTTGATGAGAATACAGGAATTGTAGGTATGCTTAATAATAATGATACGCTAATTATGAGGACAACTAACGGCGGAAGCTCATGGGTAAAAATTTCAAACATATCTGGAGATATTCCAAAAGGTATTTGCGGAATTTCAATAGTTAATTCCACAACTGCTTTCGGCACGGGAAGATATTATAAGCCCGCAAATCTTATAAAAACTACAGATAAAGGATTAAGCTGGATAAGTATTCCACTTGATTCAACTTTAATTACTTCAGCAGTGGATTGCCATTTCTGGAGCGCTGATTCAGGTGTTGTTGTCGGAGGATTTTCTCAAAACAGTTTTCTTAGAGGTAATGCAGTGGTTGTAAGAACAACAAACGGAGGGGCAAGTTTTACAAGAACACATTTATCTACTGTTGATAGCGCGTGGTGTTGGAAGGTTCAATTCTTAAATAGAAATTTAGGATATGCATCTATTGAATCCAGAAGCATAGCTCCTTATCTTAAAACAACTAACGGCGGTGCAACATGGACTGAAAAACCTTTTAACAATGATGTTGACCAGGAAGGAATTGGATTTATTAATGAAAATACAGGATGGATAGGAGGCTGGGGCCTCTCTTTTGGCGGTATGCCAACTTATGAAACTACAGATGCCGGAGCAAGCTGGCATCTTGCAGAATTCGGAAGAACACTAAACAGAGTTCGGTTCCTGAATGATACTATTGCTTACGCTTCCGGGCAATCGATTTATAAGTTTTCAAAAACTGTGGGGATAGTTCAATTATCATCACAAATTCCCGGGGATTTTTCCTTAAGACAGAATTATCCGAATCCTTTTAATCCTTCAACAACAATTAACTATGAAGTTAAGGTTTCGGGAGATGTGAATTTAACCGTTTTTGATAATGCCGGAAGTGAGATTCATGTTTTGGTAAATGAAAATCAGAAACCCGGAAAGTATTCAATTAGTTTTGAGGCTTTGCATCTTGCCAGCGGAATTTATTATTACAAACTGACAGTAAATAATTTTACTGACACCAGAAAAATGGTATTGGTGAAGTAAGAAATTTGAATCACTGATTACACTGATTTGAAATGATTATTATGAATATAAATGAAGCGGAGCAGCGAATTATTTGAATCAGAATAAATCAGAGTAATTAGTGATTTAAATCTTTCATTTTAATCTGAAAAAATCAGTGCAATCAGTGATTAATCTTCAAACAATCGCATATTTTTTTCCCGCCTAACATTCTACATTTCCCTTTTTTGTATTTATGCTCAATTTTGGTTAAAATTGTATAGAATTACTTTACAACCATTCTTTTATCCTCTAGAAATCATTTAACATTTCCCAAAAACCTTCTTTGTCATAAATATAGGGAATAAATATTTTCATATATTAGAATTCATTATAAAAACTATTTATGAAAAAAATGTTCTTTGTGTTAATTGTACTGCTTCTCTCGGCAGAATCATATTCGCAGCAATGGGTTAATAAATTTAATTATTCAGGCAGCAGTAAGTTAGAGTCAGCAAACATTGTTCTTACCGATGCCTCAGCAAATGTTTATCTGGTAGGCACCTCAGTAAACGGCAGCGCTAATGCTATTCCACTTGATAACGATATAGTCGTTTATAAATATAATTCCGCAGGAACTCAGCAGTGGGTTGTAACTTACGGTGGAGCTGCAAGTGCGAAGGATACTGTAAGAAAAGCAGTGCTTGATGCAAACGGAAACATTTATCTGACAGGATGCACAACAATAAACAATTCTGATAGTACTGAAATTTTAACAATGATGATAAATACTTCCGGTACGATTGTATGGAATAAAACATATCACATTCCCGGTGCAACATCTTATTACGATTGCGGAAATGATATCACTATTGATGCTGCAGGTAATGCTTTCGTAACAGGAGTTTCAAGCGGTATTTTTATTTTCCTTAAGTATAGTTTTGCCGGTACATTATTGTTAACAAAAAATATAATAGGACAGAGCGCAGAAGGAAATTCTGTTTTTGTTGATGGAAGTGGAAATATTTACCTTTCAGCAACATATATCGACCTGGGTTGGGGAGGTGACGGCGTAGAAGTGATGAAATATAATTCAGCAGGAGTTCAGCTATGGATAAAAGGGGGATTTACGGGCAATAGTGTTAAAACCCTAACAGATGCCTCAGGGAACGTATTTGTTGCTTATAATATTTCAAACGGAGATGGAAAATTAGTTAAATATAGTTCGGCGGGCATAGAACTTTTTAACATTTCAACAGGTAGCAATTTTACTATTACAGATATGGAGTTGGACGGATTTGGCAATATTTATCTTTGCGGTAGTATTAGACCACCGGGATTTCTATATAGTATTGGTGTTGTAGAAGTTTTTTTAAACGGAGGTACTCTTATCTGGTCAGCAACTCAAACAGATATTACAGCATATATTCAGTTCAAATCTATGATTGTTGATGCTTCATTAAATGTTTTTGTTACGGGTTACTACGGCGCAAAAACTACTACGGTGAAGTATAATTCATCAGGTGTAAAGCAGTGGGGTGTAAGCTATACTTCTTCAGCAGGAAATGCTTCTGCAAATTGTATTGTAATAGATAATGCCGGCAATCCTATTATTGCAGGAGACAATGATAACGGGGGTACGGGACAGGATTTTCTTATTGTGAAATATACAAACATTGGAGGCAATCACTGGAACAGAAATATAAACAGACTGGTCAGTTTCAACGAAGTTGTCACTGCATCGAAGCAGGATGCTTCGGGTAATTACATTCTCACAGGATATGTAAACTTAGGTAAGAATTTTTACGGAGTTGAAGCAGGGTATGGAATTATAGAAAAGATAAATTCTTCAGGTACTCTTGTTTGGTCGTATATAGATACTTCATATACAAATGTCAGGTATAATGATTTAGATATAGATAATTCCGGAAATATTTTTATTACAGGTACTGAAAATGAAAACTGGATTGTAATGAAGTTTAGCAGCGCAGGAAGTATTCTCCTCAATAAATCATTTAACGGTGCCGGTTCGGGATATGACGAAGGAAAATCAATAGCGCTGGATGGCAGCGGTAATATTTGCACATGCGGTAACGTATATAATGGCGCGCAAAATAATTTAGATATGGTCACTATGAAATATAATTCTGCAGGGGTTATACAGTGGACTCAATACTACGCTAACTCCGGAGGTAATGATGACGCAGTTAAGATTAGAGTTGACGCCTTTAATAATATTATTGTCGGCTCTAATATTTATGTAATGAACACACATAAAAATGATATTTATTTCAGTAAATATAATCCTGCAGGAGTAGAGCAGATAGGAATCTACTTCGTCGGCACCGCAGGTGAGGATGACCTGTTGTCTGATATTATAATAGATAACAATAACGATTTTTTTCTGACAGGAAGTATAAATAATAATATCTCCAATAATGATTTACTTTTAGTGAAGATATCAAACGCGGGAAATGTATTATGGAATGTTAATTACAATTCATCAGGCGCGAGTAATGAAAAGGGTTACTCTTTAACTACAGATAAGAACGGTAATGTATTTGTTTGCGGTTATGTAAATTCATCGGGAACAAACCGTGATCTTCTGACAATGAAATATAGTTCTGCAGGTGTTCAGCAATGGACTAAATCAATTGTTAATCCTGTAGGTGGTTTAAATTATTTAAACTCAGTTTCTGCGGATACTAACGGGAATATTTTTGTAACCGGTAGATATTTTGCTTCCGGTAATTATAATGTAATTGCCTTAAAATACAACAGCACAGGAAACGAACTTGTAAGATTATTCTATGACGGTGCCGGCAATGGCGACTGTGAAGGAGCTAAAGGATTTTTAAACAGCTCCGGAGATTTTATTATTGCAGCAAATGCGTTTGAAAGTCCTCAGAAGCAGAATATTGATTTAATAAATTTTAGCAGAGAGAGCTTTGCAATCACTATGAAGATTATCGTTGGAGTAGAAGGTTTGTGGAACGGAACTACACAGACGAGAGATTCACTGGAAGTGTATATCAGAAATTCATTTGCACCATACAGTAAAGTAGATTCCGCAATGGCATATCTGAATACTACATGCGATGACACAATTTTTTTTTACTCAGCGCCATCTGCTAATTATTTTGTTAGTGTTTCACACAGGAACTCTCTGGAAACCTGGAGCGCGGCAACGGTTCCGTTAGCTTTGGGTACATTTGTTATTCAGAATTTTACCGGAAATCAGTTTGATGCTTACGGAAGCAATTTAATTTTCTATAATAATAAGTGGTGTATATTTTCTGGAGATATTAACAAGGATGGATATATAAACGGAAATGATTTTACTACTTTCAGTACACAGTTCGGGCAAAGCGGGTATCTGCACTCTGATTTAAATAACGATGGAGTTGTGAATGGAAATGATTTTACTTTTTATAGTACTTCGTTTGGAAAAACTTCTACGCATCCGTAAATCTATCTTATGATTATAAAATAAATTTGGTTAATAATACATTAAAATACTCCTTCCCCAATCCTGTTATTCCTGCAATTTCGGAAGGAGTATTTTAAAATCCGCCGGTAAACACTCTTTAATGGTCGGTATGAATTGTTGATTATATTAAATAAAGGTGATTTTTAGTTATTTGTTAGTCACCGGGAATTATTTCACACAGTTCTTCTTCTCTTTTTATTTAAGTATTTCAACAAGAGTAATATTATCGCTAAAGATACTGCTATTAAAATAAAAATATAAAAAGAACTTATATTATTTTTTTCATCTACTTTTTTTTTAGAGAGATTCCAAACATATTGTTTGCTTTAAAGAACATTCTTTGATTCTTATAATCTATTATTGTATTAAGCTGTTTCAAAATACTTATGCCTACAATACCGGCGTATTTTAATTGAAACATATTCTTGCCTCCAATGTTTATTGGAGAATCAGAAATTTCAATATCTCCGAGTTTTATCTTAGGAGCTAATACTATATCTACTTCCTGATAATCGCTTTCTGTAGAGGCAATTCTTCCTGTCCCTATTTTTTTCATATCGTCTTTTATTAAATTCTTGCTCTCAAAATCAGCATTCATAGAGAGAGCAAATGAAGCGCCTGTATCAAATAAAAACCATCCTTTAATTTCTTTTTTTCCATTAAATATAGTAAGCTCAATATATGTGCCTCCTGTAGTATGACGCATTGGAACAGAAGTGTAACCGCTTATATCCACGGGAAGTTCATCACTAAGTATCAATAAGCTTTTATCATAATCTATTTTTACAACCTTATTTTCAAACATATTGTATCCAATTATAACCCCTCCCCCTGTATATCCTTTTTCATCAATGTATGTTATTGATTGGTTGTTCCATTTTAGTGAAGCAATCTGAAATTGATTTGGAAAACTTGTTTGCTCAGTTGCCAACCCTGTTACACTTTCATCTTCCATCAATCCGTTAACTTTTAAACCAAACTTGTCATTCAATCCGTTTCCTAATACATAATTATATCCTGCTCCGGTATCAAAAATTAAATCAACTATGCCTGTATTATTTAAACTTCCTTTTATTGTAATTTCTTCAGATTTTGAAAATATAAATTGTATTGTATCAGAGGGAGAATCACAGTTATTACAAATTTTAGAATATGAGTTTTCTTCAGTCGAAAGTTTTACATAACAAGTGTCTTTACTCATTAATAAAACTTTAAAATCATAAGATTTACCCGGTGACACATTGAATGAAATGGAATCTATATCTGTATAGAATGTTAAATTTCTACTTACGTTTGATTTTAAGACATTATAAACAATTGGTCTGACTTTAGTTGATAAATGATTCCAGTAAGATGTAACAGGTTCATTTCCATCCTTTATTGAAATTTTTGTTTGGTTCGCTTTTATAATCGGAAGGTTTTGCTGTGCCCAAAGAACCGAAGTTGTAAAGATACTAAAAATAATTGTTAGTGTTCGAAGTAATCGCATTTTAAAATGTTTAAAGGTTATTACAAAATTACACCATTTTTTTTTGAACTAATTGTAAAATTGTAAACCTTTATTTGAACATCCAACTTAGCTGCTTGTTATGAATTTTTGATACTTTTGAAAAAAATGATTTGGGAGAGTAACCCGTTAAAGTTTTGAAATCTTTAACCATGTGAGACTGGTCAAAGTATCCTGTCAGGAATGCAGTATCGATAAGACTTCCGCGTTTGCTTTCTTCATTTAGCATATCAATTGCTTTTCTAAACCGGGCAATTTTTATAAACTTATTAGGAGAAATTCCTAAATGAAGCGCAAACTGACGATTTAAAGTAGTTCTTGAAATGTTGTTTCTCTTTGCAAGTTCAGAAGTTTTAATTGGAGAACTATCTTCTTTTAAAATATCATGAATAACCTTATGGAGAAATGAGTGATGAAATTTTTTTAACTTTGCTAACAAGTATTCTTCTAAAAATGCTATCTTTTGCTGCGGATTTTTTATCTTAAAAAACCGTAACATATTTTCATTATAATCATTGTATGGCGAGAATTCTGAAATACTTGATTGTTTATAAAAAGATAAATTTTTTTCAAGAAAAGCATTTAGTCCTAATGGTTTAAAATATATTGTAACTTCTGATGTCTTTCCATCATACGTAGTCAAACCGGGGACTTCAGTATCAAAAAAAAGTAAAGAAGAAATATTCTGCTTCTCCATTCCTTTTATTGTTACATCACTACTTTTGATTTTTATTTTGGCATTGCCAAAGATTGTTACATAAACATTATGAGTGGGAAAACCTAAGTAAGAGAACTTTCTCAGATTGCCGGAATTTTCAAAAAAGTAATACCTCTCGATGTATTTTTGTAAAAGGGGATTCTGAGGTTTGTAAAATTTTATAGTCAAATCTTATCTGCATTATTGCCAATGGAATTAAAAATTAGTTTAGAAAAAAATCAGAATAAACTTATAAAGTTTGACCAAAATTGAAAATATTCTTATTCCGGATAATGACTAAGCAAATAGACATCGAATGATTCATCGCATTACTACTAATAGGGAGCATATTCTTTTTATATAAAGTTATTCTTTATATATTATAACGAGGGATTTAACTAAAGAGTAAATTCAACTTTATATAGTAACCAGACTTTTTTCAATTAGCAATTAGCAATTAGCAATTAGCAATTAGCAATTAGCAATTAGCAATT
>CALJIG010000079.1 GCA_937974175.1 uncultured Ignavibacteria bacterium
CAAAGAAAAAACAAAAGAACTGTGAGTTTAAAAAGTTATTAAAATAGTTTCTGAAAAGAATTAATTCTTATTAGGTAAACTCTGTGCCCTCTGTGGTTAAAAAAAATCATTTATGAATAAGAACGAAGTTAAAAAATATGCTCTTGTTGTAAACAAGAAACTTGCAGAATTATATCCGAATGCAAAGTGCCATATAGATTTCAAAAATAGTTTCGAATTATTGATATCGACTGTTCTCGCTGCACAATGCACTGATATAAGGGTAAATGCAACAATGGTTCCGCTTTACAAATCAAAATATAAAAAGCCGCAGGATATACTGGATGACGGCCTTGAAAATTTTCGGACTGAAATTAAGTCAATAAATTTTTTCAATAACAAAGCAAAAGCTGTCATAGCAATTTGTGAAGTATTAGTTGAAAAACACAAAGGGAAAGTCCCCTGTGATATGGATGCATTAACGGAGCTTGCAGGTGTCGGAAGAAAATCTGCAAGCGTAGTACTTGGCAATACATGCGGAGTGAAGGATGTAATTATAGTTGATACACATTTGAAAAGAGTTTCAGGCAGGCTTGGCTTAATAAAAAATGAAGACCCGACTAAGATAGAATTTGAATTAAAAGAATTAATTCCACCGACTGACCAGTGGCATTTCTCAATGAGAATCGGCGAACACGGAAGAGTAATATGCCACGCAAAAAAACCGAACTGTCCCGAATGCGCTTTTAACCAGTCCTGTCCATCCAGTCTTGTAAGAGCTTAGTTATTTTAAAAACATAAAATACTGACTATGAAAAATCAAAGACATACTTTGGCAAAGATAATAATGACTGTTATCTTTTTATTTTCAGCTTCAGCTTATGCTATCTCCCCTTACAGCCAGTCAACATGTATAGTAAAGTTCAAAAGTAATTCTCTTTTATATAACCAAATTCGAGGCACCATTAATGCAACTGACGGACGGAGAATTAATCTTGAAACGCTTTCTTTAGCAAGTTCGGAATTACTTTCATTCGGCTTAAAATATTTTATAAAAAATATTACTGCTGCAAAACCAAATGCAGATGAAACTGAACTTCCTGCAGGTATGCAGAGGATTTTCTTTTTTGAACTGAGCAGTAAGCAGGATATGGAATCCTACATTGCGCAGCTTAAGAACGAGCCGTTCATCGAATATGCAGAGTATGATTACATAGGGTACGGAAACGGCAAACCTGAAGAGACAAGCGTTATCCCTAATGACCCGCAGTTTGGAAATCAATGGGGACTTAGAAATACAGGACAGGTTATAAACAGCATAACCGGAATAGCAGGGAATGATATTAATATTGCAGGAGCATGGGATATAACGACGGGTAGCGCGAATATAAAAATCGGAGTGCTGGATTCAGGTATGCCTTTGGCAGCAAGCGAGTTTACAGGAAGATTAACACCGGGATATGATTTTGCAAACAACGATAATAATCCAACCGATGATCAGGGACATGGCTCAAATGTCGGCAGCATCATAGGAGCAAAGGGAAATAACGGCTCAGTGATGGCGGGAGTTAACTGGAACAGCAAAATTATTCCGGTAAAAATATTGGATGCTAATAATTCAGGATTATATTCGTGGTGGGTATCGGGAATAACATATGCTGTTGATAGTGGTGCGAAAGTTTTGAATATGAGTGTGGGCGGAAGCGGCTTCAGCCAGGCATTGCAGGATGCAGTTACATACGCAACTTCACGCGGAACTATAGTAGTTGTCTGCATGATGAATAACAATAATGCCGTACCGTATTATCCGGCAGCATTTGATAACGTAATTGCAATCGGCGCAATAAATAATCGCGGCAAGAGAGCAGTTCCTTTTTGCTGGGGCGGCGGCAGCAGCTACGGTTCGCATATAGATTTTTGCGCACCGGGTGAAATGATACTCGGGTTGAATTATCAGAATACAAATGCAGTTACTTACTGGTGCGGTACATCGCAGGCAACTCCTATGGTAACAGGCATAGTAAGTCTAATGCTCAGCAAAAATCCGAATCTTAGTTATTCATCAATTTATAATATTCTTAAAGCATCTGCAATTGATACACTTGGGAATAGAAATGCAGGGTGGAATCAGTATTATGGCTGGGGCAGAATAGATGCTGCGTTTGCATTAGCACAGGTAATTCCGGCAGTAAATACAATCAGCACTGAGGTGCCTGCAGAATTTTATCTATCGCAAAATTATCCTAATCCGTTTAATCCAAGTACGAAGATTTCATTTGGAGTCTCGGTTTCTTCAGATGTAAAGATGAATGTTTATGACTTAACAGGAAAACAAGTTGCAGAGCTTGTGAATGAAAGAGTTCAGCCGGGTAAATATGAAGTTACATTCGATGCTTCTGCACTTGCGAGCGGAACATACTTTGTAAGAATAAATGCAGGAAGCTATACGGAATCTAAAAAAATTACTTTACTTAAATAAATAAAATAAAAATTCACTTAATGCCAAAACCTTTCTCAGATGAAACACTATCAAAGATAGAAGTTATACTAATGGACCTTGACGGATGCCTTACAACCGGACATATTGTTTACTTAAGCTCAGGCGAAGATTTAAAAATTTTTAATACACATGACGGCTACGGAATTGTGAGAGCAAGAAAGCTCGGAATGAAGTTCGGAGTGATAAGCGGAATGAGTTCGCTTGTGAACCAAAGAAGAGTTGAGAGATTACAGATAGACCATTTGTATCAGGATGTCGACGATAAGACATTGCCTTATAAAGAACTGAAAGAAATGTATAAGCTCAACGATGAAAACTTTGCATATATAGGTGATGATGAGTTTGATATAGGCTTATTGAAGTTAGTCGGTTTTTCATGCTGTCCCAATAATGCAATGTCGGAAGTAAAAAAACATGTTGACTACATTTGCGCAAAAGACGGTGGACAAGGCTGTGTGAGAGAGATTATTGATATGATTTTGAAAGCAAAGGGATTGCTGCCAACTCATTCTTAATTTAAATTTTTACAAATGAATATAATACTTTTTGAAGACGGAAATTACAAAAATCTTTTTCCGTTAAATATTCTCCGCCCTAACTTTGAAATAAAATGTGGAGTGTCGAATCTTCTTGCAAAGCATTTAAGGCGTGTTCCGGAAGGTTCTCAGGTAACTTTGCATGTTCGCAAGACTCTACAGGAATATGTTACTATGAAATATCCCGAGGCGGCGATAAATAAAGTTGATGTGAAGAAGCCTTATGTGTTTCTGAATTCAAAAGTAATTTATTCAAAAAGTTTTTTTGAAAATCTGCCAACGGCAAAGACCGATATAGTTTTAATTGATAAGAATAAAACTGTGCTGTATGCAACAGTATCGGGACCGAATGTAAAAAAAATCTCTGTGAAAATTACAAAGGGCGTTCCCCTTACATTGCTTGATTTTAAAAAGCCGAAAGTAAAAGTTACTGAGTATAAAGAGAAAGATGTAAAAATTATTGAGTACTCATGGGATACGATGAGATTTTTAGAAGGAGAGTTGAAAAAAGAATTACACTTCCTCTGCAAAGATTCTAACACATTAACACATCCGAAGGCAAAAGTTGCTCCGATAGTAATTCTTGATGACTCGGCAGGGAAAATATATGTATCCGAGCATGCAGTGATTGAACCGTTCTCCTATATTAAAGGACCATGTTTCATAGGTAAAAATGCGCTGGTAAAATCAGGCAGCAAAATTTACGGACCCGTTTCAATGGGGGAAGGCTCAAGAGTATCGGGTGAGATTTCAGGATGTATTTTCCATGCGCGAGTAAACAAGCAGCACGACGGCTTTGTCGGTAACTCTTATTTCTCCGAGTTTGTTAATCTTGGTGCAGATACAGTTACAAGTAATCTTAAAAATAATTATTCAAAGGTAAGAGCGAAGCTCTTCAAAAAAGAATATGAAACCGATTTGCAATTTCTTGGAAGTATAATCGGAGACCATACGAAGCTCGGCATTAACACGATGCTGAATACAGGTACGGTTATCGGTGCTTTTGCAAATATTGCAGGCGGTGGATTTCCGGATAAATTCATTGATTCGTTTTCATGGTATATCATAGGTAAAAAGCCTGTGAAGTATAAAATACCCGATGCCTTGAAGACTTGCGAAACTGTAATGAACAGACGCGGAATAAAAATGACTAAGGAGTTTGAAAAATTAATTAAAGCAAAGTACTGACCTCCCCCTAACCCCCTCCTTATCAAGGAGGGGGAATCTTTTCTCGTTACGAAGCTCCAGCTTCGTAACGTAAATAATTTGGAAATTAATTTAGCAATGATGCGTTCCCAAGCTGGAGCTTGGGAACGAGATAAAACGAGAAAAATTTGGGCTGGATAATAGCGTTAGTTATAATTGTAATTTTAATAGTAAGTGTTCTTTTATTTTTGAAGTCTAACGTTTTCGGAGCGTTGCCGGAAGAAGGAAAATACTTATCCTCGCCGAATTATAAAAACGGAGCGTTCAGAAATCTTGAAGTGACTCAAATGATGGTGCACAGCACCAATATGAATATGCTCGGAGCATTATGGAAATTCTTAAATAAGCCGAAGAATACAGAACCGCCAAGAGCTTTGCCATTAGTGAAAACAGATTTGAAAAATCTGAATTACGATGCGCCTGCAATTGTGTGGTTTGGACACTCATCCTATCTAATCTCTTTCAAAGGAATAAATATTTTAGTTGACCCTGTTTTCAGCGGAAGAGTTTCGCCTGTTCCTATTGCGGGCAAAGTGTTCAAAGGTACTAATTATTATCAGGTGGAGCATATGCCCGATATTGATATTTTGATTCTTACACATGATCATTATGACCATCTTGATTATAAAACCATCACCGAGCTTCATCCTAAGGTAAAAAAGATTTATACTTCGCTCGGAGTAAGTCCGCATTTATTAAGATGGGGAGTTTCACAGGGAAAAATAAACGAGATGGACTGGAACTACTCTGAGAATGTCTCTGAAAATATTAAACTGACTGCGTTAACGGGAAGACATTTTTCGGGGAGACAATTCAAGAGAAATCAGTCCTTATGGAATTCGTTCGTGTTGGAGTATTTCGGATATAAAATTTATGTGGGCGGTGACTCCGGCTATGGAAAACATTACAAAGAAATTATTTCAAAGTATGGACCTTTTGATATTGCTCTGCTTGAATGCGCTCAGTATGGTGAAGGCTGGCCGTATATACATATGACTCCCGAACAAAGCCACCGGGCAGCTATTGATATAGGTACAAAAATTTTATTTCCCGTTCACTGGGCAAAATTTGCATTAGCTCTGCATCCGTGGGATGAGCCGATGAAGAGATTATTGGCTGCGAATAAAAGTAATGAAGTTGAGATTACAACTCCGATGATAGGTGAAGTTGTGGTTTTGGATAAGGAATTGCCTAAGAGTAAGTGGTGGGAGAAGTTATAGTATTATAAATCTTACTTAGCTTACCTGACAGGTTTTTAATCCTGTCAGGTCTTTTTGTATCTTCTAATAACTCACTTAGACCTCCCCTATCCCCTCCTTATAAAGGAGGAGGTAGAATTGTGATACATCCAAGCTGTAGTTTCGGAGAGAAACTTAAGAAAGTTATTTAACCGACCTGACAGGATTAAAAACCTGTCAGGTCTTTCTTTTTCAACCTTTATTTTGCAGAATAGGGCAATTGTAGTCAATTGAATAAATTTTGAATATTGAGTATTTTGTTTATTCAATATGTTTTGCAATACATTTTGGGCGGTTAGCTCAGTTGGTTAGAGCGCTACGTTGACATCGTAGAGGTCATTGGTTCGAATCCATTACCGCCCACTGAATTTTTTACAGATTCAATAAATCATGATTCACATTATAAAGATAAATATTGCCATTTTCCAATTCTCTCGCTTCACGCGAACGCCTCATGCTATACCCAGCTCACTCTTTTAAACAAAATTTAAAATTAAAATTTGAAGATTGATTCGCAAGAGGCGGGTCATTCATTTAACTATATGGATAACAAAATTAAAATAACTTTCCCTGACGGAAGCGTTAAGGAATTCGATAAAGGAGTCTCTGCATTCGATATTGCAAACTCCATAAGCAAAAGACTTGCTGAAGAAATACTCGTTGCAAAAGTAAACGGCGTTGATAAAGATATTAACGCTCCGATAAACGAAGATGCTGAGATAAAATTATTCAAGTTCGATTCCGATGAAGGCAAAAAAGTTTACTGGCATACAACTTCGCATATAATGGCACAGGCTATTGAAGAATTATTTCCCGGAGCAAGATTCGGTGTCGGTCCTCCTATAGAAGGCGGATTTTATTACGACGTTGACTCCGATAAAAAGTTTACAGAAGACGATTTAAAAAAGATAGAAGCCAAGATGCTTGAAATTGCAAAACGTGATCTGAAGCCAAGCCGTATTGAAATGCCGAGACTTGAAGCGATTGAATATTTTAAATCAAAGAGAAACGACCCGTACAAAGTAGAAATTCTTGAAACTATTGCTAAAGATGAAGATAACGTTTCATTATATGAGCAGGGTAACTTCACTGATTTATGCCGCGGTCCGCATCTTCCATCCACTGCAAAAGTGAAGGCAGTTAAATTGCTTTCTGTTTCCGGTTCATACTGGAGAGGCGATGAAAACCGTCAGATGCTTCAGAGAATTTACGGAATATCTTTCCCCAAGCAGAAAGATTTAGATGAGCATTTAAATAATCTTGAAGAAGCAAAGAAAAGAGACCACAGAAAATTAGGTCAGGAGCTTGAACTATTTATGCTCTCACAAGCTGTAGGAAGCGGTCTTCCTATCTGGCTGCCGAAGGGCGCAATTGTACGTATGGAGCTTGAAAACTTCTTAAAAAGCGAACAGTTCAAAAGAGGTTACGAGCCCGTTTATACTCCGCATATCGGAAAGATTGAATTATATAAAACATCAGGACACTATCCATATTATAAAGAGTCGCAGTTTCCTCCATTGGAGTTTGAAGATGAGACAGGAAAAAAGGAGCAGTACTTATTGAAGCCGATGAACTGCCCGCATCACTTCCAGGTTTATAATCATAAGCCGAGAAGTTATAAAGATTTGCCGGTGAGACTTGCTGAATTCGGAACTGTTTACAGATATGAGCAGTCAGGTGAGCTTGCAGGACTTTTACGCGTTCGCGGATTTACACAGGATGACTCGCATATTTTCTGCAGACAAGACCAGTTACTTGATGAAGTTTGTAACGTAATTGAGCTTACTCAGTTTGTTGCGAAGACAGTGGGCTTTGATAATCTGAACATAAGACTTTCATTCAGAGATAAAGAAAATAAATCCAAGTACGGCGGAACAGATGAACTATGGGATAAAGCTGAGCAGGATGTAAAAGATGCTGCGGACAGAATGGGACTTAATTACACTATTGCAATCGGTGAGGCAAGTTTTTACGGACCGAAGATTGATTTTATTTTAAAAGATTCGCTCAACAGAAAATGGCAGCTTGGAACAGTGCAGGTTGATTACGTTCAGCCGGTAAACTTCGATATGCTTTATACAGGCGCAGACGGACAGAAGCACAGACCTGTTGTTATTCATCGCGCGCCGTTCGGTTCGATGGAAAGATTTGTTGCATTGCTGATAGAAAACTTTGCTGGATACTTCCCGCTTTGGTTAGCGCCCGTGCAGGTGATGGTAATTCCGCTTACAGATAATCACAAAGAATATGCTCAGAAAATTCATGATGAATTGAAATCTCACAACATTCGTGTGAATTTGGACGAAAGAAACGAAAAAGTGGGCTACAAAATACGGGAAGCTGAAAATAAAAAAATTCCATATATGCTTGTTTTGGGCGATAAAGAGGTAAATGAGGGATTAATTTCGATTCGCGAGCATAAAAAGGGGGATACCGGAAAAATGGAATTGAATAAATTTATAGAAATTATTAAATTAAAGGTTTCCAAAAAAGATATTTTTTATTAATTAAATCCAATACAGTATTAAAGATAATAAACGCTTCCGCGAAAGAACCAACAATTACATAAACGCTCCGCAGTTAAGAGTGATTGACGAAAACGGCGATGCCTTAGGTGTACTGTCTAATTTTGAAGCAAAGAAATTAGCGCAGGAAAAAGGGCTCGATTTAATCGAAATTTCGCCAAATTCAAACCCTCCTGTTTGCAGGATTTCCGATTACGGTAAATTCAATTATGAAAGACAGAAGAAGGAGAAGGAAGCCAAAAAAAATCAGGTAGTAATGACGGTTAAGGAAGTGCGTTTTAACCCGAATACCGATACGCATGATATTGAATTTAAGACGAAACATCTTTACAATTTTTTGATGGAAGGACATAAAGTAAAAGCTTACGTTATGTTCAAGGGCAGAATGATTACGCACCCTGAGTTCGGAAGAAAATTGATGGATGATATTGTGAACAAGCTGAGTGAAGTCGGTAAACTGGAAGCTCCTCCGAAAATGGAAGGCAAGCAGTTAATTGCTTACTTCATGCCGGATAAAGCAAAGATTGCTGCGATTAATAAGTTCAGACAAAGAGAAGCAAAACTGATTGCTAAAGAAAATGCAATGGAAGCGGGACAAACCGCTCCAAAAGATGCAGATGTAAATGAAGAAGTAAAAAACGACGCAAGTCAACAAGAAGAAAAACTAACATCAGATAATAATTCTGAAGGGAATATAGAAAATGCCTAAAATGAAATCCAACAGAGCTGCTGCGAAGAGATTCAAAGTAACAGCTACAGGGAAACTGAAAAGAAGTAAGTCTCACAAAAGACATATTTTAACAAAGAAGTCAAGCAAAAGAAAAAGACATCTTGGTACAGCTACCCTGGTTTCCATACCGGAAACAAGAAAAATGCTTAGATTAATCCAAGCATAATATACAATTATAAGCCTGCTTAAATGACGGGGAACGTATAATAATTTTAAAAATTAAAATAAACAAATGCCACGTTCAAAAAACAAAGTCGCATCGCACAGAAGAAGAAAAAGAATCCTCGAGAAAGCTAAAGGATATTTCGGAGCGAGAAGTAAAGTCTATACAGTTGCAAAAAACTCCGTAGAAAAGGGTTTAACACACGCATACAAAGACAGAAAAACAAAGAAGAGAGTTTACAGAAGCTTATGGATAACAAGAATTAACGCTGCTGCAAGATTGAATAACACTTCTTACTCAAAGTTAATTGATGCGTTAAACAAAAAGAATATTGATATAAACAGAAAAGTTCTTTCTGATTTAGCTTACAATAATCTTCCTGCATTCAATGAAATAGTAAGATTCGCTTTAGCGTAAATTTTTCTTTTACATTACGGTTATTTTTACAAAAGGCGAGCGAAAACTCGCCTTTATTATATATAATCCTTTTTGAATATGCTTGACAACTTAAAAAATATATCGGCTGAAGTAACGGATGAAATAAAATCGGTTAACGATTTAAACTCGCTGGAAGAATTCAGAATAAAATATTTAAGCAGAAAAGGAATTGTTGCCTCCCTGTTTGAAAATCTCAAAGACGTACCGAAAGAAGAAAAAGGCGCTTACGGAAAGCATCTTAACGAGTTAAAAAATCTCGTTAATAATCTTTTCGAAGAAAAGAAAAATTCCTTCGGCTCTGCTGAAGAAAAATCCGATATCGATATAACATTAGAAGGCAGAACCTACAATGAAGGTACACGCCATTTAATTTCTAAAGCACTTGAAGAAATTTCCTCCATATTTGTAAAGATCGGATTTAAAATTTACGACGGTCCTGAAATCGAAACTGAATTTCATAACTTCGATGCATTGAATACTCCTGACTATCATCCTTCAAGAGATATGCAGGATACTTTTTATATAGATGAAAAGGGTAAACCTTCAAATGAAAATGGCAAAATTTTATTAAGAACACATACATCTCCGGGACAAATCCGCGCAATGCTGGGACATAAGCCGCCGATAAGAATTATTTTGCCGGGCAAAGTGTTCAGGAATGAAGCAATAAGCGCAAGAAGCTTATCACAGTTTCATCAGATTGAAGGATTGTACGTTGATAAAGATGTTACATTCGGAGATTTAAAAGGTACGCTTGATTACTTCGCGAAACAATTTTTTGGTGACGATTTAAAGACACGAATGAGGCCTTCGTTCTTCCCTTTCACTGAACCATCTGCTGAAGTTGATGTAGAGTGCTTCATCTGTAAAGGCGAAGGATGCAGGATTTGTAAACATACAGGCTGGGTAGAAATTGCCGGCTGCGGAATGGTAAATCCTAAAGTATTTGAAAACGTCGGGTACGAAGAAGGCGAATACACCGGCTTTGCATTCGGTATGGGTATAGAGCGAACTATTATGGTGAAGTACGGAATTCCCGATATAAGGATGTTCTATGAAAATGATGTCAGATTTTTAAAGCAGTTTTAATTTAATTTTAAATAAAAAAATTGAAAAACTTTTTAATATTATTTGCTGCAGCATTGCTTACAATGTTCTCTTCAGATTTCAACAAAGCAATTGCGCAAGAGAGCAATACAAAAGTAGCGCAGCTTGAAACTTCATTAGGCACAATAAAAATAAAATTATTTACCAAAGAAGCTCCGTTGACCTCACAAAATTTTATTGATCTGATAAATAAAGGATTTTACGACGGAATAATTTTTCACAGAGTAATTGACGGATTTATGATTCAGGGCGGCGACCCAACAGGTACAGGTATGGGCGGCTCAGGTACAGTTATTCCTGATGAATTCAAAACAGGCTTATCTCACGGCAAGCCGGGAATACTATCCATGGCAAATGCAGGTCCGGGTACTACAAGCTCACAATTCTTTATTACTCTTACTCCACAAGCCAGACTTGACGGCGGCTATTCAATCTTCGGCGAAGTTATCGAAGGAATGGAAGTTGTAACAGCAATCGGAAAAGTTAAAACAGGCGTAAACGACAGACCTATAGAAGATGTAAAAATTATTAAAGCAACAATTTTAGAATAACAGTTTTATTTATAAAAACACATAAACAAAAATGAAAAAAATTAATTTATTGTTAACAGCATTTGTTCTCTTCGCATTTGTAATTGCAGGATGCGGAAAGAAAGAAGAGTCTACAACGACAACTACTCCGCAGACTACAACAAATACAACAACACCTGTACCGACAAAAGTTGATACTGTAAAAAAAGATACAGCTACAACTAAAGAAGATGCAAACGGCGACGAAAAGAAAACAGACACAAAAGGCAAGAACATTGTAAAGATGGAAACAACAATGGGAACAATAAAAATAAAATTGTTCACAAAAGAAGCTCCGATAACTACACAAAACTTTATTGATTTGATAAATAAAAAATTCTATGACGGAATTATCTTCCACAGAGTTATAGACGGCTTCATGATTCAGGGCGGTGACCCTAAAGGAACAGGAACAGGCGGTTCAGATAAGACAATTCAGGATGAATTTGGTCCGGGCTTAAAGCACAGCAAAGCAGGAATGCTTTCAATGGCTAACAGAGGCCCGAACACAGGAACATCTCAGTTCTTCATTACGCTTGCACCGACACCACACTTAGACGGCAAACATGCAATCTTCGGTGAAGTTATCGGCGGTATGGATGTTGTAAATAAAATAGGTAAAACAAAAACAGGACAAGGCGACAGACCTGTTGAAGAAATAAAGATGACTAAAGTAACAATGGTAGATAAGTGATAATGAGTTTTTTAAAATCCCGATCCCGCTAAAGCAGGATCGGGTTTTTTTATGTCTAATTTTCATCCGACCTTACAGGATTGAAAACCTGTCAGGTCAAATTTATTTGTAATTAACAATGTTCTCAAAAATATTTTAACGAAAAAAAAATCTCTCACATGGAAACTCCAGAAAAAAACATTATGATGGAAACCAATATGGGTAACATCAAAATTAAATTATTCATGAAGGAAGCTCCGCTTACTGCCGGCAACTTTCTTTCGCTCGCTGAAAAAGGATTTTACGACGGAATCATTTTTCACAGAGTGATTGACCAGTTCATGATTCAGGGCGGAGACCCGACAGGAACAGGCCGCGGCGGCTCAGGCAATAAAATTAAAGATGAGTTCGGTGACGGATTGATTCACAATAAGCCGGGAATGCTCTCAATGGCTAATGCCGGACCTAACTCAGGCGATTCGCAGTTCTTTATCACTCTAGTTCCTACTCCATGGCTTGACGGCAAACATGCTATCTTCGGTGAAGTTATTGAAGGAATGGATATAGTTGAAAAAATTGGTAAGACAAAAGTTGACCATTATGATAAACCTGTTGAAGATGTTGTGATGACAAAAGTGTATGCAGTAGAGTAGTATAATATTTTGGGGTGTATTGATACCGCCCCCTTAATCCCCCTCCTTGTATAGGAGGGGGAAACTCATTTATCTGTAAGACATAACTACTCAATTCCCAATACTCAATACTCAATACTTAATACTTAATACTAAAATAATATCACTTATCCTTTCATTATATTTTATTAAATTGTACTCTATATGAAAGGTGCTTCAGCCTCAAATCTTTCCTACAAAGAATTTACACTGGATATCAGCAAAGGCAAAATTCCCCCTAATTTAGTTCTGGCTTCAAAATATAAAATCATTACTTCTATATTATTAAAGAGCATTGCTCAGAAATTTTTAGAAGAAGAGAAGATAACTGAAGAGACTCTGAAGTACTATTACGCCGATGATAAAAACTTTGAAGAAATGATGGGTGAAAGCATGAACGTAAGTTTCTTTTCATCAAAAAAAGTTTTAGTATATAAGAATTTCAAGAAGCTTTTAAAAGATGACAGGGAGTTATTTTTAAGATATCTGAATAATTATAATCCGGATACACTTATTATTTTACTTGCAAACGATTTTGCTGATATTGCCGATAATGTGGGAGATATATCTCACGGTAATCTGAAAGTAATAAACGTAAAAGATTTTTCCGATGCAGAGCTTTTTAACTGGGTAAAAGAGTTATTTGAGGGTTATGAAATAAGCGATGAAAATATAAATTATTTTGTTGCACTTTCGGGAAGCTCAGTTGATGAATTATATAATGAAACTGAGAAGCTGAAGATTTTTGCTTTCAAAGAAAAAGTTATAACGAAGGAAATAATAAATCTAAGCTCAGGAATCTCCCGTGACTTCGATGAGAATGATTTTCTTTTAGCAGTGCTTACTAAAAATTTTGATAAAGCGCTTGCCATATATGATAAGCTCTCTTTGCAGAGAGATGTAGAGATATATTTAATGTATCTTATCAGCAATGCCTTTATCGGTATTACAAAACTTTTTGACCCATCTATAGCCGCCTATAGTAAGGATTTAAAAAGAATATTGAAGTTGTGGTTTGGTTCAGATAAATTGTTAGCTACGCTGAAGGAATACAAGGACTCGACAAATTTGCCGGCAGTAAAAGAGCATTTGCAGAGGATTTTTGAGGTTGATAAGCTGTTAAAAACATCTAATCCCGATAAAAAAAACGTAATAACTAACTTAATTTTTAGTTTAACTCATACTTAATAGAGACTATCGGCGGAACATTTTACAATTTAATTAGTATATAAATTAAGCTTTAATGCTTTTAAAATCGAATTCCGTTTATAAAGGTTATACCGATGAACAGCTGATAGCCGAATTCCAGCAGGAAAAAGTTGAGGCGTTCAATGAGATCGTTCACAGGTATAAGGATAAGCTGATAAACTTTTTATTCAGATATACCGGCAGCCGCGAAGAGGCTGAGGACCTTGCACAGGATACTTTTCTGAAACTGTATAAATCAAAGCATTTATACAAAGAGATAGCAAAGTTTTCTACATGGTTCTATACAATTGCAATTAATATTGCAAAAACGAATTTAAGAAAGAAGAAGAATTACAGTTCAATTTCTATAAGCGATTTTGACCCCGATGGCGAAAAAGATTTTGATTTAAAGGCCGATGTTTTATCTCCCGAGGAAACGGCTCAGGCAGGAATTGAAAACGAATTTATTCAGCAGGCAATTAACTCGCTTGATGATAAGTTCAAAGAAGTAATAATCCTGCGGGACATTCAGGATATGGATTATGAAGAGATAGCTGAAATTATGAAGCTGCCACTTGGCACAGTGAAATCACGGATTAACAGAGGACGCGAGAAGCTTAAAGAATTGTTACAGGATATATATAAACCGAATTCCTAATTTTATAAACTTAAGGGAGAATTAATTATAAATTAATTTTACAATGCTGTGGAACACGAAAACGAAAATTTAGACATTAGAGAAAAATTATTACGACTTCCTAAATTACAAGCCGACGAAAATTTTCTGAAAAGACTTCAGATTCAAATCGATATTTTAGATTCTGAAGAACGAACAAGAGACGTTGTTGTTAAAGGCACGGCCTCTTCTTATTTCAAAAACTTATTCGGTGCGCGACTTGTACCTGCCTTAGGTATTTCATCAATAGTTGTAGCAGCATTTTTAGTGTACTTCATTTTAGGAGATAAGAAAGATGCAGTTGTAACTAATATGACGGGCAATAAGAATACGGAAACTGTTATCACTAAAGAAGAACCCGGCATTACTAACTCTGCCCCTGTAACAGAAAATAAAGAGCTTGCAAAAAACGAAGAGAACGATTCTAAAGATAAAGTTGTAACAAGAACACAAGAGACTCCCCGCGAAACACAAGAGCAGATTACAACAAGCAAATCATTGCAGCCTAAGGTAACGGATGAAAGAATTGTATCTCCGCCTAAGACTGATGTTAAATCAAACACGGCTATAGATATAGAGCAGAGCGGAACAAAAATTGAGCAAAAACCAAATCCGGTTACTTCTAACGAAAGAAAAACTACCGACAAAATAAAAGATGCTGAGCCTAAAAAAGAGACTATGAAAACTGAAAGCCCGACAGCATCAGTTGACCAGGAAAAAACTATAAATGAAGGCGGAAGAGGAAAATCAGACACAAATACTAGCAAAAATCCGCAATCCAGCCCAAAACCAAAGAAAAAAACAGTAGACGGAGTTATAGATATAAATAAATCCGTGCTGGAATCTTTAAGAGATAAGTTAAAATAATTCCCCCGCTGTTTTTAAATTTCTATTAATATTTTTAATAGCTAATTTTGTATTAAACTTATTACACTTCCCCACATCTAACTAATGAAATTCAGCTCAAAAATTAAAATTACTTTACGCAAAAGTATTTTAGACCCGCAGGGAAAAGCAATTGAACACTCGTTGAAATCAATCGGGTACGATTCTATTTTAGATACACGCATCGGAAAGTTTATTGAGCTTCTTGTTGAAGCCGACTCTCCCGAAAAAGCAAAACAAATTACAGATGATGCCTGCAAGAAACTGCTCGCAAATCCTGTAATGGAAGATTATGAATTTGAAACGACAGAGCTATAATGAGTAAGGCAAAGATTGGTGTAGTAGTTTTCCCGGGTTCAAATTGCGACCATGATGCGTACAATGTATGCAAGCATGTGCTTAATGCGGATACAAAATTTTTATGGCATAAAGACGGAAGCATTGAAGACAGAAATGTAATCATTCTACCCGGCGGATTTTCATACGGTGATTATTTAAGATGCGGAGCGATTTCAAGATTCTCTTCGATAATGACTGATGTTATTCGATTTGCAGATAACGGTGGTATTGTAATAGGAATTTGTAACGGATTTCAGGTGCTATGTGAATCCGGATTGCTTCCCGGAGCGCTGCTAAGGAATGAAAATCTGAAGTTTATATGCAAAACTGTTTCATTGAAAGTAGAAAATAATAAGAGTATTTTTACAGGCAAATACGATATAAAGGAAGATATTAATATTCCTATTGCCCACGGCGAAGGAAATTATTACTGCGATGAAAATACACTGAGCGAATTGATTAGCAATAACCAGATTTTATTCAGCTATAATGAGAATCCGAACGGTTCTTTATTCAATATAGCAGGAATACAAAGCAAACACAGAAACGTTTTAGGAATGATGCCGCATCCGGAAAGAGCCTCTGAAAAGCTGCTCGGAAACGATGATGGAAAGAGATTGTTTGAAAGCGTTGTAGAAAGTATATTATAATTACTTACATTTAAGTATGCATAAAGTCTTAGCAGAATCAGGTACAGGAGAAATAATTTTACCAATGATTTTGGTGATGATTTTTTTATTACTAATTGTAATTGGACCAATTAACGGTATAATACAGATTGTGAAACAAGCACAAAAAAATAAACTAAATTAATTAACATGTTTGGATTAGGAACTCCCGAAATAATATTAATAGCCATCGTGATTTTAGTATTGTTTGGAGCGAAGAAAATCCCTGATTTAATGCAGGGACTCGGAAAAGGAATTAAAGAATTCAAAAAAGCTTCTAACGATATCAAAGAAGATATTACAAGTAACGATAACGATAAAAAACCGGCTGCTTAATTTCATAAATTATTCAGTTTAGAAATTTAAATTCGATTCTTTAATTAATAATTACCTAAAAGGGATTTATATTTGTAAATCCCTTTTGCTTTATTCCTAAAATTACTTTTATATGAAAGAAATTCCTTCCACATATTCAGAGCTCAGAAAAAATTTAGACTCCGGAAATATTACCTGCGTTGAAACAGTAAATTATTACCTGTCAAAAATAAATGAAAGAGAAAGCTTAAATGTTTTCATTTCTCTTTTTGAAAACGAAGCGCTTGAACAGGCAAAATTAATAGATGAAAAAATAAAGAACGGAACTGGGGGAGAACTTGCCGGAATGGTAATCTCTGTAAAAGATGTTATTTCAGTTAAAGATGCCTTACTCACGTGCGGCTCAAAAATACTCAGCAACTTCAATGCTATATATGATGCAACCGTTATAAAAAGGCTTAAAGATGCCGATGCTATTTTGATCGGAAAAGTTAACTGCGATGAATTTGCAATGGGTTCTTCCAATGAAAATTCATTTTACGGAGTTACAAAAAATCCTATAGATGAAACAAGAGTTCCCGGCGGCTCGTCAGGCGCAAGCGCAGTTTCAGTTGCTGCCGATATGTGCATGGTCTCTCTCGGCTCAGAAACAGGCGGCTCAATAAGACAGCCTGCATCATTCTGCGGCATTACAGGATTAAAAGCTACTTACGGAAGAATATCACGTTTTGGTCTTGTTGCATTTGCTTCATCATTCGATTCCATCGGCGTCTTTGCAAAAGAAAATGAAAATATTGCAAGAGTAATGAAGGTAATTTCAGGAAGAGATGAACAGGATTCAACTTCTGCTGAAGTTGAAGTTCCAAACTATACAGAAGAAATAAAAGAAAAATTAGACCCGAAGAAAATAAAAATTGGATTCGCAAAAGAATATTTCGGCGAAGGATTGAATGAAGAAATAAAACGCACAATTCTAGCAAAACTTGAGCATCTGAAAAATAAAGGATTTGAAGTTGTAGAAGTCGAGCTTCCATATACAAAATATGCAATTCAAACTTACTATATTCTAACATGCGCAGAAGCATCCAGTAATCTATCACGCTATGACGGTGTAAGATACGGCGTGCGCTCGGAAAATTCTGATGTGATGGAAGATATGTATGTGAATACGCGCTCTGAAGGTTTCGGTCCAGAAGTAAAAAGAAGAATTATGCTTGGAACTTATGTGCTGTCATCGGGATATTATGATGCATACTATCGCAAAGGACAAAAAGTGAGACGCCTGATCAAACAGGATTTTGAAAATGCTTTTGAAAAAGTTGATTATATAATTTCGCCGACAACACCAACGACTGCATTCAAAATCGGAGATAAAGTTGATGACCCGCTTGCAATGTACTTGAATGATATTTACACTGTGTCTGTAAATCTTGCCGGTAACTGCGGTCTATCAGTGCCGATAGGAAAAGATAAAGACGGGCTTCCGTTTGGCGTTCAGGTTATGGGCAGAAAATTTGATGAGGCAGGATTATTAAAAATGGCAGATTTATTGTCAGGGCAAGAATAACTAACGAGTCAGATTAAATTCAAACTTCGTTCCTTTATTCTCCTCGCTCTCTACTTTTATATGGCTCTTATGCACTTCAAGAATGTGTTTTACAATTGAAAGCCCGAGACCACTGCCGCCGACATCTCTGGAACGCGTTTTATCTACCCGATAAAATCTTTCAAACAATCTTGGCAAGTCAGCTTTAGGAATTCCGATGCCGTTATCTTCTACTGATATCGTAACTTCTTTCGGCTTCAGCTCAGTGGAGACTTTTATTATTCCGTCTGCATTTGTATACTTCACAGCATTATCAATCAAATTAATCATCACCTGCTTCAGTCTTTCTTCATCACCGAAAACATTTACTCCGTTCGAGCTTCCCGGATTGAATTCAATCTTTATATTTTTTTTCTGAGCTATTCCCTGCAAGTCATCAATCGTTCTTTTTATCATTTCATTCACTCTGAAATATCTTTTGCTCATCTTCATTCCGGCTTCGAACTTTGAAATGCTTATAAGGTCGTCTACTAAATCTTTTAATCTGTATGTTTGTTTAATAGCCCGCTGCAAAAAATCCTCTGCAACAGCTTTATCATTCATTGCGCCGTCAACAAGTGTTTCCAATGAAAGCTGTATTGCAAAAATAGGGGTGCGGAGCTCGTGCGTAACATTGCCTAAAAATTCGTTTCTGTTTACTTTAAATGTTTTTGCCGTCTGCAAATCATTAGATAATCTTTCTGCAACTTCTACAAGAAGATTATTAATATTATATATGTAAAGCGATTTTGATTTTTCGTCCTTGTATTGAATCAGCTCTGCCAGGATTTCATTCACTGCAGAAATTTCATTATCAAGGTCATCACCGTTATCGGTTTTTGAACTTAACTTTGTAGTAATTTTTGAAAGGTCCTGAAGAGGCTTGAAGAGTTCGAATTTAATAAATGCAAATGTTGCGCTGTAGCATACAATCATTATTACCCCGGAAGCAATTAATGTCTCGTTTGAAACATCAATCACTTTTGAAAGGATAATTATAAATACAAAAAATAATAGTGAGTATAGGAGTGTAAATTTCGAGAAGAGTTTTAATCTGTTCTTCATCTATACAATATAATTACTTCGCTTCTTTAAATCTATAGCCGAGACCCTTAATTGTTTCAATGTAATCATTGTACTCGCCGAGCTTCTCTCTTACCTTAGCAACGTGAACGTCTACTGTTCTATCGACAACATAAATATTCTCTCCCCAGATCTGGTTCAGCAGAATCTCACGTGAAAATACTCTGCCTCTGTTTGCAATAAGAAAATGTAAAAGCTGGAATTCTTTTTTCGGGAAGAAAATTTCTTTTTTATTTATTTTAACGGAGTGTGTAACGCTATCGACTTCAAGATTTTTAAACTTAATTATTTCATCGAGTTTATTGCTTCTCTCTGCTTCAACATTGCTTCTGCGGATAACAGACTTCACTCTGGCAATTACTTTTCTTGGTGAAAGAGGCTTGTGAATATAATCATCTGCTCCTAGCTCAAGACCCAGAATTTCATCTATCTCATTTTCTTTTGCTGTTAAAAATATTACCGGAATTTTTGCGTTGGCGGGATTTTGTTTCAGTTGTTTGCAGACTTCAAAGCCGTTCAGTTCAGGCATCATTATATCAAGCAGAATTAAATCAGGATGATTCCCAACCAGTTCAAGTGCTTCTTTACCGTTATATGCAGTTAAAACCTCAAATTCATGTTCTTTTTCGAGATTGTATTTTAAAATATCGACGATATCTTTTTCGTCATCTACTACCAGTATTTTCTTTTTCACCTTATTGTTTTTCATCAATATACACTATTAATGTAAAGAAAACGTAAAGTTTTTATTTTAAAATTACTTCCTTTCCCAGACTTGCCGACTTGTAAATTGCGTCCACAATCTTCATTCTTGAAAGTGCTTCCTCGCCGTTGCAAATAATTTCAGCTTCGTTGTTAATCACTTTTACAAAGTGCTGAAGTTCAAATTCATAACTCTTCTTAAACTGATTTGCTGGCATCTGTAATTTGTTAGGAGTAATATTAAATAATTTACCATCCATTTTTTTATAGATGCGCAGCGGATTTATTGCAGAGCTTCCCGTCTTACCGAATACATTGCAATAAAATAATTCACCTTCTCTTTGCAGGCTCCAGCTTGTTTCAATTGAAAGTGTTGAACCGTTCTTAAATTTTATCAGAGTTATATTGGAATCTTCTACGTTCTTTGTATTATGGTTATAATTCACTGCCGATACACTATGCGGCTCAGGGAAACCAAGCATCCACATTCCAAGGTCAAGCATTACAATTCCATTATCTAATAATACTCCCCCGCCTGATTTTTCTTTTTCAAGAAACCACTTCTGGTCAGAGCTTTGTGTTTTTATCCATCCTGTCTTTACGTAGAAAGGCTCGCCTATTTCTTTTCCTTTCACAAAAGTTTTCATAAGCATTACATCGTTACGAAAACGATTGTTCATGCCAATCATCAGTTTCTTTTTATGCTTTTTCGCAGCTTCAACTATATCTTCAGCTTCAGCATAATTTCTTGCAATAGGTTTTTCTACAAGCACATCTTTACCTGCTGCAAAAGATTTTAATGCTAGCTCTCTGTGTGCATCCGTCTGCGCAGTAATAATTACTGCGGCAATGTCGGGATTCTCTTCGAGCATCTTATCGAAATCTTTGTAACATTTTTTTATTCCGTATTTAGATGCTATTTGTTTTGCTTTGGATAGCTCAAGGTCGCATACAGCTGTAATTTCAACGTCGTTCATTTTAGATAGAATCGGAATATGGTTTACCTGTGCTATTCCGCCTAGTCCTACAATTGCGAGTTGGGTTTTGCTCATAGAAAAGTTAGGTTAGAATTTGAAGTTTTAGTTGAAGGAGTAAAAAGTCAAGACACCCGAATCACATATGATTATTACTTACCGTTGCTTCATTCCTGACCTGGCGGGGTTGGGTAATGTCACATTGTTCGGGGCTTGACAAATTTAACTCAATATAACTTTAACTGATTGAAAATTAAATAAACTAAAAAATACCTTTTTATTTCTATTATTTCATCTCAACATTAAAATTGCCACGACTTTTAAGTCGTGGAATAAGATTAAACTAAGTGATTGGCTTTAGCCAAAATTACTATTTACCCTAAAGGGTAAAAATAGAGATATACTTATTACCACGGCTTAAAAGCCGTGGCAATTCAATAACAAAATTAATTATTATCAACCTTTACTAAACGTTAGATAAATAGTTTAATTTTCTCTGCTGTCTCATCCAGGGGTTTTCTTTCCTTCGGTATAAAATATTCATCCGAAAATTTTAATCCGAAACCGTCATTTTTAAATCTGGGAACAATATGAATATGTAAGTGAAATATTTCCTGACCGGCTTCCTCTCCGTTTGCAATTAAATTAAGCACACCTTCACACTTCACAGATTTTGAAACAGCATTGTTCAGTTTTTTAGTAACTGCCATTAAGTGCTTTGCAGTTTCTTCGTCGCAATCATCCAGCGTAACAAAATGTTTCTTTGGCACAACAAGTAAATGCCCTTCATTCACCGGTTGAATATCCATGAAAGCAATGGCAATATCATCTTCATAAACAATTGAAGATTGAAACTCTTTGTTTATTATTTTACAAAAGGTGCAGTCGTCCATATTAATATTTTTAATCTGCCACAAAATCTCTAAAGCACAAAGGATTACAAAAATTATTTTATAGTTTAGTGTAATTTAGAGCTTTGGTGTTTTTGTGGCAAGTAATTGCCTGAAAAACTTACGATGACTTCTTCATCAAAATTAATCCGAACACTCCCAGTACAATATTTGCAAACCACATTCCCAGCATAGGACTAAGCAATGCCCTATCTGCAAACTTCTCACCGCCTATGAGCGATGCCCAGTATAATAAAAAGAAAAATAATGAAAGTCCGGCTGCAATACCGAAGCCTCCCCTCCTCACTCTGTAACCCAGCGGCGCGCCAATCAATGCAAAGACTATACATGAAAACGGAATGGAATATTTTTTATAGATCTCAACATCATACTGGTCAACCTGTTTCTCAAGTTCTTTTTTTATATTTGCCTGGCTCTTATAATCATTGCGGTAAGTCATAATTCTTGAATACAACATCTTCAGTGAATCATAACTGTAATTTTTATTTGCAGTATCTTTTTTATCCAGCAATACCGCTACCGGTATTTTATAGACAGTATCAGTAAATTTATATTTTGATAAAGCAATTATATCGGGATATGCGCGGGTAAAAACCTGAGCGCTCAACGTCGCTGCTGATTTTTTTAAGCTGTCTACAATCTGATTCATCGCATATGATGAAAGTTCCCTGTCACCTCGGGAAAAAGCATTATCACCTGACTGCTGAAAGCCGAACCCTTTAGCATCCATAATAATCCTGTGCTTATCAAATTTCACCACTCTGTATTTATTTGTGTAGTCAAGATTGTTGAGCTGATGAATTTCTCCGTTGGAAAGATTCATTACAATGTGGTTAAAATCACTTGTAAAACTTATATCGCCTTTCTCTGCAGTAATAACATTTCGTGTTGCAGGGTTTGAGTAATCCGATATATAAATGTCTTCAAGGTTATTATTGTTCTCAAAAGTTTTTTTAACAAGAATTTTAAATCCGCCGATATCATCGGAAAACTTCCCTGCTTCCAATATAAACGTAGGCTTTGTTTTTGATATATCAGTGAGAAGAACTCTTGCTTTATGATTTGCCTCAGGAAGAATATCATTATTAAATCTTACCATGGCGTAAGATAAAATCACAGAGGCGATAAGCACCGGAGCCATAAGCTTGGGCAGGCTCAAACCGCTTGCCTTCATTATTGTAATTTCATTATCGGAAGACATCGAACCGAATGCCATCAGCGTTGCAACCAGCACTGCCATAGGAGCGGCAAGTGTTACAATCCATGCGAGATTAAATGTTATAAGCTGGAAAATAATCCAAAGGCTCAGACCTTTGCCTACAAGCTGGTCGAGAGCCTTGATTAAGAATTGAAATAAGAATAGAAAAAAAATAGTAAAGAATGAGAAGATAAATGGTCCAACGTGCGCTTTGAGTATGTATCTATAAAGAATCATTCATTGATTTTCATTGTTGAAATAAACTTCATTCACTGTTTACTTTTGTCCATTTTTGTGACCCACCTGTCGGGTCAGTATTGATTGCCCCTGCTGTTACTGAAACAGTGTTTTCATTGGAGAAATTTATATTTTTTGAACTATAAATTTCACTGCAATCTCCTTTAACTTTAACTATATCAATAATAGAGTACTTCCCATCACCTTCCTTAAATATGTTCATCCATTTCACATCATTTTCATTATAGCAGCTTTCCATCATCTTTTGCGGAACTGTAATTAGTTTCCCTTCAAGATTACTGCCGTCTTTATATACTTTCAACTGAGCTCCTGCAAAGTCACCATCCTTCAATTCCCACGTACCGATAAGATTATCCTGAGCGTGTAAATTTGATAACGAAAAAAGGGACAGAAAAATTACAGCAAATATAGAAATATTTATTTTCATTTGAGTTTAAAAAATTATTCATCGCTTATTTTAGTCCATGTCTGAAAACTTCCTGCTGTGGTCGGGTCAGTCTTCGTAGCTGTAATTGTAATATGTGTATCATCTGTAAACTCAATGTATTTATAAGTATACCACGAATTACACTCAGGGCTTTTTGTCAAGTCATCCAATTCATAATAGTTGTCACCGGCTTTAAGAATATTCATCCATTTTATTTCACCGACTTTGAAACAGCCACCAATCATTGATTGAGTTACAAGTACAATTTTTCCCCGGAACGAATCTCCGGTTTTAAAAACTTTAATCTTTACACCTGCCAAATTATCACCGGTTCTTTCCCATGTGCCGACTAACTTATCCTGAGCATATAAATTTGTTAGCGATAAAAGAGACAGAAAAATTACAGTACAAAACAGTTTAGTTAAATTATATTTCATTGGGGTTTGTTAAATTAATTATCGCTTATTTTAGTCCAGGTCTGGAAATTCCCGGATGTAGTTGGGTCAGTCGTCATAGATGTAATTGTTATATGTGTGTCATCTGCAAACTCTATATATTTATATGCGTACCATGATTCACAGCTGCTGCTTTTTGATAAGTCGTCCATTTCATAGTAACCTTTGCCGGCTTTTATAATATTCATCCATTTAATTTCACCGACTCCAAAACAGCCGTCAATCATTGACTGCGTTGCGAAAACAATTTTACCTTTGAATGTGCTTCCTGTCTTGAAAACTTTTACCTGTGCTCCTGCAAAGTCATCGCCCGTTCTTTCCCATGTACCGACTAGTTTATCCTGAGCATATAAATTTGTCAGAGAAATAAAAGATAATACAAAAACTGCAAAGAACAGTCTGATTGTTTTTTGTTTCATTGGGGTTGAATTTATTTATTGAATGTAAATTATTTCAATACTCCCAGCTCTTTACCCACTTTAGTAAATGCGTTAATGCACTTATCAAGATGCTCGCATGTATGCGCTGCTGATAGCTGTACTCTTATTCTTGCTTTTCCTTTTGCAACAACGGGGAAGAAAAATCCTATTACATAAATTCCTTCATCCATTAATTTAGCTGCCATATCCTGAGCCAGTTTTGCATCGTAAAGCATAATAGGTACTATCGGATGAACACCGGGCTTTATGTCAAAGCCTGCTGCCGTCATTTTCTCTCTGAAATATTTTGTATTCTCTTCAAGCCTGTCGCGAAGCTCAGTTGTTTCAGTAAGCAAATCCATAACTGCAATTGAACCGCCGACGATAGAAGGAGCAAGCGAGTTTGAAAATAAATACGGTCTGCTTCTTTGTCTTAGTAATTCTATAATTTCTTTTCTTCCTGATGTAAATCCTCCCATGGCTCCGCCTAAAGCTTTGCCCAGCGTTCCTGTGATAATATCTACTCTTCCCATTACTCCGCAATGCTCAATTGAGCCTCTGCCTGTTTTTCCCAGGAAGCCTGAACAGTGACACTCATCAACCATAACCATTGCTTCGTATTTATCTGCTAAGTCACAGATCGATTTTAAATCTGCAATTGTGCCGTCCATAGAAAATGCGCCGTCCGTACAGATGATAATCTGCTTAGCGCCTTTAGCTCTGGCATCTTTTAAGTGCTCTTCAAGCTCAGACATATCGTTGTGTTTATATCTGTAGCGCATTGCCTTACATAGACGAACACCATCGATAATGCTGGCGTGATTTAATTCATCGGAAATAATCGCATCAGTTTCATTTATTAATGGCTCAAACACACCGCCGTTTGCATCGAAGCATGCTGCATATAAAATTGTATCTTCAGTGCCGAGAAACTTTGCAATTTTTTCTTCGAGTGTTTTGTGGATTGTCTGCGTTCCGCAAATGAAACGAACTGATGACATTCCGTATCCCCATTCATCGAGAGTTTTTTTCGCAGCATCGATAACTTTAGGATGTGATGAAAGTCCCAGATAATTATTAGCGCAGAAGTTTATCACTTCTTTGCCGTTTGCTTTTATTTCCGCGCCCTGCGGAGTTTCGATAATTCTTTCTTTTTTATATAGCCCTGCCTCTTCAATTGATTGAAGCTCTTTTTGAAGTATGTCCTTGTATTGTGAAAACATTTCTAGGTTGGATTAAAGATTATAAAATAATAACTCCGGGTCGGAACCCGGAGTAGAACAATAAAAACTATTTTATTAAAATTAATTTTTTTGTAGATGTGAAATCTGATGTTTCTAATTTATAAAAATATGTACCGCTTGTTAATGATGAGCCATCGAAGTCATACTGATATGTTCCTGCCTGCAATGTATTATTTACCAGCGAGGACACTTCTCTGCCGTTCATATCAAAAACTTTTAATGTTACAAAGCTTCTGTAAGGGACTGCAAAATTTATTTTTGTAGTCGGGTTAAACGGATTTGGGAAATTCTGCGATAATGCAAACTTATCCGGAACTTGCGATGATAACGAAATAATTCCCGCCGTCTGGCTATTGCTGTAACCGGTCAGGTTTACTGTTTTAACTGTATCACTTGTAGAAATAGTTATTACACTTGTAAACGTTTGGTTATTTGCATTCGGTTTAAACTTCACTCTTGCATATCCAAATGAATTTTGTGCAATTGATGCCGGGAAGCTTTCTACTGTGAATACTCCGTTAGATGATGCTACATTATTTATAGTTGCATTACCTTCACCGGAATTAAAAATTGAAATGTAATAACTTGATGTATCGTTCTTTGCAAGTGTATCATAAACTGCATTAGATGGAGCTACTGATGTCTTAGGTCTCGGAATTGTTAATATGGTACTGTATGTGCTTTTTATTCTATCGATAAATTCAGGATGGTCAATGAAAGGATTTCTTACATTGAGATACTGTTTTATTCTGGTATTTCTTGTTATTTCATTTGCATCAACTGTATCCAATACTGACCATTGTCTTAAAACGTTTTCCTGTTTGCCGCTCATGTATCCACCCTGATTACCATATTTAACGGCAAAATAAAATAATGAACGTGCGACATTACCTTTGTGTTTATCTCTTGGCTCAAAGCAAATTTGTCCTTCGAAGTCTACACCCAGTTTTGAAACATTTTGCCATGTCGGAGTTCCTACCACAATACCGAACTGATAATTTGCTCTTCTGTTATTTGCTTCATCGTCAGTCGGGAATAAATGGTTTACATCGCTGACCATTGGGTCATTGCTGTTGAAAAAACTTTGCGGCCATGTATGCTCACAGTTGAAGTTTACATTCCCTGCGCCTGAACGGTTAGGAACGTATGCTCTTCTTCCTGTGTAAACGCATTCCAGTGTATCGTTATTGCCGTAGTCATCAATTGATTCATACATTCTGTCTCTTCCTACATTATAGCCTAAAGTTATATAGCCGGTTGTGGTGAATGTTTTCAACGCAGTTTTTAAAGGTTCATCTATCAAACCCTGAGTAAAAGCATAAAGTACATCTGCATACTTACCGGTTGCAACTGTGTAATATACTAAAGAATTTTTGAGAACATTATTATCATAAATAATAAAATCTCTGTAAGTGATGTTCTGGTTTGTTCTGAATATTACCCATTTCTGGACACTGTCATTTGGATTCACGGTGAATGAAGTACTTCTTAAGAAAAACATATTGTTTAATGTTCTTCCGTTGGTAATCTGCATTACTTTATTAGTCGGATTTTTTACGTAGAAGGAGGCGCTGTCGAGAGTCTTTGTTATCGATGTATCAAGATTGATTGTCTGAACAAAAGATTGCTGCGAAAATGCAAAGTCCGAAAATAATAAAATAAGGGCTAAAGCCGTTAGTTTTAGTTTCATTTAGTTTTTTTAGTTCGACCTTAAATTTAACCTTTTTTACTGAAACAAGTAATTAAGAAATAAAGTGCGGTATTAAATTAATTGAGTACTTTGTGGGGTAAAAATATATGGAATTACAAACCTTTTGAAACGAAGTAATTACGGATAATAAAAATTAAAACTCCATGAACTATTAACATAATTAGTATTAATATGTAGAATGAAATTCCATCTTTCGGGGATGGAGAGCCCTCCAAAAATATCGCAAAAATAAGAAAGATTGTCCACAATGCAATCATATTATATTTTATAAGATGCCCTTTTCCAAACCAGATATTTTCAGCAATGATTATTAAAATCAATATAGCGTACCCCGCATAGAACCATTTTTTCACTGTTTCAGCCATGTTCATAATTTATAAAATATTTTAAACACAAACGATTAACTTTATTCACCTTTAAAGTGAATTAATGTTAATATTCAGAACTGATAAAGATTTTACATACAAACAATTAATTTTTTGAAGTTTACGAGGCATTTAACAAAGTTTTTGGTATAGAATTAAATTTATGTAAAAGTTAATTTACATCTTATGGAATTAATCGCAAAAAATTCGCTGAAAAAAGGTACTCCCGATATGTTTTTTAATCGCGAGCTTAGCTGGATAGAATTTAATAAACGCGTGCTTGAAGAAGCGCAGGATGAAAACAACCCTTTGCTGGAACGCGCCAAATTTCTTTCTATATTCAGCTCAAACCTTGACGAGTTTTTTATGATTCGCGTCTCCGGTGTTAAAAGACAGATATTAAGTGATATCAATGAGCTTTCCTCTGACGGAATTTCTCCGCATGAATTGATGGACCGGATATATCAAAAACTAAGTCCGCTTGTTGAAGAACAATACAGATTATTTAATTCTGATATCTACCCAAAACTTGCAGAAAACAATATAAAGCTATTTAAATACGATGAGCTAACCGACGAAGAAAAAAAACGAATAGATAAATATTTTGAAGATGAAATTTTCCCTATACTTACTCCGCTTGCAATAGATAATGTTCATCCGTTTCCGAATTTAATTAACAGAAGTATTGCGCTCGCAATTTTACTTGATGACCCCGATACTGAAGCTATTGAAGAAAAACTTTCCGTAGTTCAGGTGCCTTCCAATATCGTTCCGAGATTTTATCAGATTGAAGGACGTGAAGAGAATAGTTTTATTCTGCTTGAAGATATTATTCTTGCGAACATTGATAAGCTCTTCCCGGGTATGGCTACAGTTGGCGTGACTTCATTCAGAATTACACGCAATGCAGACCTTGAGCTTGAAGAAGAAGAAGCAGCGGATTTATTAACACTGATTGAAGAAGAAGTTAAAAAAAGACGTTTAGGACTTTTAGTAAGATTAGAGATTGATAAAAACTGTCCCGATAAGCTAAAGAGTTTTTTAACAAGCGCGCTGAATGTTGAGAAGAATGAAATTTATGAGATTGACGGTCCGTTAAATCTTGGTGATTTAATGGTGCTTACAAAAATTGAAAACAGAAAATTAAAATACGAGCCCTTCACACCGAGAATTTCATCATTCTTCAGAGAGGATGACGATGTTTTCAAAAATATTTCACGTCAGGATATTTACCTGCATCATCCGTTCTATTCATTCTCATCTGTAAGTGAGTTTATTGCTCAGGCAGCAGTTGACCCGAAAGTTTATGCTATAAAGCTTACTCTGTACAGAACAAGCGGTGACTCCGCTATTATTAATTCACTCATAACTGCTGCAGAGAACGGCAAACAGGTAACGGCAGTAGTCGAACTAAAAGCCCGCTTCGATGAAGAGAATAATATTATCTGGGCCCGCGCTCTTGAAAACGCAGGGGTTCACGTTGTATATGGATTGATCGGATTAAAAACTCACTGTAAAATCGCTCTCGTCGTCCGTAAAGAAGATGAAAAAATGAAACGTTACGTTCATCTCAGCACCGGAAATTATAACCAGACTACGTCAAAGCTTTATACTGATTTCGGATTATTCACAGCTAATGAAGATTTCGGAAAAGATGCTACGCAGCTTTTTAATTATCTTACAGGATATTCTAAGAAGCACTCGTTCAAAGAATTAGTTGTTGCGCCGATAAATATGCGCAAAACAATTTTAGGTTTAATCGATAACGAAATACAAAAACATAAAGAGCACAGCAACGGATACATACTTGCAAAGATGAACTCGCTTGTTGATGAAGAAGTGATACTGAAACTCTATGAAGCATCGAATGCCGGAGTAAAAATTGAGCTGATGATTCGCGGTATCTGCAGGCTGAAACCGGGTGTAAAAGGAATGAGCGAAAACATAAGCGTATATAGTTTAGTCGGAAGATTTTTAGAACACAGCAGAGCATTTTATTTCAACAATAACGGTGAATCTAATTTATATCTTTCCAGCGCAGACTGGATGCCGAGAAATCTTGACAGAAGAATTGAAATTATGTTCCCTATCGAAGATGAAAGAGTGAAGGAAGATATTCTTGAAGCATTAAAATTATATTTAACCGATAACGTTAAGTGCAGAATTTTAAAAAGCGACGGCACCTATGAAAAGCTTTCATCGGGAAATAACAAAATAGATATCCAGGAAACTTTTGTAAGGCGTGTGATTAAAAAACATGCGACTGACTCGAAGAAAGACATAAAGAAAAAAATAAAAAAATTAGCTGTAAAACATCTAAGCATCGTAAAATAATTCTTGCCTAAAAGATTTGCCAAAAAGAACAGACCTTAAAACAATTTTACTTATCGGAAGCGGACCGATTGTTATCGGTCAGGCATGCGAGTTCGATTACTCAGGCTCGCAGGCAGTCAAAGCATTAAAGGAAGAGGGTTACAGAGTTGTTCTAATAAACTCAAACCCCGCCACAATAATGACTGACCCCGAAATTGCCGACGCTACTTACATCGAGCCTATCACCACTGAGTACATCGAAGAAATAATCAAAAAAGAAAAACCCGAAGCTATACTTCCCACTATGGGAGGACAGACTGCGCTCAATGCAGCTATGCAATTGCATGAGAAAGGCATTTTAAAAAAATATAACGTTGAGCTGCTCGGCGCAAAAGTTGAATCGATAAATAAAGCAGAGTCGCGCGAAGAGTTCAGCGCCGCTATGAAAAAAATAGGGCTGGAAGTTGCCGAAGGAATGTTCGTTCACAATATGGAAGAGGCGCGGATTGCTATGGAGAAAACCGGATTTCCTATTATTGTCCGTCCTTCATTTACTCTCGGCGGAACAGGCGGCGGTATTGCCTATAACGTGGATGAATACGAAACAATTGTAAATAAGGGCTTACAGGCATCGCCGACAAATCAGGTTTTAGTTGAGGAGTCTTTAATAGGCTGGAAAGAGTTCGAACTTGAAGTAATGCGCGATAAGAACGATAACTTTGTTGTGATATGCTCTATAGAAAATTTTGACCCGATGGGCGTTCATACGGGAGATTCAATCACCGTCGCACCTGCGCAGACACTGACCGATAAACAATATCAGAAGCTAAGAGATGCTGCAAAGAAAGTAATTTCAGAGATTGGTGTAGAAACAGGCGGCTCGAACATTCAGTTTGCAGTTAATCCGGAGACGGGAAGAATAATTGTAATTGAAATGAATCCCCGCGTATCGCGCAGCTCGGCGCTTGCATCGAAGGCAACGGGATTTCCAATCGCAAAAATTGCAGCCAAGCTTGCAGTGGGATATACGCTTGATGAGATACCGAACGATATCACGAAGACAACTCCGTCGTGCTTTGAACCGGTGATAGATTATGTTGTGTTAAAAATTCCCCGATGGGATTTTGATAAGTTCCGTTCATCGAATCCCGATAACGACGTGCTCGGCGTGCAGATGAAATCAGTTGGCGAAGTGATGTCATTCGGAAGAAATTTTAAAGAGGCATTCCAGAAGGCAATCCGCTCGCTTGAAACAGGCAGAGCAGGACTCGGCGCTGACGGAAAAGATAAATACTCCTATGAAGAGCTTACTTCATTAAAGAAAAGTGAAAGAGTTTTACTCAAAGAAAAAATTCTCACCAAGCTGAAAACTCCCCGCAACGATAATATTTTTTATCTCCGCTACGCCCTTCTTTTAGGCGCATCGATAGATGAGCTTTACCAATCCACAAAAATAGATAAATGGTTTTTGAATCAGGTTAAGGATATTGTTGATATGGAAGTGGAGCTGAGGGGATGCAGGATGTAATATGTGAGAAATATATTTTAAAGTATAACAATTTTATCAAAATAATGTATGAGAACACCTCCATTGTTCGATTTTCAAAAAAACTTATCTGAAATAAACAATAATTTATCTCATACTATTTTTATTTTCCAGCAATTTGAAATTGACAATAAAAATCTGATTAAAAGCTCTCCAGAAAAGTTCACAACTGAGCACTATTTAGATAATGACTATTCTCATCAATTTAATGTTAGATTTAAAGATATTAGTGAACAAGCACAAAAATCACTTGACTATATTTATGATACATTTTTTGTTTTCACAAATACTCAATTCGAGGTTTATCTTAGAGATGCCTATTTGTTTGTTAAAAATTTTTCCTCCAAGAAATTAGGTGAACCACCCGAATCTAAAGTATATGAAACTGTTTTAGAACAGTTAAATATTAATGATGCTGATATAGGAGATTTATTTGTTAGTACTTATCAATATTTTGTACATAGAAGAAATGCAATTATGCACAGAGATAAATCAAAAAGATTACATGGGGTTATGGAAGATTTAATAAAAGGGAGAGATTATAAAGGTAAAAAGAATACAAGCAATAGAAGAAAAAATGAGAAACTAAAAGAAAATCAATTAAATGGAAACGAATTAAACTTACAATGGAAGCAATATAGGGAAACACTTGCTAAAGAAAAGAAGAAGGGTTACAAAATTGAAACTTTTGATTTTGCCAAAAGAGATATCTCTTCATTTATATTAAATGATCTATTTGATATTTTCAATTTTTATAGACTTTATAGTTCATTGATTGATAAATTAATTATGAAAAACTTTAATACAGATGAGCTTACTGAATATTGTAAGAAAAGATACTTGGAAAAGCATGGATCTAAAAAACTATCTTTAGCAAAATTTAAATTTTTATTCTGTCTTGAATCAAAATTTTCTATTAATCTAAAGTTTACTGATTCAGAGTTAGAGCAAATTTATAATGGGATATAGCTCCAAATGGTAGAGCACTCCCTTGGTCTTTATATTAAAATAATGTAAAGACCAAGGAGAAGGTTGCAGGTTCGAGCCCTGTTATCCCAACAAAGATATTTTTTATTTATAACCTGACAGGATTAAAAACCTGTCAGGTCAGACTCTTTCTGACAACTATCAACCGATAACTAACATCTAAAACTGCACGCCCATAGTAATACTTCCATCTATCCTGTAATCTTTATCATCGGAAAATATTTTTAAGTCTCTCAATGTTTTTAAATATCTTCCTTCAAGCCTTACGTATGCATTAGGCATTGGACGGTATTCAAATGCAAGCGAAGGACCGAAGCACATAAGTCCGGTTCTTTCAGTCGGAGTTATTTCATATATAGGTGAAAGTATTCCATCGAAGTCAGAGAAATATTCTGCTCTGTATGCGAGTGAAAACTTAGGGTCATTGAACGTATATTTCAGAGTTGCAAATCCTCCTGCCATTGAGCCGTAAGATTTCGGGTCATCAAGCTTTGAATTTTCCTGAAAGCAAAAATCGTTGTTCACAATCAAATTCCAATGGTCGCTAAGCATAGCTTTAATAATGAAATTATTGTAATATCGAAGCTTGCCGTTTCCTAAATCAGTTGACTCATTCCCTATTAAATTATTATAAGCGAAGGAAACATTTTTATAAGGCCACCATGTAAGAGAAACACCGGCTGATTTATTCTTATTGTTATCTCCCAGTACGCTGTAGCCGTTCACAACCCAGAATGCTCCGTTAAATCTTCTCGCAGAATAAGAAATCACTGCTCCTGCCTGCGGAAGCGGCTCATACAACGACACCATTGCATAAGAGGAAAATACATTTTCTATTGAGCGCGGACTTTCATTGCCGATGTGAGTGAAAAAATATCCTGCATCTATCCATACATTCTCCCATGGAGAGAACCCTACATTTGCCTCGGGCAAAAGTTTTTGATTGGAAGGATACAGTACATCTGCCATATCGCCGTATTGAATTGTAAGATTCCCTCTAACATTTTCTTTTGAATATCTTGCAGTGAGCATTGCAATATTCAGGCGGTATTCATCTCTTATCGGTGATACACCCGGGAAGCGCTCAATTGTATTTGAGTTATCATTATCATGACTGTAATAAGTATCTACATACCCCGTGATAGTAATGGGTGAAACAGGCAGCATTGAATTGATTAAACTTCTCAGTGAATCCTGAGAAAAAGCTGAAGATACTGAAGCAAAACAAAAAATTAGAACAAGTATAATTTTATTCATATTGGGGTTTTGATTTTTTTTATGAATCATCAAAGCAGTTATCATTTTATGTATTCAAAAATATTCAATGTGGAATAAACATCAAATAAAATGTTTCTGCAAATCTATAAAAATTTTATAAAGAACTTTGTATGTAAAATAAAACTGCCGGAGTTTCACCGGCAGAATTTTAAATAAATTTATATATAAGCTTGTTCACCATGAAGAGTTTCATCGAGTCCTGTTTTTTCTTCTTCAGCAGTAGTTTTTACTCTGGTGAATAAGTTTATTATTGCTAGCATCAGGTACGTAAATCCGAAGGCATACACTGAACTTATTGCAATTGCGCCTAACTGAATCCAGAAAAACTTAGAATCGCCGTACAATAGTCCGTTTGCGCCGGTTGCATTTACTGTCAGAGTTCCGAACACACCAAGCATTATTATTCCAATCATACCGCCTACACCGTGAACGCCCCATACATCGAGCGCATCATCCCATCCCATTTTATTCTTCAGATAAACTGCGCCGTAACAAACTACACCTGATATACATCCGATTATGACTGCAGAGTTTGTAGTAACATAACCTGCTGCGGGAGTGATGGTTGCAAGTCCTGCAACTGCGCCTGTAAGCAAGCCGACAAACTTCGGCTTATCTTCAAACATCCAAGCCATTGCAAGCCACATAACTGCGGCGAACGATGCTGCTATATCTGTATTTAAAAATGCTAATGCTGTAACTGAATCAACTGCAAACTCGCTGCCTGCGTTAAAGCCGTACCATCCGAACCATAGCAAACCTGTTCCTAAAGCAATCAGCGGAATTGAGTGCAAGCCTTTATCTTCAACCTGACGTTTACCAACGTAAAGCACTGAAGCAAGCGCTGCCATACCTGCAATATTGTGAACAACGATGCCGCCAGCAAAATCTTTTACTCCCCACTCGGCTAAGATACCGCCGCCCCATACCATGTGTACGAACGGGAAATAGACGAAGAGTAACCATGCGATTAAAAATGCGATGTATGCTTTAAACTTTACGCGGTTGGCAAATGCGCCGGTAATTAAAGCAGGTGTAATTATTGCAAACATCATCTGATATGCAACAAAAACAAAGAGTGGAATTGAAGGATTGAGAGGTGATGGAGTATTCATATCCATACCCTGTAAAAAAGACATCTTAAAATTTCCTATGATACCAAAAAAATCGGAGCCTGTTTTCATATCTCCGCTGAAGCACATTGAGTAGCCTACTAACCACCAGAGAACTGTAGTAACACCCATCGAGACAAAACTTTGCATCATTATAGCCAATACATTTTTTCTGCCGACTAAACCGCCGTAGAAAAACGCGAGACCGGGAGTCATCAGCATAACTAAGCTCGTTGCGAGCAGCATAAATCCCGTATTGCCTGTATCAAAATTCATAACGCCATTCCTTTATGTTAAATTAGGAAAGATGTTTTGAGAATAATTGTATATAAAAGAACGTAAGCCCTGTACAAATATAAGTAAAAAATATTTTGGTTTTAATTACATAAAATTTGCAGAATAAAATAAATCTGGAATCTTACAAAAAAAATTGAGAACAGTTGATAAGTTTAAATCAGTAATCCCATACTTTAGGATGGGGCGAGAATACATAAGATAGAACCCTTCAGGGTTAAATTTTTTGTTAACCACCCCCTACCCCCTCCTTAGTAAGGAGGGGGATTCAGACGAGTTTGTTAATAACATCCTGAAGTGCCTGTCCCCGCACTTTACTCGGGAATGGGGCTACTGCTTTTAATAGTACTAACTTAAATGTGTTTGGAAGTAAAAAGAGTTTTATTATTTTTGGTTTAATAATTTTATCAAGTGCTCATTCCCAAACTCATGTTTGGGAATGCATCGTGTGTCGAAACTCTGTTTCGACTTTAATTAAGCGAAACGGAGTTTCGCTCCCAAGTTTCGTCCCAAACAGAGTTTGGGACGGAGAACATACAATAACTTTAAAATAGTATATTCTTCATGGGTAAACTTCAAAACACAATATCACAGGCAAATATAGAGTTCATTGAGAAGCAGCATATATTTTTTGTTGCAACTGCTCCATTGAGTAAAGACGGCAGAGTGAATGTATCGCCGAAGGGATTAGACTGTTTCAGAGTTCTCTCTGAAAATGAAATCGGCTATATGGATTTGATTTCCAGCGGCAACGAAACATCAGCGCACACATTGGAGAACGGACGCATTACAATTATGTTCTGCTCATTCGATGATAAGCCGCTTATACTAAGATTATACGGCAAGGGCAGAGCGGTATTGAATAACTCTGAAGAGTGGAAAAAATATTTTTCGCACTTTAAAATTTATCCCAGCACAAGGCAGCTTATAATTGCCGATATAGATTTAGTACAGATGTCATGCGGGTTCGGAGTGCCGGAGTATGAATTCAAGGCAGACCGTGATATTCATTTCAAATGGGCTGAAGCGAAAGGCGAGGAAGGACTAAATGAATATATTCAGGAAAAAAATTTAATAAGCCTTGACGGCCTGCCCACGGACCTTTCTATAGTAAAATAGATTTTTCAGACCTTCACCTCATTTTGAAAATCAGGATATTGTGTCAAGCAGATTTTAAAAATTTTTACCTATTAGTAGTAATGGGTTAAATCCGCTTTACAAAATTTTATATTATTTATATTTTTATAGTGAGTTTTTTTGTAAACTCTTGAACACCCACCGTCTCGCCTTTGGCGAGCCACCTCCCTCAAGGGAGGAATTAATTCTCCCCTTGAGGGGAGTCCGACCTTTAGGTCGGGAGGGGTGTTGCCGATTTTTATTTTGCAGAAATCCGTCAAAAACCCGTCAGGAATAGAAAATTAATTTAAGCGATGTTGTTTTTACAACATTCATAAGTTATGAAAACGGAATTTATGACGAAAAGTGAAATTAACGGTTTTGCCGATTTTAGATTATCCAAAGAATGTTAGAATACTCAGGAAGGCGGAGCATCGTTAAGAGAGAAGTTTGAGTCGGTTTAAAATGTGACAATAATGTTACTTTTTATCAGTGACATCATAAAAATCATGTTTATCTGTGTTCCAGAATATGACAATAATGCGACAGTGCAAGTTTTAGATAGATAAAAAGTTAAATAGGAAATATAAAATTCGACATTTTCCCGACTTTTTTTTTAAAACCACACCTCCCCCCTCCTTACTAAGGAGGGGGACTGAGGGGGCGGTATCAAAAAAATGTTACAATAATGCTACAATCATTTGACCTGACAGGATTAAAAACCCGTCAGGTCTATAAACACAAATTCCGACTTTATCTGTGACATCATAAAAAATCATAAAAATTAGTGTTCAAAATATGAAAAAAAATCTTTTAATTTTTTATTTTCTCTTTTTATTTGTAATCTCATCATTTGCGCAGGAAAAAACTATTTTATACTGGGGCGAGCTGCTGCAAAAAAATATAACTGCCGATAATACTTATTACACGCATAAATCCCCCATTGTAAAATGGAAAGGTGTTAACGGCGCATCTGATTACGAATGTAAAACCGACTGCAGCGGACTGATAAACCAGCTCATCAAACAGGCTTACAATATAGATGATTCAGCATTCAATAAATGGATGAAGAAGAAAAAAAGAGCGTATGCAAAAGATTATTACAATCAGATAAAAAAAGGAAACGGCTTTCAGGGATTTACAAATATAAAAGATGCTAAGCCCGGCGATGTGATTGCAATTAAATTTCCGAAGCTGATGGATAACACCGGGCATATAATGCTCATCACAGAAGCGGCGCAGGAAATAGAGCCTATTGAACCGACGGTGCTTGGCACTAAGCAATGGAAAATAAAAATCATTGATGAAAGCGGACACGGGCACGGAACAACAGACACTCGATACTTAGGAAATGGAAAATATAAAACAGGACTTGGCACAGGATACTTCAGAATTTATACAGACAGCACAGGAGAGATAGTCGGGTATGCATGGAGCACTGAAACAGGAAGCAAGTACAGAGAAGCTGATGTTAGGAAAGTTATCATAGGAAGATTGAATAAGAAATTTGAATAATTATAATATGAGAAAGAAAAAGAAAATAATTTTTATTGGTTTCAGTATAATACTTTTTTTGTTTTTCACGTATGTATTTCTATCTTTTACAGGTGTTATCAGAGAATTTCGTTTGAAAAGAGAAAGTGAGCCTATGATTGAAAAGATAGAAGAGTATAAAATCAAAAACGGATTTTACCCGAAGAAAATTTCAGATGCAGGTTTTCCAGAACCAGATGAATCAGGACCGATATACTATCAGTTAGAAGGTTCTAATAACTATATTGTTTGGTTTGGAATGGATGTAGGTGAATCTGTTACATACAGTTCTAAAACAAAAAGTTGGACTCCATAAAAAAAACGTTCCCAAGCAGGAGCTTGGGAACGAGTTTAATTGTTAATCGAAACAGCTTTAAAAAATTACTTATTAGTATTCAGAATTTTCTAACAACTATTTTATAAGAACCATTCTTTTTGTATCAATAAAGTCAACGGCTTCAAGTCTGTAGAAATAAACACCTGAAGCGAGATTAGCGCCATTGAAATCAACTGTATAAACACCTGCAGTTTTAATACCGTTAACCAATGAAGCAATTTCTCTGCCTGTCAAATCAAAGATTTTCATTGTAACCATTCCTGATTTAGGAACTGAATATGAAATCTTTGTTGACGGATTGAACGGATTCGGATAGTTTTGAGCAAGCTCATATTTATCCGGTGTAAGTGAAAACTGTGAGCCTGTACTTGTTCCAACTCCTGCAGTTACATCATCGATAAATAAATTATTACCGAATGCAGAGTAAGCCGTGAACTGTACCTTATTGGTCCCTACAGGTATTTCAAATATTTTTGTTGCCCATTCGTTATTGGCAGGAGACATATACTCAGTGTTATTTCCTATCGCGCCTGTTGTTGAAAGATTTGCGGTGGAATTATAACCTAACTGGGGAGAATTAGTAGCTTTTAAGGTGATAAGCTTTATCCAATTAGTTCCGCCGTTTGAAGAGGTAAATATGCCCACTGAATCAGCTGAAAGAGTTGTTGTCGGCTGATAGAATTTATATGCATAGTTAAATCTTAAATATTTGTTTGATGCAGTAACGGGAGGAAACTGGTTACTTGTTAATGATTGAGTTGTTCCAGCTGTTGCAGAGTAATTATCAAACATTGTTGAACCTGCACCTGCTCCGTATCCGCTTGGTGTCTGTCTTGTCCAGTATTGTGTACCTGTGAAAGTTAATGTCCATTCAAAAGGAGGATATGTCGTTCCGGCAAAGTTTTCATTTAAAGGAAGAGCGCTTACTCTTCTTAATGTTAAGTTTCTTGTTTCCGTAGATGCAACTGAGTCAGTTGCAGATGAGAAACCATAAACTCTCCATTGGCCGACAATTGAATCACCCCTTGCTACGCCGAGAGTATTCAGCATTCCGTCTAAAGTTGAATTAACAATTGCCAATGATGTATCGAAACCTGTATTGCCTGATGAAAGATTAAATACTACCGGTCCTGTAAATGTAGGGCTATCGAACTGCCATTTATATTTTACACCGTTACCTGATTTTCTCCATGAAATATTTATGTTGGAGTTATCATTTCCTGCGGTAATAATTGTTGTATTATTAAGTGGAGTAGAAAGCGCAAAAGGAGATACAACAACTGTACCTCTTGTTAATGTCAACGTTCTTGGTCCGTTAGCCGCTTTTAATGAATCAACAGTCGGAAGTACTCTGCCAGCATATACATCCCATGAACCGACTAAAGAACTACCCGGAGCAACACCTAAGCCGGCTAGAATGTTATCAAGCTGGCCAAGAGTAAATGATGTTGAGTTTAATGCAGAACCGATTGTAATTTGTCTACTAGGAGCAGAAGGAGAACCAAATATAAATTTGTAGTTAACACCGGTAGCACATGTATCCCAGTTAAATGTAACGTTGGTAGTTGAACCCGGGAATGATACTAAAGTTGTTCCTGCTGCAGGTGCTGTTAAATTGAAAGCATTCAGCACAGGGACGTTTGCCACTTTTACTTTGCTGACAGCTTTGAAAAGATTTAATCTTCCCTTTGATAGTACCTGTGTGCTTAACCCGGCAAGAGTATCTACCGTGGAAAGCATAACAAACTTCATATACTTTGCGAGTGAGTCAGGCTGCGTTCTGCCAAGCTGAATTAAATTTGCTCCGGCTGCATTGAACATAAGTCCTAAAGCACCGGCAACGTGAGGAGTAGCCATGGATGTTCCGGTTGAAAGTCCATATGAATTTGACGGCGTTGTTGACAGTATGTTTGTTCCGGGTGCACCTAAATCCATATTGATAGGACCGTAACCTGCTCCTGAGTTCTTCACGTCGGTATTTGTTGTATTGGTTACTGCAACCATAAAAGGACTTGGGCATGCAGTTGGAATATCGCCGACAACGTCAATATTCACATTGTTATTCGGACCTGCGCCGGCTGAAAGAACTCCGACTCTGCCGAGTGAATCATAAAATGCGCACCATAGCGGGAAGTTAGCGGGCTGACCGTTATCAACCCCAAACGATGAATTTGTAGAAACTACATAAGCACCTTTTTGTCCGTTAGTTTCGTTATATAGTTTTCTTAGTTTATAAACATAACCATAAGCTCTGATGGCAACAGCTTCACTGCTTGTTGAACCTGTTACAGCCATAACTTTGACTTTCCAGTTTACACCTGCAACACCCTGGCTGTTATTTCCTTTTGCGCCTACTGTACCTGAACAGTGAGTAGCATGAGAGTTGGATGCAATTGTTCCATTATTGTTGACAGCATTCCAACCATTCACGTCATCGATGTATCCGTTTAAATCGTCATCAATTCCGTTGCCCGGAATTTCTGCATAATTTTTCCACCAGGTAAGGTCAGGATGAGCTAAGTCACCACCGCCATCTACTACGCAGACAACGATTGTATCACCAAGCGCAGTATTACCGCCCGTTGCAATATCCCAGGCTTCTGGCGCATCAATATCAGCATCAGGTGTTCCACCACTTTGACCTGTATTATTCATATCCCATTGCTCTGCAAAACGTGTATCATTAGGAGTAGTAACGGAAACAGTTCTTTCAACAAGATTAGTGTGATTAAACTGAGCAATAGAAACATCTCTTTTACTTTTAATGCTGATTAAAGCATCGACAGCTGAGCTTTTGCTTTTGTCATATTCCATCAGGTATATGTTCATGTCGGGAATAAGGCGTTCTTTAACCCGTAAATTGATGTTTGAAAAATCTGAAACAAGTTTGTTTATATCTGCATCGCCATTAAGAGATACAATAATTTCTCCTTCGTTATAATCTTTATCTTCATAGATATAAGAAAAGGAATTTTCTGTTTTCGTATTTTTAGAAATGGTAAGTACCATTATAGTAACAAGAAATACCGTTACTAAAAAAACGGAAAGCTTTGAAAAGTAGCTTTTTAGCATGAGCTTGATTGAGTTGATTTGAAAGAATAATAAATATAGTATTTAAGGATTTTAGATGAAAGTAACTATATTAATTACACCGAATTATCTCAAATTCTATCGGAAATTAAGTGTTTTTTTTTAATTTGAAATTCCCGATTTAATACTCAATATTTGTAAGATGAACAGAATAGAAACACTACAAAATTTACTTAAAGAAAATCCTGCTGATGAATTTACTAAGTATGCTTTAGCGCTTGAATACGTTTCAATAAAAGATTCAGAAAATGCAGAAAAGTATATGAAAGACTTGCTGATGAATTCCCCAAACTATCTAGCGGTTTATTACCAATACGGCAAGCTGCTTGAAGATAAAGGTGAAATTGACGAAGCCAGAAAAATTTATAATCAGGGATTATTTGTAGCAGCATCACAAAATGATTTGCACACCAAAGCAGAGCTTCAGGATGCCCTGGATAATTTGTTTTAATAATATTAGTGATTTTTAATTTTTAATTTTATAACTTTACATATAAATAAAACAAACTGCCCATCCATCATTCTACTCTATAAAAAATATTTCCACTGATTTTAAGGACTTATTTTTTTAAATTATTGTTACGAAATTAAACCATATCTAAAGAGCCTTTTCTACTATTTTTAATTTAAACCAAAAGACGAAAGAAAAGTCATGACAAAAAAAATTGCTTTTGTTGTCGGAATGTTTTTCCTGATTAGTACTTCAATTTTTTCCCAATCAAATACAAGTAAATGGGAAAATTTTACCGACCTTAAGAATGTCCGCGCCGTTTCAGTTAAAGGAAATAACTATATAGCTGCTACTTCAGGCGGCTTATTTTTCTATAATTCTTCAACTGAGGAATTCCGCAAGTTTACAAACCTGAATGGACTGGTAAATATTGATCTGACTTCCCTTATTATAGATACACAAAATAAGATTTGGATTGGCGCCTCTGACGGCTCACTTGTTCTTATGGATTTAAACGGAAACGTTTTAAAGACTATTTACGATATAAAAAATTCCAGCGAAAGCAATAAGTCTATTAATTGTTTTTATCAATATGGAAATGCAATGTTCGTCGGTACAGGATATGGAATTCAAAAAGTAGATGTAAATACTCAGAATTTTATCGATGCTCCATATTACCAGCTTGGAATAATTCCTATTAAAACTCCTGTTACTGCTATAACAGCAAACAGAGATACACTTTTCGCTGCAACTAAATCCGGTATTGGTATTGCAAAAATCCCCGGTAATAATCTTAACAGCCCTTCAAGCTGGTTAAATAATTTTGTCGCTCCTCTGAATGTAAATGTAAACTCAATTGAATCATTTGCGGGAAATGTATACGCAGGTTCTGAAACAGGTTTTGCCACCTATAACGGAGGTACCTGGAGTTATTACCCCAATGCTACTGTGGCAGGCGCAAAAACTTTGCATGTTAGAACAATCTCAAACAGGCTTTACTTTATTTCCAACGGCACTATTTACTCTGCGCCTTCAGATAATATAGAAAACATTCAGGTTGAGGTAAATTCAGGAAACTGGAGTTATATTCAATCAGATGATTCTCAAATTCCTGTTTATGCTTCAAACAATAACGGCATCTATTATAAATCACAAAGCGGATATGTTTTCAAAAGCCCCAATTGTCCTTTCACAAGTGTATTCGATTATATGACAATTGATGACACAGGAAATTTATGGGTAGCAGGCGGCTCGGGAACAGCAGGCATTTATAAATTCGATGGCAATAACTGGACTAATCTGAATAATACTCAATACCCTGCTCTTGGCAACAGTAATAATTTCAGAAGGATAAATCATCAGGGAAATACAATCTTTGCTTTATCATTCGGCGGAGGCGTTTCAGTTATAAAAGGAGATTATATAAAAAATTATAATCCTTCAAACTCAATTCTTCCGGGAATAACCGGCGCTCCTAGTTTCTGTACAGCATTCGGCGGAGCACCTGATAGCAGGGGGAATTTCTGGGCAACTTTTTATCAAACAGATAATGGTAAATCTTTGTATTGTTTAACACCGGATAGTGTTTGGATAGGATATCAAAATCCTTCGTTTTTAACATTTGCAAATCTTACTCAAACTGCAATAGATAATTATGATACAAAATGGATTGTATCTGAAAACACTTCACCTTCCGGATTATATTTCTTTAACGAGAACGGTACCCTTGGAAATTTTGACGATGATGTTTCCGGATTTTACTCCTTAAGTGAATTCCCCGGAGGAAGTATCACTAACTGTAAAGATGTTATTGTAGATAAAAACGGTGAAGTATGGGTTGCAACAAATAACGGAGTTTTCATTTTGTCAAATCCGCTTGCAGCTATTCAAAACCCCAATAATAAACCGGCGCTTACTAAGCTGGGAATTATTTCAGGGAATCTAAAAGTTCCGTTTACTGAAAACTGTACAAGCATACAATTTGATATATTAAATGAAAAGTGGATTGGCTCTGCATCAAACGGAGTTTTTCATCTCTCCGAAGACGGAACAACTTTAATTTCTCAGCATAATACTAAAAATAGTCCTTTACTTGAGGATAAAATTAACTCGATAGTTGTCAGTAATAAAAACGGCAAGGCTTACTTCGGAACACTAAAAGGACTTTCAGCGTTAAAAACTAATGCAGTAGAGCCTTTAACAAGTTTTGATAAAATAATCTGCTCGCCTAATCCATTTGTTGTGCCTTCAGCCGTAAATCTTAATATTGATGGATTAGTAGAAAATTCCACAGTCAAAATATTAACTGTTGATGGACAGGTAGTTGTAGAATTTGAATCACCGGGAGGGAAAATTGCTCAGTGGAACGGATTAAATAAAAACGGAAAAACGGTTCCTACCGGAATATATATTGTTGCCGCCTATACAAAAGACGGAGGTAAAGTTGGTCTTGGTAAAGTCGCAATAATAAGAAACGGCGAATAAAAAATTTTATGGGTATCTTAATAATTCCGGCTATAGATATTATTGACGGAAAATGTGTGAAGAAATTCGAAGGACTTTTTGAGACAACTGAATATTATAGTGAAAGCCCTATCAACACTGTAAAGCTGCTTCGGAAAGAGAATTTCAAAACTATACATATAACTGATTTAGACGGAGCAGTACGCGGTGATATGAGAAACTATGAAGTCATAAAGCAAATCACCAGATGTATTGATATTCCTATACAGCTTGGCGGAGGCATAAGAGATTATGATACTGCTAAAAAAGTTATAGAAGAACTGGGAGTATATAGAATTGTAATCGGAACGGCTGCCATCGCTAATCCAAAGCTTATAAAAGATTTAATAAAAGATTTCGGACCAAGCAAAATTATAATCGGTATAGATGAAAATAATGATAAAGTGATGATGGATGGATGGATAAATTCTTTTCCTTGTACAATTTTGGATTTCGCACAGCTAATGAAAGACTTTGGTGTAAAGAGAATAATATATCAGGATATAGGAAGAGTTGGAAGTTTGAAAGGACCTAATTTAGAGCGGCTTAAAGAAATCGGAGATAAAGTAAAAGTAAAGCTTACCTCTGCCGGCGGCATTCGTGATTTCAGAGATTTAAAAAGCCTTCAAGGACTTGAAGGCTTTGGTGTAGATTCAGTTGTAGTTTCAAGAGCTTTGTATGAAAACAAATTCCCTTGTCAGAATATCTGGCGAGAGGTAGAACGTGTTGACACTTCTCTCGATTTGCCGTCAGTCTGCTAATTTACTTTTTTACAATTCTCATTATTCTGTCATCTGTCTGCCCGGGATTTCCTCTCCCGTCTTTATTTGATGTAGAGAAATAAATAGCGCCGTCAGGTCCCTCTGCAATTTCCCTTATTCTTCCATAATCGACATCGCTCATTTTGCTTTGTGAAATTACTTTAGTTGGATCTTTCTCATCAACAATAACTCGTATAATTCCTCTTCCTCTTAAGCATCCGAAGAAAAAATTATTCTTAAACTGTGAAATCACTCCTGATTTATAAAACATTCCCGAAGCCGGTGCTTCAGCCGGAGTGTATACAAGTACCGGGTCAATCATTCCGTCTTTATGCCCCTCATGAGAAACAATAGGCCAGCCATAGTTACCACCTTTGACAATAACGTTAACTTCATCACCGCCGCCCGGACCATCGAAACCGGAAGGACCATGTTCAGTCTCCCATAGAATACTTGTACCCGGATAGAAATCTATTCCCTG
>CALJIG010000080.1 GCA_937974175.1 uncultured Ignavibacteria bacterium
TTAGAAGAAGTTTTTCTTCCGTTTACAAAGTCATCATATTCATTATAGATATAATAAAACCCGCAGATGTTTCTGCGGGTTCTTTTTGATTGATGTAAGTTTTATGCTAATTTATGCAAGATCATTTGACAAGCACCATACGCTTAACGCTTGAAAAATCACCTGTTTGGATTCTATAGAAGTAAACACCGCTGCTGAGATGAGAGCCGTTGAAGTCAACGGTGTAATATCCTGCCTGCTTTATTTCATTAACGAGTGTCTTAATTTCTCTGCCCGTGACATCATAAATTTTCAGGGTCACAAATCCCTGTTTAGGTAATGCAAAGTTTATCTTTGTAACAGGGTTAAACGGGTTTGGATAGTTTTGTGACAGCTGATAATTATCAGGCAATGTTGTAACAGATATATGAGAAGTTTGTTGACCGGATATGTTCAAAGATAGCAAGTCCTCAAGTTTTCTTTTTTCTCTTTCTTCTTGTGTAATTATGTTTGAATATCTTAAAACAGAAGTTACTCTGTTGTTAATCCTATTTTCATCCATCTTTATTCTTTCCACTTCTTTTTTAGCTAAATTTATATCGTTAGTCATTTTAAAAACATCTTTTTCCGTTCTGGATATTTTATCGTTTTTTGCTTTATTGAATGATTTTTTTACAACTCTTTTTATAGGATCTTCTTTTACATTTCGATTGACTCTTTTTGATAAAAGATTAAAATACTGCTCTTCTGTTAAGTTTTCTTCTTTGCCCGATATTCCGCCAGAACCGTTTACAAACGCCTGAACTTCAGAATAATCCCAGCTTGCAAGAATTCTAGTGTGCTCATCTGGATGATACAATGAAATAAACTCATAACCCTCCATAGCTTCTGAGTAGTTTTCAATCGAAGTATAACACATCATCATTATGTTGTAAGCTGTGTTGTTAAATTCTTCACTGTATAGATTGGATAATATTCTATCACTGAGAAAGTTAAGTAGTTCGGTATAAAGTGCGATTGTATATCCATTATTATTTCCAGTATCAAGGGATTGATAGCATTTGTATAAATTGTATAAACTGTTTTCTGAGTGAGTACTGTTTGGGAAACCGTTTATCAGTGATTTAAATACATATATTGCATTTGAATACTCATCGTTTTCCATTTTTAATACAGCTGCGGAGTATAATATTTCCTCCTGCGGCGGCTGTTCACCTGCATTGTAGTTAGTTTGATATAATGTGTCATATAAGCCATTTCCCAAATCCCTTATTCGCCAGACTGTTCCTCCGTCTGTTGATATGGAACAAGTAAAACTTGAACCATAGTAATAAGGATTAATTGCTGCACCAGATGAAATCTCGATTAAGTCTGCGTCAGGAGAATTACTTCCGTTAAAACCATTGTTTCTTACAAAATATAACTGTGAGCGTTCGTCAATCTGCCCGAATAAGTGATAGTATCCTTCAATTTTTGTAAAACAGTTTTGTCCCCAGTCAAGTCTTACATTGCCTTTTTCATAATTTATGTTACCGTTACCCGTACTGGTAACAGTGTTATTTCCTCCATACCATATCCATGAATCATCATCAGCATTGTAAACCGGTGCAAGATTAGGGTAAGAATTACAGTTCAGGATACTCAAACCCGACGTGCTTATATTATTTTCAAATACATGCGGTGTTGCCTGATTGAGTTCAAGAGCAATTGAAGAACCAAAATTAAAGGAATTACTTCTAATATCCATCGAAGTTTGTCTTGTGTACAGACTGGTTTTTCCTACTGTTCCGCTGCATGTGTTGTTGAAAAAGTTCACGATTGGAAAGTAGCTTGTCATACCAACTATTGCCACGCTTGCCTGACCGCTTTGAATATTGTTGTGGTGTATATTGATGTTACTCTCGCTAGAACTTTCTTCTTCTTCATTTATCAAAGAGTAATACATTAATAAACCAATTCCGTTCAGAGGTTTCATCAATATCTGGTTGTAAGAAATTGTAATATTATTTGCATTAACAGTATGGATTACGTAGTTTTCAAAAATCCCGGTGTTATTAAAGATGTTATTACTGATGACTTTTGTCTTTCCGGCATATTCCGGCGTTGTATTTTCAATGTAAACAGGCTTTTTTAGATTCGTGAATGTACACCATGTAATTGATGTCTGTTCACCAGCGTTTTCAAATACAAATCCTTTCCCTGGTGTTGATGGATTCAATGATGAAATCACGCTTCCATTTGCAATCAGGTATGCACCGTTCTTGAACTCTATTTTTGCGTTTTCGCCAAGCTGGACGATGGAGTTGGGATTAAGTTTTAAGTATGTACCTGCACCGTCAAATGTTACTGTTGAGTTA
>CALJIG010000081.1 GCA_937974175.1 uncultured Ignavibacteria bacterium
AAGGCCGAAGAAAAAAATTACTGGAGAAAGAGGAATAAATTCTATTACGATTCTCTTGAAAATCTATTTAAGAACTTAATTCCTGCAAATGCTTCAGTGCTTGAAGTCGGATGCGCAGAAGGCGATTCTCTACATGCAATCGGCAATAAAAATGAAGCAGGATTCGATTTCAATGCATACCACATTCAGAATGCAAAAGAAAAATATCCTTCAATAAAATTTTATTGTATAGATGCTGAAGCTCCTGATTTTAATGAAAAAGCAAAAGAAATAAATCAGCAGTTTGATTTCATAATCTTATGTGATTTAATAGGAACTTTAAATGATATACAGAATGTTTTTGAAAGATTAAAAGTATTCTGCCACTCGCGAACGAAAGTAATAGTTACCTATAGAAATTATTTCTGGAATCCGGTTTTAAAAGCAGCAGAAAAGCTCGGCTTAAAAATGAAAGAAGGCGAGCAGAACTGGCTGTACATTCACGAAATAAAAAATCTTTTAACACTTGCAGGGTTTGATGTAGTAAGAACAGGGGGAATGTTGTTAATGCCGGTCAAAATTCCATTCATAACTTCATTCATAAATAAGTATTTTGCAAAGCTTCCAATTATAAAAAGGCTATGTCTTACCGGATATGTGGTAGCCAACAACGATATTTCTGAAGTAAAAGGGAGTGAAGATTATAAAGTTACTGTTCTTGTTCCTGCCAGAAACGAAGAAGGAAATATAGAAAATATAGTCAGGTTAATTCCTCATATGGGAAGCGGAACAGAAATAGTTTTTGTTGAAGGAAATTCAAGCGATAATACTTATAAAAAAATAGAAGAAGTAATAACGCAGAACAAAGGAAAAGATATAAAACTTTTTAAGCAGCCGGGCAAAGGTAAAGGTGATGCCGTAAGGAAAGGATTTGAAAATGCCACGGGTGATATATTAATGATACTCGATGCTGACCTTACCGTCGCACCAAAAGACTTACCTAAATTTTATAATGCACTAAGCACAGGCAAGGGTGAATTCATCAATGGCAGCCGTTTGGTTTACCAAATGCATGAGAAAGCTATGCGCAGCCTGAATAAAGCCGGGAATATTTTTTTCAGCAATGTATTCAGCTGGCTGCTTGAACAAAGAATAACCGATACACTCTGTGGCACAAAAGTGTTATTCAAAAATGATTATATAAAACTTGTTGAGAACAGAAAATACTTTGGAGATTTTGATCCCTTCGGAGATTTTGATTTGCTCTTCGGCGCTGCTAAGTTAAATTTAAAGATTATAGAAATACCTGTCCGCTACGGCGAGCGCACCTATGGAGAAACAAATATTAACCGCTTCCGTGATGGCATGATGCTGCTTCGCATGTGTTTCTTCGCAATGAGAAAAATAAAATTTAACTTATAGTCTTTTGCAAAAGCAAAAGAAAATATTACTTATCACTATACTCTCCGTTTTATTTATCTTATCATTAATTCGAATTATTCTTTTCATTGAACAGGTTAGCCGCGAAAGCCTTCAAATGGATTTTACTGCTTACTACACTGCCGGTAAAGTAATGAACCTGGGTTTCAGCCCTTACAATAATTACATAGCTCAGGACTGGCTTTTATGGGACGGAGTTGCTCAGTTCAAACATAGCAGGTTTTTATATCCTCCGATAGCAGGAAGTTTTTTTCAACCAATTGCAAAACTACAATACTCCACTGCCAAACACATTTGGAATTATCTGAATTTCTTCTTTGTAATCAGCGCAATGTTTCTCTGGTTGAAGATTTCAAAGTTTGATAAAAACATTTTTGCTATACTTATAGCAGGAATATTCACATTTAATTTTTTCCCGTTCTATACTTTACTTGAACGGGGGCAGATAGACGGTCTTACTTTTTTATTGCTGACTCTCGGAATTTTTGCAACAATAAAACAAAAAAACTTAATCGCAGGAATTTTATTTGCAGCTGCATCAATATTTAAATTTTATTGCCTGCTCCTTATTCCTTTTCTTTTACTGAAGAAAAAATTCAACACCGTAATTTCATTTGCTTTTTCCGTCATTCTAATCATTGCCGCAATGTATGCATTTAACGGGACACTGTTAGTAAATGATTACGTTTTTAATCAGCTTCCGCGAATATCCGAGTTTGCAGAAAGCGGTACTGAAGACATGAAAATAGATTCATGGATTTTAAAAAACTATTTTCAGATTTCAAGATATTCCATTTCCATGATGGACGGCCAGCCTTTTGTTTCGGAATCTATTAGTTTTTTTTCAAAGGCATCGCTTATAAAAGTAATTACATCAGTGCAAAGTAAAGCAGGGTTGGAATTGTCAAGCACTATATGGTCGGCTATTATATTTATTCTGATTCTGTTTTTATTCGGAAAAAATATACGAAGCTACAATACATTGTTTCAATGGTCAATAATTCTTTTAGTGATATTGATATGCAGCCCGTTTACATGGGTAATGAATCTGGTTTGGCTTCTGCCTGTATTATTTGTAATCTTTCATCTTTTTCAGTCGAATAGTTATAAAAATACAAGCTTTGTCTTTATTCTATGTGGCTTGATGATAATAAGTTTTGCTGATAACTATAAAGTTAACAATTTTTTACTGGACGGCTTTTTGAAATCAAGGCACGTGATAGGAGAGTTATTAATATTAACAGGAATGCTTTTATTGCCAAAGTTAAAATATTTTAAAACTTTAACTTCAGAGTCTTAGAAATAAATTTCCACATCCATATAAAAATCCACGCTGCAAAAATTCCCAGCAACGCTCCGCATATAATATCGAACGGATAATGCACTCCCACAAAAACTCTCGATAGCGCAACTAACGATGCTACCGTAAATAAAACATATCGGAAATTTTTATAAAAGTACGAGAAGACTGTTGCTGCTCCGAAATTATTTATTGCATGGGAGGAAGTGAAAGAAAAAGAATCCGTGCAGTTTACCAGTAAATGAACACCCGGTAAAGCATTGCACGGACGAATTCTATGGAAAAAATCTTTTATAATAAAACTGTTTACCTGGTCAGTCACAGTGACAAGCAACAGAGCCATCACTACGGCAACTCTGCCTTTCGCTCCTCCTTTTATTACCAGCCACCCAAGTAAAATAATATAAACCAGCATCCAATGATTATTCTCAGTGATAAATGGCATTACTTTATCAGTGAGCGGATTGGCGCAGGTTTTATTTATAAAATAAAAAAGTGATACATCTATATTTTGAAAAAAATCACCCATTATTTTAACATGGGCATATTGATACCAAACTTCTTCTGCTCTTCAATTGCTAAATCATATCCTGCGTCTGCATGGCGGACAATTCCCATTCCGGGATCATAAGTTAAACATCTTTCTAATCTTACTTCTGCCTCAGGAGTTCCGTCTGCGACTATTACCATACCTGAGTGAATCGAATTTCCTATTCCAACTCCGCCCCCGTGATGCAGTGATGTCCACGATGCTCCGCCAACGCAATGTAAAGCAAAGTTAAGCACAGGCCAGTCTGCAATAGCATCTGAGCCGTCAAGCATTTTTTCAGTCTCTCTGTTTGGTGAGGCAACGCTACCACAATCAAGGTGGTCTCTTCCTATTACAATCGGAGCTTTTACAATTCCGTTCTTCACTAAGTCATTAAATATTTTTCCTGCCTTTGCTCTTTCACCATAGCCAAGCCAACAGATTCTTGCAGGCAGTCCCTGGAAGTGAACTTTCTCTCTTGCAGCTTTCAGCCATTTATGAAGAAGTTTGTTATCAGGGAACGCTTCCATTATCGCTTCGTCTGTTCTGTAAATATCTTCAGGGTCTCCTGATAGCGCAACCCATCTGAACGGACCTTTGCCTTCACAGAAAAGAGGGCGGACATATTCAGGCACGAAGCCCGGTATCTCAAATGCTTTTTCAAATCCTTCTGACTTTGCTTCACCGCGTAAATTATTTCCGTAATCGAATGTAACTGCGCCGCGCTGCATAAACTCCCACATTGTCTTGCAATGAATCACAACTGTCTTTCTCGCAAACTCAATATATTTATCAGGATCATTTTGTCTTAACTCTTTAGCCTGGTCTAATGTCATACCCATAGGGACATATCCGTTAAGCATATCATGTGCTGATGTCTGGTCAGTTAATGCGTCGGGAATAATACCTCTGTTTAAAATCTCAGGTAAAATTTCTCCTGCATTGCCTACAAGTCCTACTGAGCGTGCCTCGCCTCTTTCCTTTGCCGCAAGCACAAGTCTTAATGCTTCATCTAAGTCTTCTGTTATTAAATCACAATAGCCTGTATCAACTCTTCTTTGTATTCTTGCTTTATCCACATCAATTCCTAAGAACGCTGCTCCGTTTAATGTTGCAGCTAGTGGTTGTGCTCCTCCCATGCCGCCGAGTCCTGCAGTAAGAACAAATCTTCCGCTGAGTGTTCCGCCGAAATGTTTTATTGCGCATGCAGCGAATGTTTCATACGTGCCCTGCAATATTCCCTGCGTTCCTATGTATATCCAGCTTCCGGCAGTCATCTGGCCGTACATTATAAGTCCTAATGCTTCCAATCTTCTGAACTCATCCCATGTTGCCCATGCAGGTACAAGCTGTGAGTTAGATATTAGCACACGCGGAGCGTTTGTATGTGTTTTAAAAACTGCAACAGGTTTTCCCGATTGTACAAGAAGAGTTTCATCTTCGTTTAGTACTTTTAAGGTCTCAATAATTTTATCATAACATTCCCAGTTACGCGCTGCTTTGCCTGAACCGCCATAGACTATTAAGTCTTCGGGACGTTCGGCAACATCGGCATCGAGGTTATTCATAAGCATTCGCATTGCTGCTTCTGTAATCCAATTTTTACAGGATAAAGTTGTTCCTGTAGGGGCTTTTATGGTTCTGGACATATAGATTTTAACTTATTAAAATTTTAGAGTTCTATAAAATATTAAATCATAGATGTTTTAAAAAGATAAAAGATTACTCTTAATCTTTCCTCACTCCAACCTGTCAGGATATGCTTATTACCAATAAAAAAGGCGGAACAAAATTCCGCCTTATATAGTAGTTTATGAAAATCAGATTTTATTTCACCAAAACCATTCGTTTTGTTTCAGTAAACTCATTAGTCTGCATCCGGTAGAAATATATTCCAGATGAAAGTGATGCAGCATTAAACTCAAAAGTATAATCTCCGCCATTCATTTCGGAGCTTACCAGTTCCTGAACAGCTCTTCCCATCATATCATACACTGTTAAATTTACAAATGAATTTTTCGGTATTGTAAAACTTATTCTAGTTGTCGGATTAAATGGATTCGGATAATTCTGACTAAGTGTATACTGTTTTGGTATCTCGCCCGTTGAACTGATATTTGAAATAAAGTTCACAATTGAATCTAAATCATAATGCCTTAGTATTCCGCTTTGCAGTTCATTTATAAATAAATCATTTCTGATTTTATCATAATAAACAATCGGTCCCGTAAATCTTTTTTTGTAAAGGACTCTGATTGCAGTTCTTGAATAAGGAGATGAAATATTATGCTCACTCATTCTTAAAGAATCGTTAGACACAATCATACCATACATTTTGTTCTTTGCCTGATTTATTCCAACCACTTTTCCAAGTCCTGTAATCTTTCCAAGTATTGCGTTATTACCAGCATTTACAATTATATTACCAACAAAGAGCCTGTTACTCAATGAATCGTAATACATACAGTTTTCTTCAAAAGCAGAAATTGTATCGTTCCATTGCGCAGCTATTGCAAAAGAATCAACAGCCATTGTTGAAGTATTAAACACTTTTACTCGTCTTGAGTTTTTATCCAGACAAAACAACTTGTTAAAATCAGGCGCAGTGATTAATTGAATAATTCCGACACCTCCCCCGCTTGCATTAAAAGTATATCCGGGAATAGGAGTAGTGCTTTCCACTGCATTTGTAACTGCATTTATTTTTACAATGTTACCGAACTCTGGAAAACTGACAAATATTTTTTGTAAAAATTTATCATAGCACATCACAGCTATCGCATCCTGTCTTCCTTCTGCTAAAGGTAAATTAATTGTTGCATTAACTGTATTTGTGATAGAATTTATAACAGAAATCGTACTCTGGAAATGATTTAATATAAATACTTTATTCAATGATGAATCAGTTCTTACAACGCATGGCCAGCTGCCAGCTTTAAATTTTGTAGTACCTAAAGTATTTATATCGTACTTAATTATATCAGAACCGCCGAGACGACAAGCAATATACAAGCTGTTATTATCGGGAGCAACATCCATTTCATCCAACGTAACTCCTATATGTACTGAATCGATTGCATTGGTAGCAAGATTTAATATTTCAACATAACCTGAGTGCATATCAGGCCATACTAATTTATTTCCCGCTTCATATACTAATGCTTTATAAGTTTTATCTCCTCGTTTTGCTGAGTCAAGCACCTGTGAATTACAATCTAATATATACATCTTAGCCCATGAGCCACCCTGGCCCTGCTGGTCATATCCCGTCGAATTCATAAAATATCCTTTACCTGTCCTCTCATCATATTCATATCCAGAAACATCTGAACCCAATCTTTTAGTCATCGTGATAGAGCCATTTGACATATTCGCCGTGATAATTGTATCAGGATTTACTAAAACAAATCTGTTTCTTCCTGAATCTGCAGCAATTACTCCGCAGACTGTTGGAGTAGGTATTACTAAAGTTCTTATTACTGAAAATGGACTTAAACAGTTTATAGTTTTGATCTGAGGATTTCCACCAATTAAATTCCTCGATGACACATATATTCTTGTACATAGGCTGTCAAAGATTATAGAGCTTACTGTGTATCCAACATTTATAGAATCAAGTATAGATAGATTCGTACCATTTAGTATTTTTATTTTTGCACCATCACCTACAAAAATTCTGTTTCTTATTGTATCAAATGCAATTCCTCCCTGCGCACTGTTAAAAGTATATGAACCAAGTGACTGAGAATTTGTAGGATTAACAATGTACATCGTTGACGGACTTGCATCTATATTGCCGCACAATAAATATCCGTTATAGGGATTTACATAAACATACGAAATAGTAAAAGAAGTTGTATATGGATATGCAACTGACCCTGATTGTGTATTTGTTGTTAGATTTATCTGCGCAATGTATTCATTCATTATTGGAGTAGTGTAAGCAAAGCCGCGCTTTTGATCTATTGCAATATCATACATTTTGACTGAGCAATGCTGGGAGTTTCCCGTTATGCGTGATTTTATGTTTGCATAATCAAGCAGCCGGTAGGTTTGAATCTGGGAGTAACTTAATTGGGATAGAACCAGCATAATAAAAAAAACGAGAAAGGTCTTTTTCATATCAGATAATTTATTTTATGAATGTAAATTGGCTCCGGTAAATCAGACAACGGTATTTTACAAAGGTTTAACGAAAAAATAGTTCATTGTTTTGTTAGAAATATATTTCCAATTTTATATCCTATGACAAATAAATTTTCAGAAGAACTGCTCAGGCAGATTGAAATGGCATCTTTGATTTTGGAAAAGCAAAGATTCTATTCCGAAGATGAGCTTGCCGAAAAACTGGATACCAGTGTTACAACAATCAGGCGCGATGCAAATAAACTGAGGCAGTTAGGAGTGGGCGTTTACTCGCGAAAAAATGTTTTTGAAATTATAAACATCGATGATGAAGTTTTAAATACTCTCATCACAGCATATCTATCATTAAACGATAATATAAATATACGAAATTTAAAATTAATTCATAAAAAATTTGGAGAGAATGCACTGAGTGTATTTGTAAAGATTCTTAAGGCAATCAGCAACAAACAAATTATAGAACTCGGCTATGGACGCAATATGCATGGAGATATTAAGTGGAGAGAGATTACTCCCATAAGTTTAATTAACACCGGAAGAACGTTCCATCTATACGGTGTAGAGAATGATGATTCGGAAGAAATTAAATGCTATCTGATAGAGAGAATTATAAATATAAGATTCGGAGATAAAAAAAGTTCTATCAAAAAATTACCCGGTGCATTTAATATTTACGAAAAGTCATGGGGGACTTTCAGCGGCGGTGAGGCTTTTGATGTAGAACTTAAATTTACTGAAAAGACAGGAAAACTTATTAAAGATAAAATCTGGATTGAAAATCAGGAGATAACTGAAAAAGATGATGCAATTTTTATGAAGATAAAAGTAAAGTTATCCTATGAATTTATTGCATGGGTAATGGGCTGGGGAAAAGAAGTTGAAGTAATAAAACCAAAGGAATTAAAAAAAGAAATAACTCAGAGAGCAAAGGATATAATTTCCTTATATAAGTAATTTAACCACAGAGAACTCAGATTAATATTCACAGAGTGCACAGAGGTATGAATTAAAAAATTTAAATTCTGTGTTCTCTGGGTAAGACTCTGTGTCCTCTTTGGTTAAAATTATGAACCTATCATTTTTTCAAACTCATCTTCATCGAGAATTTTTACTCCTAGCGATTTTGCCTTATCAAGCTTGCTGCCTGCATCACTTCCTGCTAAAAGAAAATCTGTTTTTTTACTGACTGATGAAGAAGTCTTTCCTCCTAAATCTTCAATAATTTTTCCTGCCTCTTCTCGTTTAAATTTTTCAAGAGTACCTGTGAGTACAAAAGTTTTATTATTGAATAAAGGATTTATTTTTTGTGTAATAGACTTATCTATTTCAAATTTTAACCCTGCCTTGCGGAGCCTCTCAACTAATTTTAAGTTATGCTTATCGGCAAAAAAGTTTGCAACGCTTTCAGATATCTTCGGACCTATTTCATGTACTTCATTAATTTCTTGCTGCGAAGCGCTCATTAATTTATCAATGGAGCCGAAATGTTTTGCCAGGACTTTTGCAGTTCTTTCTCCTATATGCCGAATGCCTAATGCGAACAAAACTTTATCGAATGGTTTCTCTTTTGACTGCTCTATGCCGTTTAAAATATTTGTGATGCTCTTCTCGCCAAAGCGTTCAAGCTCAAGCAATTCTTTCCTGCGTTTATGCAGATCATAAATATCTGCATAGTTCGAAATAAATCCTTTGCCAATAAATATTTCAATTATCTGAAATCCAAGTCCTTCTATTTCCATAGCATCACGCTGGACAAAGTGTTCAATCCTTCCCTGCACCTGTGCGGGGCATGCTGAATTCGGACAGTAATAAGCAACTTCGCCTTCCGGTTTTTCCAATGGAGTATTACATACAGGACAATTTGTCGGATAAGGAAATTTTTTAGAATTCTTCGGACGCTTATCTAAAATCACTTCAACCACTTTAGGAATTACATCTCCGCCTTTTTCAATTTTTACGTAATCTCCTTCGCGTATATCCTTTCTTTCAATCTCATCAAAGTTATGCAGCGTTGCGCGCGATATAGTAGAGCCGGCAAGAAAAACAGGTTCAAGATTTGCAACGGGAGTTACTGTTCCTATTCTTCCGACCTGAAGAGTAATGCTTTTTATTTTCGTTATCTGCTGCTTGGCTTTGAACTTATAAGCGACTGCCCAGCGGGGAGATTTTGAAACGCTGCCAAGCTCTTCCTGCTGCGCAAGCGAATTTACTTTTATTACAACTCCGTCTATTTCATAGGGTAAATCGTCACGAGTCTCTTCTATCTTATCGCAGAATTTCTTTACTTCATCAATTGAATTAACTTTAATTGTCTTGTCATTTACAGGAAGCTTTAGCTCTTTCAATAACTTCATATTATCAAAATGCGAAACAAGCTTTACATCATCTGAGCGTAAGTTGTATGCAAAAAATTGTAAAGGACGTGTTGCAACTGCTTTTGAATCTTTTTGCTTTAATGTTCCAGCGGCTGTGTTGCGGGCATTTGCAAAAAGCTTTTCGCCTTTTAATTCCTGTTCTTCGTTTATTTTTAAAAAATCTTCTTTTTTAAAAAACACTTCACCGCGCGCCTCAAAGTTTTCTATCTTACTGTGATTTACGGTTAGAGGTATGGAACGAAGCGTTTTTAAATTCTGTGTTATGTCATCTCCCTTTTCACCATCACCGCGCGTTGCGCCTGTTTTTAATTTCCCGTTCTCATATACAATAGAGACTGCAAGGCCGTCAAATTTTAATTCGCATACGTATTCAATTTTTTCATTGGGTAGAAGTCCTCTTACACGCTTATCAAATTCAAACAGCTCATCTTCATTATAGGTATTTGCAAGCGAAAGCATTGGGACTGAGTGCTGTACAACTTTGAATGATTTAGTAGGTTCGCCTGAAACGCGATTTGTGGGAGAGTCCTTTGATTTCAAATCCGGAAAATCTTTTTCGAGCTGTTCCAGCTCCTTCATCATCATATCATAGGCGTAATCATCTATATCCGGCTGAGCTAAAGTATAATACTTGTAGTCAGCATCAGCAATTTTCTTTATTAATTCGTTTATTTTTTTTTCTGCTGAGGATGGTGTGAGTGCCTTCATTGAGCTAAAATTAATTATCTGAAGTGAATATCTCCGAAGTTGTTGCAGTTTGTTGAGGCAGGGAATAAACCTCTTTTGTTTCTCATATAAATTCGCTTATAGGCATTAAAAAATCCGAAGGTAGAACCTTTGAAATTTACATTATAATATCCGGGAAGAAGCACATTATTTTTAAAAACAAAAAATGAGTCATTTCCATCGTAAAAATACAAAGAAAGAGTATCTTTTTCAGGGACAGAAAAGTTTAAACTTATTGAATCGTTAGCGGGATTTGGATATGCCGGTCCGAAGGCTCTTCGTGTAAGACTATCGCGAAAGCACCAATCTGTATAATCACCTCCTAAAATTCTCCCTGTGGCATCTGCTCTTAAAATATCGTCATCATTCATCGTAGAAATACTACCCGTATTAACTACATCGGAATTATTGCAGCTGTATATTCCTGCCAGT
>CALJIG010000082.1 GCA_937974175.1 uncultured Ignavibacteria bacterium
ATAATTTTTAATTTAAGTTTCTCTTCCGAAGTAAACATCTACAGATTTAATTTTTCCGTTTTCTGCAGTAAAAAATTCTGTGTTGCGAAAAGATTTGCCGTCATTCATGATACATTCATATCTAACAAATGCTTCATTGCCTTCTGCAAATATTTTTTCAATAGTAATCATTTTCATTTCTGCGCTATGCGGCCAGCATCTTTTGAAATATTCTTCCCTGTTTATAAAATCATCATAAGGACTTGAGAAGACGAAGTCATCGCTCAATAAATCCTCTAGTAAAATTCTGTCCTTAATTTCATAAGCGCGGAAACAATTTCGTATTATTCCGGCAATATTATTTTCTTTAGACATAATATTTTTGAATTAATTTATAAATTTATTCCGGTTTAAGGTCTGTTGCCGCTTTATTACTGCCGTCCATATAGAAAGGAACAGACTCATGCTGATGCGCTATCTTCCACTCCCCGTTTATTTTCATAAGGCCCGCAGTAAATCTGAACCACAAATCTGTTTTTTGGGGTTTCTGAACTCCACTTAAATGAATAAGTGAGTAATACCACGCAATACTTTCTGAAGCTACTATTTTCAGATCATGAATATCATACCCAATATTACCTTCAAACGAATTGAACCAATCGTCTGTCCCCTTTTTATCCATTTTATTCTTTCCACCATATTTTAAAGGAGGCGCTAATAGAAATTCAACTAAATCAGAAGTAAAGTGAGACATTGCTCTATCTGCGTCTTTTGTACGAATACCTTCCCAATAGTCTTCCAAAACTTCACGAATTTTTATTTCTTCGATTGAATTATTATTTACTATTTCCATTTTCTTTAGTTTTAAATTAATCGTATTTAATACCTTCATATCCTAAAAGTCTGCGCCATAAAATAATCTGCCCGATAAGATTCGCTTCTCTGTATGTCATAAAAGCAATCAAATCAAAATAAGGCATTTTCATTTCGGGTACTTCGGGCATTTCAAATACGCTGTCGAGTTTTTCATCAGTTATGTTCATCAGAACCTCTCTTAAAGCCGGTGCAGCTTTATCGGCATCTTTCCTAAAATCTGCCATAGAAGGATATTGAACTTCATCTTTAATTCCCTGATGATTTTTAAACAGATCATCTGCAGATTGTTTCAAATCGCTGCCGCTTAATAAATTAGCAAGGTCCATTCTTTCCTGAATAAAACTTCCTGCTAACCAGGCTGCGTGATTTGCCTTTGTATTGAGGCGGCTTTGAGCATCTTTATCCAATATTCCGTCAATTGCTTTATTAAAAAAATTTGTATGCATATCGTACAGTACGACTAAAGAGTACATTCTATCACTTACAGGTTTTGTTTTCATTTTAAAATTATTTTATATTTATAAAAATTAATTTACCGTTTGAGGTCTTTCCATTTTTTTCCGTAGAAAATAAGATGCGAACATGTATGAACAGGTCAAACAAAGTTGTTACTATCCAGTACGTTACTTTTATCTTTTCATTTTAACTTCTATCAATCTGATACATTAGTTTTGTAACTCCGGATTGATAAGCATGAGAATCTTTGAGAATGAGTTTAGTTGTATCCACATCTTTGAACATTGGTATCCCTTTACCGATAATTATAGGATTTAAATAAATTCTGAACTCATCCAATAAATCCAGCCTCATAAATTCCTGCACTATGCTCGGGCTTCCGAATATCATCATATCTTTTCCCTCTTCATTTTTCATCTTAGTTATTTCTTCTTTGATATTATCTTTTATCTGAATAGTGTTATTCCACAGCTCTTCTTTATTTGAATCAATTGTTTTTGAGAAAACAACTTTGCGAACATCTTCCACCCATTTTGCATGGTTCAGGCTAAGTTCATCAACATTTTCTTTCGTTAACAAAGTCGGCCAGTAGTTCTTCATCATGTAATAAACTACTCTTCCGTAAATTGCAGTATCAACATTCTTCATATGATCCATTACTTCTTTGTACATATCCGGGTCCAGATTAAAAATATTCATTTCTCCATTCGGTCCGGCAACGAAGCCGTCCAGCGTCATATGCATTAATGAAACTACTTTTCTCATTTTTGTTTTTTTTTATTATTACAATTCGACAAATGTTTTAAACCCGCCGTACATCATTTTTTTCATATCGAAAAGCGGCATCATGTTCATCATCTTTTTCATTCTTTCATCAGCCATAACTTTTTTATTAACTTTATTCCTATGTGCTTTTGAAAGGTAGCCTACAACAGAAGTAATAATAACTTCGTTTTTCGTTAACATTAGCAATGCGGGGTACTTATCCGCCGGAAGGTCATCTCCCATAAATTCGCTGCATTCAAGTGCTCCGTGCTCGACCACTAGTTTTGCATATTTAGCTGCAAGCTTTTTGTAAGCAGGAACATTCTTTTTTGCAATTACCATAAGGTACATATCAACGTAACCTTTGACTCTTTTACTTTCCTTTGCTTTCATTTTCGTATGGGTAATTATAAAAGTTGTACAAATATACAGGCATTGATTTAATTCTCATAGAGGTAAATACGGCAATCTAAGGGGTTGAATACGACAACCAGTTTTTTTATTTTTATTGATACAAAATATTATGAAAAAGCATATTTCTATACTCATCCCCCACGGTCATACCAGTCTTGCTAATATTGAAGGCACACATCATATATTTAATGAAGTTAACTCTTTTCTTTCTGCAACAGGAAGAAAACCGATATTTGATGTGCAGCTTGTTGGTATTTCTAAGGAAACTCCTCAAAGAAACGGCTTATTCAAAATAAGTCCTGATGTATTGATAAAGGATTTACCTAAAACTGATTTAATTATTATCCCTGCGATTCATGGACCGGCAGAAGAGGTTATGGAACAGAATAAAGAATTCGTGCCATGGATAATTCAGCAATACAGAGGCGGCGCAGAAATTGTCTCCTTTTGCATTGCTACATTCTTCCTTGCCGGCACAGGATTATTAAAGGGAAAGCAATGCGCAACTCACTGGAGATTTGCAAATGAATTCAGGGCAATGTTCCCGGATGCAAATTTGCAGGACGATAAAATTATGACTGAAGATGATGGAATCTATACAAGCGGCGGAGCATACTCTTTCTTAAATTTGAATTTGTATTTAGTAGAAAAATTTGCGGGACGGGATATAGCTATTGTTATGGCGAAGGCTTTCATGATAGATATCGACAGAATTAGCCAGTCCCCTTTCATAATATTTCAGGGACAAAAATCGCACGAAGATGAAGCGGTTAAAAAAGTTCAGAATTATATAGAAGCGCATTTTTCCGGAAAACTTTCTGTAGATGAACTGGCGAAAGAATTTGCGCTAAGCAGAAGAAGTCTTGAGAGAAGATTTAAACACGCCACTTCAAATACAATTACTGAATACATTCAGCGAGTAAAAATAGAAGCTGCTAAGAAAAGTCTGGAATCAACCAATGAAAATGTAAATGAAGTGATGTATAACGTTGGTTATGCTGACCCTAAAGCATTCAGAATTATTTTCAAAAGAATTACGGGATTATCACCTGTTGCTTATAGAAACAAATATAATCCTGCAGCGGCAGCTTAAAATTTATTTAAGCAAAAGCTAAATTGTATTGCTTCCTTCTTAGGATATAGAGTTCGAAAGTGGCGGCAAAATGTACACCTATATAATAAGCGAGCAAATCGCTCCATAAAAATCCGTAGCCAAATACAAGTCCGCCAAGCGTTGTAGTTCTTATTGCATCAATCCATGGTGCATGATACAACTGACTTATTTCAATTAAAAAACAAAACACCAAAGAAATAATTGCTATGTATCTGGTATCTTTATTGAAGAAAATAAATCTGAAAATCAGGAATATCATCGAAGCCCAGATAGCATCTCCGAGATATTCATTTACAATTTCAGGTAAGTATGGGTAAGCAATTTTTCGTGAGAACAATCCTAAAGCAATTGTAAGCACAATCAAAATTCCGTAAAACAATCTATTTCGTTTCATAATAATTCGTAAGTAATAATACTTATAGAATATGTGTAAAACTCCATTTAGGAACAACGTACTTCACAAAACAAAAAAGCCATTAAGTTTCCTCAATGGCTTTGCGGAAGAGGAGAGATTCGAACTCTCGTTAATTCGCCGCGGCGAACTAAGACGGTATAGTCCCGATTATATCGGGATTGGTTTCAGCCACTTTAAAAACAAAAAAGTCTTTGCAGAGAAATGCAAAGACTTTAATTTTGCGGAAGAGGAGAGATTCGAACTCTCGTTAAGGATTTACTCCCTAAGACGGTTTAGCAAACCGTTGGTTTCAGCCACTCACCCACCCTTCCGGATAAAATAAGCTGAACTTATGTGTATTTCTAAGTAAATCAAAATTCCGAAAAATTATTTGTATTTTCAATGTAATTCAGAATAAAAATTTAATAAAAACTAAAATGCCTCATAAACACATAGACAGCCACTCTTTTAAAGAGAAAATGCAGAACGAAGAGTACGTTATCTTAGATGTCCGCACACCTGAAGAGCATAATGATAAAAAAATCGCTCACTCTATGCAATTGGACTTCTACGCTGCCGACTTCCAGGCTCAGCTGGAAAAACTTGACAAGAATAAAGTGTACCTCGTTTACTGCCGCTCAGGAAACAGAAGCGGGCAAACAATGGATATGATGAAAAATATGGGATTCGATGAAGTATACAATCTGGATAATGGAATTATCGGCTGGGAAGCTAATAATTTAGAATTCGTAAAGTAATTGATAGTATTGTGTAGTGGGTACTGAGTATTGAAAAAAAAATTAAAGATTAACCCCAATGAAAATTGAACAATTCTACGATGAGAATCTTGCTCATGCATCGTATGCTATCTTAAGTGAAAACGAAATTGCATTGATTGATCCTGCCCGCGACCCGCATCCGTATTTTCAATACGCAGAAAAGAATAATGCGACTATAAAAGCTGTTATAGAAACTCATCCGCATGCTGACTTTGTAAGCTCACACGTTGAAATCAGCAAAAAAACGGGAGCAGGTATTTACGTGAGCAGTTTGTTAAATCCGTTATATGATTTCACTCCCTTTGATGAAGGAGATACAATTTCCATCGGTAAAATTAAGTTAAGAGCTATAAATACTCCCGGACATTCACCTGATAGCATAAGTGTAATTATTACGGATGAAGACGGAAAAGATTATGCGCTCGCCTCCGGCGATACATTGTTCATAGGAGATGTGGGAAGACCTGACCTTCGTGAAAATGCAGGAGCAATTCAAAAAGCCCGTCAGGACCTCGCGAGAATGATGTATGATAGTATTCATGAAAAATTATTGAAACTCTCCGATGATGTTCTTGTCTATCCCGCTCACGGCGCAGGTTCGCTATGCGGCAAAGCATTAAGTCAGGAACGTGTCAGTACAATCGGTCAACAAAGAAAAGAAAATTACGCTCTTCAGCCTATGAGCGAAGAAAAATTTGTAGAAACTCTTTTGCAGGATCAGCCTATGATTCCGAAATATTTCGGGAACTCAGTTGAGCTAAACAGAAAAGGCGCGCCTGATTTCGAAGCAAGTATAGCTGCTGTTCCTATGTTAGATAAAAATTCAAAACTTGAAGAGAATATTTTAGTAGTTGATTCGCGTTCAAAAGAAAATTACGGTAAAGGACATTTGAAGGGTTCTATAAATATTCCTGACTGTAAAAGTTTTGAAACGTGGCTTGGCGCTATTGTAGGTCCCGATGAAAATTTTTACCTGATTTGCGAAAGCGAAGAGAAATGTAATGAGCTTATAAGAAGAATTGCTAAGATAGGTTACGAAGGATTGATTAAAGGCGCATTAACAAATCCCGATAATGCAAATGAAAAAGTATCAGAATTTGATTACGAAGCCTTCAAAGAAAATTCGTCATTCTTTAATATTCTTGATGTAAGAAATTTCGGTGAGAGAAGAGACAGGGTAATTTTTGAAAAAAGCGAGTTTATACCGCTTAACCAGTTAAGAGAAAGGCTCGATGAAATAAAAACCGATAAACCGATTGTTATTCATTGTGCCGGCGGCATGCGCTCTGCAATTGCACAAAGCATTGTACAAAGCAAAAAAGATACACAGGTTTTTGATTTAGGTGAAAAGGTGAGGGAGTATTAAAAATTTTTATAATGATATGTAAGGGTTTCCAAATAAATGTATACATGCCCACGCTCCAGGATCTTTATATACCTCATAAACTTTTTTATTTGCATTAAATAATGCAACTGATACTGTAGATCCATTTTTAAGTTGTTCCAAAAACTCCGGGAGCCAAATTGGAGGTATATTAATATTAAGTGACCAATATGGAGCAATAATAGATGAATAACCTAAATCTAAAAAATATCTTATAAAAGAATTAACTTTTTGACTAAAAATTTCTTTTTTCATAGTACCCGAATGACACACAAATAAAATCAAAATTTTTCCTTCTCCTATAATTTTTTCGAATTCTCCAATAGGAACGCCATTACTAAAAACATAATTTGAATTCGGTAAATCTACTCCCCCATGAGCTGCAATTATATTAATTTCACCTTCGATAGGTATCTTAGGAATTGTTGAAGTAGTCGTCTCTATTTCGTATGAGTTACATGTTCTCTCCAACTTTTGAAATAGACTATTTAATGCAAAATCACCCTCTTCTACAGGTATCCAAAATGAAGTTTTTAAGTCTGCTAGTTTAATTCCTTTCCTGTTCTCAATAATTAACCACTCTGAAGATAATACATTAGTTATGGGATTATTAAGAGAAACAAATTCTCCATTTATATCCAAAAGTAAATTATGAGGAAAACTACTTAAATTAATATCTTTAATTAATAAAATTTCAGTTCCAATGGAATGTATTCTGTATTTTTCTAATATCGAGCGGATAAATTCTAATTTATCTTCTTGATCTTCTATGAAATCTGATTCAACAAATCTTAGTTTTGTAGAAATTTTTGTAAAAAGTTCTTCTATTCTTTCAAAGTCCCAGTTTAATATATTAATTTCAGAAAATTTTGAATCGCTGAACATTACTTGAAAAATTTTAGAATTAGATTCCACTAAAAATAGGACTGTGCAGTTTCCAATTGATGAAATATTTTCTATAAAATAACGTTCATAATTTTGAAAAAATTGTTTTTTCTCCTCTATCGTTTTATCTTCAATTTCATGACTAATAACTCTTAGGCCATTAGGAAAATTTTCCTTCTCCTCAAAATGGAAACTAATATCTGATTTAACCAACATTGCCAATAAAAATTCTAGCTTGTTTTGTTCTCTATGGCTTTTTAAAATTAATCTATTAGCAAAAATTAAAAAATTTGTGATTTCTTTAACAACATCTTCCTTATACCTAGATCTTGAAACAGAAATTAAAGTATCAATGAAAACTTCAATTAAATTTTCATCCAAAAATGTTGATCTCTTTAAATAACTGATTTCATCTTCAGTAATCACACGTTCAAATAGAATAATGAAGTCTTCAATTTCACTCAGATTATGTTCTTTAAAAACCAATCTTAAGTTGTAAAGTAAACTTAACCACCTTGTTGCGTTATCCTTAGGTCTAATTGAAAGTAAATTTTCCTTTTCAGTATTTAAAAATAAAGAGACCTCTTTTATTAAGTTGTGATCTTCTTCTTTTAACATGGACATAAAATGAATAAAAGTAATCTCATTTTTTTCGAAAACATTTAAATTTAAATTTTTTTTGATAAAATTAAAAATGTTTGTTTCAATATCATGCAAATGTATATCTCGAAAAACTTTTTGCAAAGTCGTCAATACTCTGTATAAAAAAACTGTGGTAATCTCACCTTTTACGATAATTTTTTTAATTAATGCAACTCCAAATACTAACGCCGCAACTATACTATGTTGTCCATGATACACATGTAACAAGTTGTAATAACCAAATTCAGTATCACCATTTTTTAAGGAATCAAAAACAAATTCTTCGACAAAATCCCGTGAAAGTTGGTATTCTTTACTAATGTTTAAAAGATCAATAACTAAAGTTGCAGTTAAGTAGAAGTATTCCTTTTTATTTAACTTTGTTGCTAAATTGTTAATTATGAATAAAGTATTGTGATAAAAAACTATTTCATTTGTTTCATATTTTAATTTATTAGACGAATTTTCTATAACAGAAATTAAAAAAAACATAAATTCTGTCATTTTAGATTCTGATAAAGTCAAATTAATAGCATCACTATCACTTAATCTATGTTTTGGTTTATTACTTAAATCTATTAGTATGTCTTTATAAAGCAGACTAAACTCATTTACGTTTTCATCTTTATACTCTAATTCAAGAGAATATTCCTTCTTGTCAACATTAACCAAATTGTTTAGATCATTTACTAATAGCATTATTAATAAACCAACGGAATAAGTTTCATTTTCTTCCAACACCGAAATCAAAATATTTCTAACTTTCAATGATTCTTGATAATCCGTGTGAAGGGCAAGTTCTAATAAAAGATTTTCAAGTGAATCATGAATATCTTGATCAAAAGTATTATTCCCAGAATATTGTTTTTTGAACAATAATATCCGTAATTTCTTTAATTTTTCTAACATAGCTCAAAATATAAACAATTTATTAATAATTGTATACAATACTTCAAAACTAGAAAATAAATCCTGCAATTTTTTTCCTCTTCCTATTGTAAAAAAATTTCAAAGAATTGTAACTGAAACATTGAACGATATGCTAATTTTTCTCCCTATCCCTACTAATAGGGAGCATTTACTTTCCTCCCAGAATTATTCTTATTATATTTAAAGTGTTATTATATTTCTAAACATCATAGAAAGCATAAGATAAAATATGACAATAATGCGACTTATTTCAAATTTTAAATGGTGAAAAAGTTAAAAAGGAAAAAATAGGATTTAACTCATAATTCGTAATTTGGAATTTTTAATTCAAAAGAAGAATCCGACTTTTTTCCGACCAAAATCAAAAATGAAAATTGTTGGTATTGATAAAACAATAACGACGGTTCAGGAATCCGACCAAAATCCGACTTATTTCAAATTTTAAAAAGTGAAAAGTTAAAAAGAGAAAAAGTGGATTTCACTCGTAATTCGCAATTTGTAATTCGCAATTGAAAGAAGAATCCGACTATTTTCCGACCAAATACAAAAATGAAAATTGTTGGTATTGAAAAAACAATAACAACGGTGCAGGAATCCGACCAAAATCCGACTTATTTCAAATTTTAAAAAGTGAAAAGTTAAAAAGAGAAAAAGTGGATTTCACTCGTAATTCGCAATTTGTAATTCGCAATTGAAAGAAGAATCCGACTATTTTCCGACCAAATACAAAAATGAAAATTGTTGGTATTGAAAAAACAATAACAACGGTGCAGGAATCCGACCAAAATCCGACTTATTTCAAATTTTAAATAGTGAAAAAGGTAAAAAGAAAAAATAGGATTTTACTCGTAATTCGTAATTTGGAATTTTTAATTCAAAAGAAGAATCCGACTATTTTCCGACCAAATACAAAATGAAAACTTGTAACTCGAAACTTGAAATTTGGAACTGAACGGAAAATGCGACTATTATGCTACTTTTTTAAAACATTATAAAATGTGGAATTGTGATAAACCGGTTCGCAATTTTTATCCTCAATTCTATGTTAAAAAGTTCATAAGTAAAAATTGTATCTTTTGAGCATCTTCTCAAAATATCTTTCAATAAACATTCAAAACTGTTATATTTAAGGTTCACGTTTATTTTATATTAATTAAAACCAAAGCATGAGCGATACGCAAATGGCGGATATTCTTGTGAATTCCGATAGCAAAAAAAACGGCACTAAAAAACCAAAATCCTCTTCTAAAGAAACAAAAGACAAAGATAAGTTTCACGGTCTCTCAGAAGTTCAGCTGAAAGAAGCATATATGATTATGCTCCGCTCACGTCTGAACGATGACAGAGTCGATACATTAATAAAGCAAGGCAAGGCAACATTCCTCATTTCAGGTTCAGGACATGAAGGCATTCAGGTCGCAATGGGAATGGCAATGCAGCCCGGCAAAGACTGGCTCTATACATATTACCGCGATAATGCAATTTGTATGACAATGGGTGTAACCGTTGAGCAGATGATGCAGCACTCAATGGGAAAAGCAACCGATACATTTTCAGGGGGAAGACAAATGCCTATGACTATCGGCAGCCAGCAGTTCAGAATTCCTACGGCATCATTAACAACAGGCTCACAATACCTTGAAGCAGCAGGCGCAGCACTGGCAGAAGTTTATAAAGGAACAGATGCAGTTGCTTATGCAGGCGGCGGTGAAGGTTCAACTTCAGAAGGTGAATTCTGGGAAGCTGTTAACTGGGCTTCACGTGATAAGCTCCCTGTGGTATTTGTAATCCAGAATAATAAGTTTGCAATTTCAGTTCCTGTATCTCAGCAAACAGCAGGCGGTTCAGTTTACAAAGCAACTGAAGGATTTGTAGGATTAAAAAGAGTTGATATAGACGGAACAGATTTTCTTGCAAGTTATGCTACATGTAAAGAAGCAGTTGAGCATGCAAGAGCAGGTAACGGACCTACATTGATTCACGCTAATGTAGTGCGTTTACGTTCACACTCAGCATCAGATGCACAGGAAAAATACAGAAGCAAAGAAGATCTTGAAGAAGATACAAAAAAAGATCCGCTGTTAAAATTAGAGAACATTCTTATAGAGAATAATATAATAACAAAAGAAGACGCTGAAAGAATACGAAAAGAAGTTTTTGAAGAAGTTATGAAAATTGCAGATGATGTATGGCAGCAGCCTGCACCGGATGCATCTACAGTGGAAGATTATTTATTCTGCCCTGCAGATGAGCAGACTCCAATTGAATATGAAAAAAGTGTTCCATCAGGCGAGCCTGTTGTAATGGTTGATGCAATCAATCACGCTCTTCATGAAGAGATGGAAAAAAATCCCAACATGATTGTTTATGGTGAAGACGTTCAGGATAACAAAGGCGGAGTGTTCACAGCTACAAAAGGACTTACAAATAAATTCGGAATAAAAAGATGTTTCAATTCACAGCTTGCTGAAGCAACTATAGTTGGTACTGCTATCGGCGCAGCTATTGCAGGATTAAAACCTGTTGTTGAAATCCAATTTGCAGATTACATCTGGCCTGCTATGATGCAGATTCGTGATGAACTTGCAATGTACAGATACCGTTCGAACAATACTTTCCCAACACCTGTTACAATAAGAACAGCTTGCGGCGGATATATTAACGGCGGACCATATCACTCACAAAATATCGAGGCAATTTTTGCAAAGTGCGCTGGTATTTATATTGCATATCCATCTAACGCTGCTGATGCGAAAGGTTTATTGAAAACTGCATGTCAGTTGAATGACCCTGTTTTATTCTTAGAGCACAAATTTTTATACAGACAGGGATTTGCAAAATCACCTGAGCCGGACAAAGATTATTATTTACCGTTCGGTAAGGCTGCAGTAAAAACTGATGGCGATGATATTACAATCGTAACATACGGTGCAATGGTTGATAAGGCAATGAGAGCTGCAAAAGAAATGGCTAAGCAAGGCGTGGGCGTAGAAGTAATTGATATAAGAACAATCGTTCCATTAGATATCGAAACGATTTTAACTTCAGTAAAGAAAACAGGTAAAGTGATTGTATTCCATGAAGATTCAAAGTTCATGGGATTCGGCGCTGAGATAGCTGCGGAAATATCTGAAAGAGCTTTCACCTATCTTGACGCTCCTGTTAAGAGAGTAGCAGGATTGCATGTTCACGTTCCTTATCATTCGAATCTTGAAAAAGCTGCCTTACCGCAGAACGACTGGATCTTAAAAGCATGCGAGGAACTTGCTGCATTTTAATTAGTATAAAAATTGAAATTCTTATAAACAGAAACCCAAGAATTTTCTTGGGTTTTTTTATATCCTACAATTAATATTACCAATGAAAAAAATCTCTCTCATATTCTTCTTTATAGTTTCTTCTTTATTTGCTCAGGATAAAAATATAGACGTACTGAATTATAATCTGAACTTTGATTTTTCAAACAATTTTAAGCCTAATGCAAATTATATTTTCACTGCTAATGAGATAGTAAGGATTAAGGCGGTTAACGATGTTAATTCAGTTGTGCTGAATGCAAACAACACTTCGCTAAAAATTGAAAGCGTTTCTATCAGCGGAGTTTCATTTACTCATGCTAAGGATGAAATAACTATCAGTCTTGATAAAACTTATTTATCGGGTGAAGAATTTGAAGTAGGGATAAGCTACTCTCACAAGAATTTTTTTGATACGGCTTTTTATGTAGGCAAAGGAATATTGTATACTGATTCTGAACCAGAAGGCGCGCGATGCTGGTATCCTTGCAAAGATTTCCCGGATGATAAGGCCTTATTTGAAATTAAAGGAAAAGTCCCGAGTAATATTTTATTCGGCTCAAACGGATTGCTTATAGATTCCGTCTCTGACGGTAAGTTTACAACGTATACCTGGAAAGAAGACTATCCAATGGCAACTTACCTTGCCGTTGTAGCAGCAAGTGAACATTATTCGATGAAAGTAATCGAATGGCGAAATCCTGAAACCGGCAAAATGATTCCTATAAGATTTTACTTTCAAAAAACTGATGAGAGAAGTAAAATCGATTTGATGATGATAAGAGTGCCTGAGATGCTTGATTTTCTTACGGAGAAATTCGGTTCATATCCTTTCGACAAACTTGCATTTGCAACAGTAGATAATCAGTTTCCATGGGGTGGAATGGAAAACCAGACCTTAATAACATTGTGCGGAAATTGTTATAACGATGATTTGCTTTTACACGAAATTGCTCATCACTGGTTTGGCGATATGATATCCCCTACCCGCTGGTCTGATATCTGGCTGAATGAAGGTTTTGCGACTTATTGCGAAACTATCTGGGCTGAAAAAATGGAAGGTAAAACTCAATACAGAAGACTGAATAAAATAAATGCTGATTCTTATTTAATGACTAATCCGGGGAGGCCGATTTACAATAAAGCCTGGGACACATTAACACCTAATAATAATGTGCTTTTCGATGTTGCAATGACTTACAATAAAAGCGGTGCTATACTTTATATGTTGAGATATGTTTTAGGGGATTCAATATTTTTCTCAAGTGTAAAACGATATGCCACAAATCCTGATTTAATGTATAAGAATATTAATACGAATGAATTTGTAAGATTAATGAGCGAATATAGCAACAGAGATTTAACATGGTTCTTCGAGCAATGGCTTTACAGACCAAATCATCCTGTCTATGATAACAGATATGAAATTAAAAAAGATGGCGATGAGTGGAAAGTAATTTTTAATGTAAAGCAAACTCAGCGTGAAGAATTTTTTAAAATGCCTATAGAAATCCAGATCTTCTTCTCGAAGGAAAACAAGATTGTCAGATTAGAAAACGACTACAACAATCAAAGCTTTGAATTAAAATTTAAAGATAAACCCGTACAGGTTGTATTTGATCCTAACAACGAAATCATCTTAAAGAAAGCAAAAACCGTTCAGGGATTTTAGAAATTTCTGATTCTTTGGGAAGCTGAAAATTTACTTTTAACACAGGCACTTCAAAATCATTTTTGATTTTTAAGTGTGTACCGAGGTCTTTTAATTCGCTTTTATTATTATTCTCTAAAGTTTTATAACGCAATGTGGAGTTAAACCCTATCATTGCCCCTGCAGTAGGAAAAGCAAGAGTGCTCCAGGCAACTACCGGACTTTGAACAATAAAGAGAGTGCCAATTCCTGCACCTGTTCCTAATACACCACCTAAAATTGTAGTTCCTACATCACCAGTAAAATTTTTCGAAGAGCCGATACCATAAACACCAATTATACTTCCTGCGCAATGGCCTGCAACAAAACCAAGAATTGCTCCACCGGCACCATCCCACTCGCCATGACCTTGTTTAGTTAACAAGTAACCTGCATATCCGGCACCAAAACCTAAAGCTATGCCTCCAAGATTTCCTCCGAAAAATTGCCCGATAAGTTCATCGCCTGCTGAAGGCTTTTCATTTAATTTTAGTGTCAGTTTTGTTGTAACAGTTTTTGTTGTGTCGGTAAGTTCTAAAGATTTATATTGGGCATTTGCTGAAGGAATAATAAATGCAACAATTAAAGCCAGAATTATTGTTTTCATTTTTATTTAAACTGTGTCTCTTTAAATTCTTTGAATAAGTGCTTTACTTTATTCCTTTGGTATTTCCCTGTTGAAGTTACCGGAATTGTATCGGTAAATATCACAACCTTCGGCGATTTATAAGCAGGCAATTTTGTTCTGAAGTAATCAAGAATTTTCACTTTTAATTCATCTGATTCTTTTACTCCTTCTTTCAGCAAAATTAATGCTCCAACTTCCTCGCCGTACCAGTCATTTTCAAAGCCGACACATATTCCTGCCTGCGCAAATTCGCAGCTGGAAATAACTTCATCAACTTCCAAAGTTGATATATTAACTCCGCCGCGAATAATAAGTTCCTTAATTCTACCTGTTATAAAAAAGTACTTATTCCTTCTTTTATCATATCTGAAAAATCCTTCATCGCCGCTCCTGAACCAGCCGAACTCAAACGTCTTTGCATTTGCTTCGTCATTTTTAAAATAGTATTTCATCACATTATGCCCGCGTATAACTATTTCTCCCTTCACATCTTCATCCTGAGATTCACCATGCTCATTATGAATTTCCATTTCATTCCAGTAAATCGGAATTCCAATTGAAGGATAACCAAAACCGTTCTGCCATTGATAGTGTTCAGCTATTGATAAATCAATCGGAATGAAACATGAATAGCATGTAGTTTCGGAAAGACCGTAACCGTGAACAATTCTTAGATCAAATTTCTCTTCAAAATTTCTGGCTACTTCACATGTCAAAGGACCTGCTCCGCAAATTATATGAGAGAAGTTTTCAAGATTATATTTTGAAACATCTTCATTGGAATGATTCATAAATTGTAAAAGAGTAGGTACAACGCTAACAATTTTTACACTCTCATCCTGTAGCCTTTGCAGGAATTTATCGGTCTGAAATTTCTGATTAAGAACTAACTTTCCTCCATAGTACATTGTAGTCATTATTGTAACCACTGTTCCGTTCACGTGATGAATTGGAAGTACGCACATCATTGTATCATCTTTATAGAGTTTATGCCAGATGGCAATTCCGTCTGCATCAATCATCATGTTATATTGAGTAAGCACTACTCCTTTAGGATTTCCCGTTGTGCCTGATGTATATACAATCATTGCTTCAGTTTCTCTATCGACAAGCTGTCTTTGCATCACTCTGTCTTTTTCCTGGCTGTAATCCAGCGTATCAAAAAGTACAAGCTCTCCCGGCAAATCATGAACTGCTTCCTTTAATATTTCTTCATACATTTGCAGAGTGAAAACCATTCTGGTATTGGAATCCTTAAAAATATAGTTAACTCTTGCAGGTTCTTCATTCACATTTACAGGTACAACGGTTGCACCGATAGACCAGCATGCAAAGTATAAAATTACAGTATCGTAATGATTATGGAGGAAAGTTCCGACTCGTGCTTCCTTTCTTATTCCGTTTTCCAGCAGATAGTTTGCAAGCTTAAATGCTTTCTTAATAAATTCTTCATAGCCGAATCGCGTAACTTCTCCGCTTTCACTGTAATAAACAAGATATTCCTTATCGAAATTTACGTTAAGTCTTTTTTGTAAAAGCTTATAGATGTTATCGTATGCTACAAAATATTCATCGGGTTTATTATTGGTAAGCGAGTGCGCTTTTTTTATGTTATCTATTATGTTCTTATTCATGTGATTTTTATCAGTGTTGAATTTAATTTCAGTCTTCGATTGACTATTTTGCAATATCTAAAATTCTACTCAATCTATAAATGCAATTAATGAAAAAATCTTTCGCCTTTAGCTTTATAATTTTACTCTCTCTTGTCTTTTTTTCCTGCGGCAAGAAGACAGAATCTGATAAAAAGATATTCAATTTAAATATATCTCAGGGCATCGAAACACTTGAACCTGTAATGTCAAATTCTTCATTCAGTATCTGGGGAGTTCAGCAGATAATGGAAGGACTGGTAGAATTTGATAACAACAAAAATATCATTCCCTGCATTGCAAAAAGCTGGAAAATTTCTGAAGACGGAATCACCTATACTTTTAATTTGCGGAGCGATGTTATGTTTCATGATGATTTATGTTTTAAAGCAACAAACGGTAAAGGAAGAAATGTCATTGCCTCAGATTTTAAATATTGTTTAGAGCGAGTAAACAATCCTAAATCTAAAACCCGCGGAATGTGGGTTTACCGTGACAAGATAAAGGGAGCAAAAGATTATTCTGAAGGAAAAGCAAATGATATCTCAGGATTAAAAGCAATCAACGATACAACTTTAACAATAGAACTGAACAATGCATTCTCACCTTTCCTATCACTGCTTACCATGACGTATGGATTTGTTTATCCTAAAGAAGCCGTTGAGCATTATGGTGAAACATTCGGAAATCATCCTATCGGCACCGGACCCTTCAAGTTTAATCATTGGAGTATCGATAAAGAACTTGTGTTGGATAAAAATCCTGCATACTGGGAAAAAGATTCCAAAGGCGGAACGCTGCCTTATCTTGACGGTGTAAAAATTACTTTTACTCAATCATCTGAAACTGAGTTTCTTGATTTTCAAAACGGTAAATACGATTTTCACCAGCCATCATCCGAAACATTTGACGTAATTACAGATGAAGCGGGAAAACTGAAAGATGCCGGTATAAAGAACTTTTCATTGGTAAAGCAGCCGTGGCTGCAAACAGTTTTTCTTGGAATGATGCAGTCACCTGATTTGCCCGGCGGAAAAACCGGACCTTTTGCAGGTAATAAAAAATTACGTGAAGCTCTGAACTATGCAATTGATAAAGATAAAATAGTAAAGTTTGTGTTAAAGAACAGAGGCAAGCCCGCGGTAAACGGACCTATTCCCCCGGGAATGCCGGGATTCAATCCTGAAATAAAGGGCTACACCTATAATATCGCCAAAGCAAAAGAGCTGTTAAAAGAAGCAGGCTATACCGATGGAAAAAATTTAAAGCTCTCGCTTGTATGCGGCAATGAAGAGATACAGCGTTCAATTGCTATTGCAATACAGGAGCAGTTAAAATCAGCCGGGATAGAAATGCAGATAGAACAATTACTGCAAGCCACTTTAATATCAAAACAAGAGAACGGCGAATTCCCATTCTGGCGCGCAAGCTGGGGAGCAGATTATTTTGACCCTGAAAACTTCATGGCGCTTTTTTACAGTAAGAATATTACTCCGAACGGACCTAACAGAGTAGGATATAAAAATCCAAAAGTGGACGAACTTTATGAAAAATCATTGAAGGAAACTGACAACGCAGCAAGAATGAAAATATACGACGAGATTCAGAAAATCGTCATTGAAGATGCTGCATGGCTTCCATTATATTATAATGAACAGATTTACTTACTCAATAAAAATATTGAAGGATTTTATATTGACGGCTTGAATATAATAAATCTTAAATATACAAATAAAAAGTAAATATTTAACCAAATGGACGACAACAAAACATGCAGTAAATGTAATTCAAAACTCGAAGCGGGCTTCTTTTACGTAACTAATAGTGACCATCCCATAAATTTTAACTATACCGTCTGGGTAAAAGGTGAACGGGATGATATAACAAAATTCATGGGAACTAACGCCAGCGCTCCGCAGCATCCCGTAAGAATTTATAAATGTGAAGCATGCGGACATCTGGAATTCTACGCTGAAGACCCCCATCGCTGGAGACATTAATTAAATCACCAGTTGCCCTTTAAAAAGATATTTCGTAATTTTGAACTATTCCCGCACAGATTAAAAAGCTTTAGTTTCCATTACAATTATTATAGTACAAATTTTTTAGCTTACAACTTCCGGTCACTTAAATTTTGTAGTTCTCACATTATAAAATTTAATCTGTTTAATTATGTTAACAATATCGAATTTTTCACAGCGCAGAGTTATGTTATAACGGAAACGCTGCTCAGATATTTATTATCATCGTGGAGAGTATTTTCAACAAAATTAAGACGTTTCAAATATATAAAAGTTTATCCGTAGAGTAAGCGAGGTGAAACGCTAAACAAATGACTTCTTTTTGGGCGCCAGCCCGGGGGAAGTCATTTTTTATTTATTTCACACTCAATTTTTCCGGTTTGAATTTCAGTTAACAGTTCTTCAGTTTTTTAAGCTAACTAATCTGCCAGCCAATTAAATCTGAAATATTTTTTGTCATAGCAGTGTTTCCATCAAAATTTTTGACAGTTTCTTTATTAACTGATGGCTTTTTAGTTACAGCAGCAGGCGAACTTACCGGAGCTGATTTCTTAACTGAGGGATTTTCATTCAATGGCTTTTTATTGTTAAGCGATTTTTTCCACATTGGAGTAATCTTTCACGTTTAATTTAACGATACAATTTTATCATCAAATATAATACCATCTTAAAAGATAATTTTCGTTTAAATTCTCAGATTTTTAAAAGCTCATTAAACAAATTATTGTCAGTGTAGAAAAATAATGTCAATCATGTCTAATACTATACGCAGAAAAATTATTCAAATAATTAACCCTTTTGAAATATCAAAATGCCCCAACACAATCTGAAAGTTACCGATTCAATTGAAATTAAAGCTCCCCTTGAGGAAATTTTCCGGTATTTCACCGATGCCGAAAAAATTGCTAAGTGGTGGTCGAAGGCTGCAATTTGTCAGCCAAAGCAAAACGGACTACTTATATTCAAGTGGGAGAACGGCACTCAGCTTGAATCTCATTTTAAAGTTTTTACTCCCGAAAAACTTGCCTTCCCATTCGGACCTGAGTTTGTTGAAGTTACTTTTAAAACAGTTAAAGATAAAACTTTCATCTCAGTAACCCACTCTGATATTATAATAAAAGATACCGACTTCTCCCTGCTTATTCATATTACCCAAAGCTGGAGCTTCCTGCTAATAAATCTCAAAATGGTAATAGAGCATAACATAGATTTGCGATAGCAGCGACAAATTTTTAGTTTCAAGACCCAAATATTTTTTGCATTTGGTCGGGTTTTGGTCGGATTTTCAAAACCCTGTTGTTGTTTTTTCAATTCGCCATGTCGAACCTTCGGTACCGATTTTTTTCATTTCTTAATTTGGTCGGCTTTTGGTCGGGTTTTCCTTCTGTCATTCCCGCGAAGGCGGGAATCCAATCCTTCAAAATAGTCGGATTTCTGAGCGAAGCTCAGTCCCGTCTTCAGCGGGATGGTCGGATTCTTGATTCAATTACGAATTACGAGTTCCAAATTACTAGTTTAATTTCACTATCTCACCTTTTACTATTTCACTATTGTATAAAGTCGGAAAATAGTCGGATTCTTCTTTCAATTACAAATGACGAGTTACGAATTACGAGTTTAATTTCACTATTTCACCTTTCGCTATTTCACTATTGCATAAAGTCGGGTTTTGGTCGGGTTTTTCTGCAAAATAAGAAATCATACTTTGCCCATTTAACTTCAATAAAATATAATAATCGAGTCAATGTAAAAAAAGGATATGTTCCCTATTAGTAGGTATAGGGAAAGAATTATCTATTGCAGTGAAAATTTGAATAAGATTTTTTACATTAAATTAACTTCAATTTAAAAGTATGAGCTTAAGCAATTTAATAAATGTAGTAGTCAGGAATGGAGAGCAGGGATATTACGTTGCTGAATGCCTTGAGGTTAATATTGTAACTCAGGGGAAAACTTTGGATTTATTAATAGAGAATTTAAAGGAAGCTGTTGAATTATTTTTTGAAGATGAATTGATACCTACTAATTGCAAAAGAAGTGTATTAATATATGAGACATTAAAGCAATAATTCTTCCCAATAATTAGATTTTAGAAATAAAAATATTGGTATTTGTAAAAAACAGCAGGTTGTCATCAGGAAATGAACTAATATTTTTAAATATATTCGATATATTACAGTTTAATTATTCTTGTACTTAGAAATAAAAAGATTATAATGATTAACTCTGTTCAAATACAAAATTTTAAATCTGTAGTTGATTTAAAATTAGAACTAGGTCAGTTTAATGTCCTAATAGGCGAAAACGGTTGCGGAAAATCTAATATATTAGAAGCAATGGCTTTTGGTGGGGCTGCAAGTGCAAATAAATTAGACTATGAGTTTTTGGGAAGTAGAGGTATTAGAGTTACAAATCCGAAACATATTTTTTCAGCATTTGGTAAAAGACCTAAGAAAAATATATTTAAAGTAAATTTTTTTACTAATAATAAACCAGATGTAATCTGTACGATAACTAATGATTATCAAAATCCTAAAAAGTGGATTGATTTATCTAAATCTTATGTTTCGAATATACTCTCTAAATTTTTTGATGTTGTAATGTTTTGTAGCGAGCTTCGCTCCATAAAACACCTTCATCTCTTATTCTCATTATTTTTTCTATATCATCTGTAAAATCAAAACTGAATTCTTCGTGATTTGCTAAAAGATATTTATCAGAAAATTGAAGAGATTTTAAATAAAATCGG
>CALJIG010000083.1 GCA_937974175.1 uncultured Ignavibacteria bacterium
TAACTTACATTTTAAGTACTTTAAGGTTTTTTCTGTTTGCAAATATTTATTTCAGTTTTTATCTTCGATGAAATTTAAACTCCACATATGAAGAAATTCATTTTACTCTTTGCTTTACTCTGCGGAAATATTGTACTAGCACAGTCACCCGCATTAGTAGGCTACTGGCAGAACTGGCAGGACTCGCAAAGTCCATACATTCACCTTACTCAGGTTGATACAACTTACAATGTGATTGAGGTATCATTTGCAATTCCTGCAGGCGGAACCACTTACAATATGACGTTCACTCCCGATGCAGTTTCACAGGCTACATTGATATCACAGATTGACAGTATGAAAGCCAAAGGGAAAAAGGTTGTTATTTCCATAGGCGGAGCAACTGCTCAGGTTATCCTAAATGATGCTACACAAATGAATACATTTGTAAGCTCGATGACTTCCATTATAAATACTTATCACTTCGATGGGATTGATATAGACTTGGAAAACTCTACTACACTTACAGGAGGAACAATTTCAAATCCGACTGATGCAAAAATCATAAATCTGATTAACGGGATTAAACAGTTAATGACAAATTTCCGCAATACAAATCATAAAAAAATGTTTTTATCCATGGCTCCTGAAACTGCCTACGTTCAGGGAGGAATGTCAGCATTTGGCGGAATATGGGGAGCGTATCTTCCTATCATTCATGCGCTGCGAGATTCAATTGATATACTGCACGTCCAATTATATAATAGCGGAAGCATGTTTGGTATTGACGGAAGAATTTATAATCAGGGTACGGCTGATTTTATTGTAGCAATGACTGAAGCAGTCATCCACGGATTCAATACAGCAGGCGGACAATTCGCAGGACTAAGAGCTGACCAGGTTGCCGTAGGCTTACCTGCATGCACAGGCGCGGCAGGCGCAGGTTCGTTTATTCATCCTGATACAGTAAGAGCAGCCATTAAATATTTAATGGGAACTGGTCCGAAACCGGCTACATACACACGGCTGAATTCTTATCCTACTTTACGAGGTATGATGACATGGTCAATTAACTGGGATAACACTACAACCTGCCATACAACCAGATATGAATTTGCAAAAAACTTCGCAAGGATTTTTGCGCCGGGCTCTATTGGTATAGAAGAAAATTCTGAGACAGTTAGAGATTTCAGATTAAATCAGAATTATCCGAATCCTTTTAATCCATCAACAGTAATAAGCTTTGAAGTCAATAAAGCAGGGAACGTCTCTATAGTTTTATTTGATAACCTTGGCAAAGAAATACAAACACTCGCAAATGCTTTTTATACAGCCGGAAGCTACCAGATAAATTTCAACGCTGAGAATCTTACTGCAGGGACATACTATTATAAACTAATATCAGGTGATTTTACTGAAACTAAAAAAATGGTATTGGTAAAATAAATTTTTCGTTGTACAGTAATCCTTCTTATAAAGACTGTGTTTTATTAAGAAGGATTATATTCTCCCTGTAAATTCTTCTTTTAATTAAAAAAGAATAGTTGTATAATTGAGTTCAACTTAAAAGCGGGAATAGTAATGAAATCAAATTCTACTATCGGGATTGCTGTTAAAACATTTCTCTTAATGACAGCATTCTTGTTAATTTTTAGTAGCGGTAAATCTTACGCTGCAGTAAGTCTAATTGAAGACTTTGAAAATACGTCCTTCCCACCTTCCGGATGGACACTTGCTCATACAGGTTCTTATGACTGGATAAGAACATCTTATTGCAGCGGCTACGGAAACGGTTCTGCATCAGCTATGTTCGATTTTTACGATTATCAATCAGGAACCTTCGACTTAATCACAAGAAGCTTCTCTGTTTCCGGCGCAGGTGACTCGGTGAAGTTCGATCATGCTTATGCCCCTGCAACTAATGAACAGGATAAACTTGAAGTATACACATCCACAGATAACGGCAGTACGTGGACATTATTAATTTCTTTATTAGGCGGAGCTTCAGGACCATTAAGAACCGGTAATCCTACACAGGGACTTTTTAAACCGACTGCTTCTCAATGGGCTACAAAATCTTATGCGCTTCCGGTAGGAACGAACAAAGTAAAGTTCTCTGCAGTGACTGCATTCGGTAATAATTTATATATGGATAATGTGAAAATAGGAACACCTTTCACTAGTGATATAGGAGTAAATAGTATATCAGATCCGAAGTGGGGAATCACACCTCAGCAGAAGGGACCCAAAGTATCGGTTAGAAATTACGGAACGTCATCATCTTCGTTTGATGTTACAACAACAATTTCACCCGGCGGATATACAAATACAATGCCTGTAAGCAATCTTGCACCCGGCGCATCGCAGGTACTTACATTCCCAAATTTCAATTTTGCAACTCCGGGAACATATACAATTAAATCATACACAGTAAGCGGCTCTGACCTGAATCATTCAAATGATACTATAACAAACAGCTTAATAGTAACTTCAAATCTTCGTAATGCTGTGCTTGAGTATTGCACAGGTACGTGGTGCCAATGGTGCCCTTGCGGAGAGCATGAAGTTGAGCACTTAAAAGAATTATTTCCGGGTACAGTTGTTCTTGCGTATCACGGAGCAAGCTCTGACCCATGGAAAACTTTTAACGGCCAGGGGATTATTCCTGCACTTGGATTCACAGGATATCCTTCAGGATTAATTGACAGAAAACGCGGAACAAACAGCGGCTGGGGTTCATTCTTCACTGACGGTGAATACAGGTACTCAACAGCTCCGGCATCAGATGTTGCAATCTCAATTACAAATCAGACTTATAATCCTGTTACCAAGCAGCTGACCGTAAATCTGAATGCAACAGCAATGTCTACGTTATCAGGTCAATACAAAGTGAACTATGTTATTACTGAAGATAATATGGTCTATGCTCAGACAGGAAATTCCTACTGTACAGGAAGCTCAACATGGGTTCATAACTGGACAGTAAGAAATGTAGTAAATACTATGACCGGTGATAATGTAAACTCCGGTGCATGGAACGGCGGACAATCTATCCCTCTAACTTTTAATGTTACTCTTGATGCAGGATGGATTGCAGGTAACTGTAAGTTCAGTGTAATAATTTTTAAAGACAGCGGAGCGCTTAATACTTCAGAAATGGCTCAGGGAATTCAAGGCAATGTTGTACCGACAGGCATTGGAACCTTGGGGAGTGAAGTTCCTGCTAAATTCGAGCTTTCACAGAACTATCCTAATCCTTTCAATCCGGCAACAAGCATAAAATTTGCAATTCCTAAAGACGGCTTTGCAAGTCTTAAAGTATATAATATGCTGGGTCAGTTAGTAGGAACTTATCTGGACGGATTTATAAAAGCGGGTTACTACAATGCCGGCGTAGACGGTTCTGAATTATCAAGCGGTATTTACTTTTATACGCTTACTACACAAGACTTTGTAGAAACAAAGAAAATGAATTTAGTAAAATAGTTCTTAATTAAATTTTTAGCATTAATTTGCCGTGAATGAATTTTCATTCGCGGCATTTTTATAATTATAAAATTATGAGTGAAGAAAAAAACTATAATATACTTCAGGGAATAAAATTTGAACATCTGCAAACAATCGATGTTGGGAATATTGTAGAAGAAAATAAAGAGAAATGGATAAATCATACTCTGACAAAGGTTAACGATAGTCTTGTAAGACTGGCGATAATTGAGGGAGAATTTCACTGGCATAAACATGATAATGAAGACGAATTTTTCTTTGTGCTTGAAGGAAAATTATTTATGGATATAGAGGAGAACGGAGTAAGAAGAACTGTTGAGTTAAATCCTATGCAGGGAATAACAATTTCGAAAGGTGTTATGCACTGCCCGCGAGCGCCGCAGAAGACTGTCATTATGCTTTTTGAAAATGACGGTATTATTTCTACAGGAGATTAATTTTTATGGAACGGTATATCGATTTTAAAAGTTAGAATAGCAGATATAAATAAATATGAACAATTTTAAAGGCCGTATAGTTATAGCAGTTATCATTGCCATCATTGGTGTAATAACTTATTTCAGTAAAACTGAAATAAATCCCATTACAGGTGAAAAGCAAAGAGTCAGTCTTTCTGTTGACCAGGAAATTCAGTTAGGTCTGCAAGCTGCACCTGAGCTCATTCAGGAAATGGGAGGAGAAGCACGTGATTCAAAACTTAATGCTTACATTGATAAAGTCGGGAATAGAGTTCTTTCAAGCACAGAGGCAGGTAAGTCTCCCTTTAAATTCGAGTTTTATTTGTTAGCAGACAATAAAACCGTTAATGCATTCGCTCTACCCGGCGGACAGGTTTTTATTACAATGGGATTATACAAACTTTTAAAATCGGAAGACCAGCTTGCAGGAGTACTCGGTCATGAAATCGGTCACGTTATAAACCGTCATGGCTCGGAGCATATGGCAAAACACGAATTGACACAGCAGCTTGTACAGGCTACTCAGGTTGCAAGCGGCGGATACGACCAGGGAATGATTGCTCAATACGTAGGGCAAATGGTAAATTTAAAATACGGCAGAGACGATGAAATTGAATCGGATAAATACGGAGTAAAGTACTTAGTCGAAAGCGGATATAAGCCTGAGGCTATGATAGAAGTAATGGAAATATTGAATAATGCTTCGGGAAAAAATAAATCGCCGGAATTTTTGAGTTCACATCCGAATCCAGAAAACAGAATTCAGAAGATTAAAGAGTATATAGAGCAGTATAAAAAGTAATTAAGAATTTGTGAAGAGATAAGTAATTGAGTTCTTTTCTAATATCTCGGCTAGTTCGTTTGTAGGATAAATTCTGTAATTTTTTAAATCGCTCTTATGAATCCACATTGTGCAATGCATGCCTGTATCCGGTACTAACGGTACTCCGATTTTTTGAGAACTATCAAGTAACGTACAGGTAAAAATAGTTTCTACCTGATGAATTCCTCCCGCCCATATTTCTACATCGGGTTCACTTGAAATAAATTCCCTTACCATAACAATTTTTTCTATTCTCACGTCAAGGCAGGTTTCTTCTTTAAACTCACGAACTACAGTATCAGTTAAAGATTCTCCTGTTTCATGTTTTCCACCGGGCAAAGAATAGTATATTCCTTTAGTATCGGAATATTGTATAAATAAAATTTTATTATCCTGCTCCAAAATTCCTTTTGCAGCTATTCTGTATTTCATGTTTGATTTAATTATACTCCGAACTGCCGAAGGTGATGGTCAAGGTGTTTGTATTGTAGCTCCCCCCACTGTGTTTCAGTCATTTCACCCATAAAAGGATGAACAAAATCTTTGATACAGCCCCTATGAAATTTTTGAATGATCTCAATAATTCTTTCTTTTTGAAGATTAAAATCTTGTGGTGTATTAACCTGAAATGATTTTGGAGCAGGTGCGCTTTTTTTAAAAGGACGTTCACTTAACAGAATTTTCTTTACCAATCCTCCCAATATTTTACCAAGAACTTGTCTTGGTGGTTTAGGGTTTGTTAAAGTAAGTTCAAGAGGTAAAATACTATGAGCCAACATTTGCGCAACACTCATCTTCCCCCACAGGGGTTTTGAATCAGCTGTAAGTTTATTTATACGGTCTATTATTTCCTGACGAGATGTATCATCAAAAAGATTTTTCATAAAAGGAATTATTGAAAATTATTTTATTAAAAGCATCTGCTTTGTCTGCGTAAAGTTATCCGTTTCAATCCTGTAGATATAAATTCCGCTTGCAAAATCTTTTGCATTCCAGTTAGTTTCATATTCTCCGGCAGATAAATTTTGGTTTACCAAATCAGTTATTTTTTGGCCAAGCGAATTGTATACAGATAGCCTTACATATCCGCTTTTTTGTATGTCGAATTTTATTTTTGTTTCAGGATTAAAAGGATTCGGATAATTCTGTTTCAGTTCAAATTTATCAGGTATTACGCTTCCAATCTGATTTACTGAAACTCCGTTGTAAATTCTGAACAACGATACAGTCGGCAAGTGATCTGATGCATAATGTAGTGCATCGGCAATTGAATCAGGCACTGCGGTATTAGGACGTTTATTTATGGAGTCGTTGTAATGGTTGCCGTCATTACCGTAAGGTTTATATGAATTTGGTATATATGTTACTGCTCCCGTTCCGTCAGCAATCCCTTTGGAATATAATACTAAATCAAATTTATCATCCATTCCTCCGGTAGAGCCTGAATCAGGAAGCTGTCTTGTTCTTGTAGACTGTGTATGGTATGCACGATAATTAAAATTATTCCATGTACCTGTCAGCGGGTTCGGATCAATAAAGTGTCCTGTATTACCCGGTGTTATTGATGTAAGTACTTTGTATGCAGAGTCAGTGGAAGCATAAAGATTAAAATCCCCCACTATTATATTGTATGTACCGGGAGCTTGAGAATTTGTAAATACTCTCAATGCTGTGCACTCACCTGCACGCCGCTGTGCATCCGTTGCAGTGTTTCCGGCTTTTAAGTGGCATCCAAGAACATTAAATGTTACATCCTGCCTTATATCTTTCATTATGAAAAGATTTATATCTCTTCCCTGCGGAGTGCTGATAGCATAGTTTAAAATAAACTGCAGCTTTGCAGATTTATAATACAGGGCATTATCTGAGTCAAATCCATTTATATAGGTTGTAGGTTTGTATAATTCAGGTGTATAGTAATTTGCCACGTTGTTTAAAAATCCTGTAACCGTACTTTGCCCGTCAATTTCATTTACAACTATAATATCAGGGTCAACGGCTTTAATTACTTTTCTGAAGTACTGGTCGCGGCTGCTCGGAGCAGCTTTATATCCCAGCAGATTCCACGATAGTATTTTTATTGTGTCCTGAGCAAATAAACTTACAGATGAAAATACAAAAATCAGAACCGTAAGAGATAAAAATCTTTTCATAATGAGATAAAGGTTATGTTAAAAATTTTCTTTCAAAAAGGAAGTAACCAACGCCTTAGCATCGGCTGTTGCTGTAACATCATGTTTAGGATTTGAAGGATTTGCAAATCCGTGGGCTGCATCATAACTTTTTATTGTAACTTTCTTTCCGATAGAATTCATATTCTCTTCAAACTTTTTTACAATATCCTGATTAATATGGCCATCGTTTAATGCAAATATTCCGTAAACCGGTGCAGTAAGCTTTGAAAGTTTTTCTAAATTATCTTCGGGCATTCCGTAATAAATGACACATGCTTTGCATCTGTCTCCAAGAAGAATAGCTGCCTGATTTGACCATCCGCCTCCGAAGCACCATCCTAAAGTTGCAAAGATTGCATCTGCAGGTGCATAATCTCTTGCTCCTGCAATAATATCTAAACCGCGCTGAGTCTGAACGCTCTGAACATATTGTGAAGCTTCCTGGTTATTAGTGGCAACTTTACCGTCATATAAATCTATTCCTATAACATTTACGCCAAGCTCCGCAGACCATGTTTCACATTCTTGCTTTATATAATCATTCAGCCCGTACCATTCATGAAAAACTAAAAGATATTTATTGGTTGGAGTTCCGGCTTTTACTTCGTACCCATTTCCGGTTTTTCCATCCGGTGTATTAAACGTTATCATTGTTCCTTGTGGATTGGATAACTTAAATCCGCCGGGTTCATTATGTGCTGCAACAAAGCTTCTGTCCTTTCCGAGTCGTGAAAATTTTGTCACTGCATCTTCATCACAGCAGGAGTGGTTTTCCTGTGCGCTTAAAAATAGAATTGGAAAGATTGAGAAGAGCGCGAGTAGTAATGTTTTCATAGTTTAATTTATTTTTACAGATTGAAAATAATATTTTTGTGAGCCTAGTTTCAAGTCTATTATAATATGAATTATAATTTTACGAAGCTATTTTTTTCTGATTCACCTGAAGCAGTTCTTCAAATATACCCGGTTGGTTTAATCTTATCCATTTCTCGAATGATTTTACCATTTGTTTAAATTCAACAACATTTAAAATTTCAGCTGTGCAATATAAGAATGAATATTCGTTGCTGAGATTATAGTTTTTTTCTTTGCTTTGAAGATTACTGAAAAGAACTTTTAGTTCGGGAAGATATTTTATAAAGACTTCGTCTGATTTTTTATATAAACTCTCTTCCATTATTTTCAGACATACCCTTAATAAATCCGGCATACCCGTATTGGAATATGAACTTATTTTTTTTCCTATTCGTTTCAGCTTATCTATGTAATAATTTGCATTTTCAAAATTACATTTCCTGCCCTTCCAGAACTCAATTTCCACCTGAGTTACATACAAAAATGCCAGCTGGTCGTAACTGTAAAATTTACCAAATTTTAGTAAAGCTCCATAGTTAAAATTTTCAAAGGAATTCAGAACGTATTCATCTACCTTCATTTTTACATCTCCGTTTTCTTCATACCAGAAACGTAAATCTTCAATATACTTATCAGCCTCAAGTGCATACCATCTAAATACTGCATCGGCTTTTCTTAGATACAAGAATAATCTGTCAACAAGCTCTTCACTTAGAAATTTAAACTTAACTCCGTAGCCTTCAAAAGAAACAAAGCGAAGATAGTGAAAAAGAATATGCATTGTGAAATCGACATCGGTTGGATTTTTAATAGCATAACTATAATATTTTTCAGCTGTTTCTGCATATTCACCTGCCTTACTGTTATCTTTTAAAAAACTAAGCAGCATCAATTTAGTATGAAAAACGTTTCTTGCATTCGTAAGCTTTTTTTGAGAAGCAAAATTATAACCTTCCGTAAAAATTTTATTTGCATGTTCAATCTTTCCTGTTTCGTGATAAATATTTCCCGCATAAAAAAGCATTTTAAGATAATACTTATCGTTGTTTATTTTCTTAGACAGCTTTGATGCATCTACATAATTTTGTAAAGCAGTTTCGTTACTTTTATCAGAACGGACTAAAAATATTTCAGAAAAAGCATTACCAATGTTAACTCTTATTTGTAATAGTTTTTTTTGCTCTTTTGTAAAACGGATTTTTTGTAAGCTAAGCGATTTAAGTTTTTTATAAATAATATTAAATCTCAGCTTATTCCTTTGCCTGTGATAATATATTAATAGATACTCATAAATTTCGGAAAGCAAGAGAGTGTTTTCTGCATTCAGATTTTTTGAGCTAGAAATAGTTTTCTCAACTTTGAAGAGTGTATTCTTAGCTCTTCGCATCATACCAATTTCCACCATTTTCCTCACTTTTATCATAATAAACTCAAGGGAATCAGTCTTATATTCTCTCTTATTTTTATCTGTTAATTTTTTTTCGATTTCTTTCCAGTTAAAGTAATACTCTCTTAAAGATTGAAGCAGCCTGCATTTCAGACAAAAATAAGATTCTTTGCTAACTCCGATTTTTTTAGCAATAGCTTCTCTATCCCATTTGGGTTTAATCTTCTGTGAAATATATCTCTCAATTATTTCAATGAGTTTTATTCTCTTTGCAGATTTAGAAGCGTTATTCCATTTTAGTTTATAATAGAACTCTTTTCTCACATTATAAGGAATTGCCTTATATTGCAGAATAAAGTTAAAATCAGCTATTGAATTATTCTTATTATATTGTTTAATCAAAAAATATAAGATTTATATGCAAGAAAAATAATTTATTTGATTTAGATATGCAAGTATAATGGTGATATGTTTGTAACAAGTAGTTAAACAAAAAATCAGGAGCCAAAAATGATTTTAGAATTTACAAATCAGTCCCATCAAGTCAGACAACTTTCCATCTCCCATGGAAGCTTCTCAGATAATACTTCCAATAAGTTTGTCCCGGGCGTAATCTTAACGGATACGCGCAGAGCACGGCTCCGCTCTCGCAGTATCTTAATCATGAAACGCCCGGAGTATCTTGCTTTAAAGTCTTAGAAAATTTTCGGGCTTATTTTTTTAACCCAACGGCTTTGGGTAATGCTAAAAAAATAATTAGAAAAATTTCTAAAAGGAGAATATCAAAATGAACAAAACATTTCTACAATTCAGTTTAGCTTTCATACTTGTATTTGCATTAAGTATGAATTCATTTGCGCAGCTATCAGCTCCGGAAGTGGAAAGTATCTACGGAGGTCGTATTAACTGTATTTCAACATATGCGAAAACTACAGATACAACCCGTATATTTATTTCCACTGAAAGCGCAAACTCATTATTCTATGCCGATGTTTACAGCGGAAGCGGCACAACTACATTTAGTGATTTTACAGTAATGCCCGGGCTGAATGCTTCAGCAAACTACGGAAGCGCAATTCAAAAAATTGCTGCCGATAGTGCTTCAGGGTATGTGTTCTTCATACATCAAACAGGACTACTTTCTTCACACCCATCGTCCTCAACTATTAATACTGTCTCATCGGGAAATATTAACAGCCTCTTAGTTTATAGGTCTTATATGTTTTTTATAAAAAATTCAACTCAGTTTCACTACGGTACTATAAGTACTGCGGGGGTTTACACAGAAAGCGGTTCGGTAACTATTGCATCATTGTCTAATCCGACAATATGTATAAACAAATCTAACAACAGAATTTATGCATTCGGAGAAGGCACAGCTCCAAAGCTCTATAAATCATCGACTGATTACAACGCCTTCACAGGTGCAACAACTTTTTCTAGCATTTCTTTAGCAACATTATCAGCCTCCCTGACATGGAAAGCTTTTGGGATAGGTCCGGATGGAAAACTATTTGTCGGGGGGGCTTCATCCGGTAAAAGCGTCGCTAACTCAACTGATGACGGTACTTCATGGACTACCGTAAATACAGGCATCACAGGAACACACGGACCCAATATTGTATGCGGCGGAACAGCTTCAAGTTATTATGTTTACTTTGCTGCTTGCTATAGTTCTGATATGGGAACGACATGGGTTAACTTCGGCAATGCAGGATTGGAAACACATTCAAATGACGGAACAAATATTGTTGACCCGAATAAATCAACACTGGTATATTTAACATCCGATCAGGGAATTGCAGCTTCAACAAATTCCGGTGCGACTATTTTTGAAATTGATAACGGAGTGGAAGCAGTTCAGGTTAATGACTGTGATATGAATACTTCTAAATCTAATGCCTGGATAGCCTCCAAATCAGGTGTCAGAAAAGTGTACAACTATCAGACAACACCTGTATGGTCAAACGCAATGTTTCCAAACGGAGACGGCTCGCCATATTACTCAGCAGATATGAATATAAATGACACAAGCACAGCTTATGTAGGGAATGTGCGAGTTTATAAAACTACTAATAATGGAAGCACATGGAACAGAATGTTTACTGCAGAAGATGCGCCTTATAGCTTTGCAAGCTCAAGTGTTGTAGAAGCAATTGAAGTTTGCCCTTATAACTCCAATATAGTTTTCGCAGGATACTCTCAATCATCTACAAATAAAGGCGGATTGTTTTACACTACTAATGCAGGGACTAACTGGAGTCAGATACACATTGAAGCAGGAGCAGACGGTCAGGATGTTGATGTCAACGATATAGTTTTCTCAATCGAAGGAACTGATACAGTTGCCTACGTGGGAGTATCGTACGATTTAAGTTCTCCGCAAGGTGTTGCTCTTTACAGATTAACAAAATCAGGAAATAACTGGACACCTGCTCAAAATATGGATGGCACACATACAACTGTAGGTTATCAAATAGTTGCAACAATAATTGATTTAGCTGTCAGTGTTACGGGCGATACTGTCTACGCATGCGGAACAGATGCAGGAGTAAATCACCCTATAGCATATTATAAAATAATTTCCGGCACAAATAAATGGTCTGCATTTTCTGTAACGGGATTTCCTATAACACCCGGGATGACCGGCAAAGCACTTACAATCGGACCGGATTCTGTATTCGTGGCTGCTGATAATGTCGTTTATTATTTATCCGGGGATTATGCATCAGGGACGTGGCATACAGGATACACTTATCCAACAGGAACACAAATAAATATGCTTTACTATGATGAGCTGCTTGTCGGAAGCGGAACAGGTCTTTATAGTCAAATGGGTAACGGTGCATTACCGGTAGAACTTTCAACTTTTAGCTCATCTGTTTCCGGAAGCAATGTAATATTAAACTGGCGCACTCAGAGCGAACTTAACAATGCCGGATATGATATAGAAAGAAAATCTCCATCAACTGAATGGAATAAAGTTGCATTTACAAAAGGCAACGGAACAGCTAATCATGAAATGAGTTATTCCTATACAGATAACAACCTTGCAACAGGAACATATTCATACAGATTAAAACAAATTGATTACAATGGAGCCAGTAAATACTATTATCTCACTAATGAAGTAATCATTGGTGTTCCGGGAAAATTCAGCTTGTCTCAGAATTATCCAAATCCGTTTAACCCTGTTACAAAAATTAATTTCGAGCTTCCGGTCAATTCAAATGTAAAACTTGCCGTATTTGATGTTACCGGAAGAATAATAGCTGAATTAATTTCAGGGAAGCTTTATACAGCAGGTTATCATACTATAGAATTTAATGGATCAAATTTATCTTCAGGAGTATACTTCTATAAATTGACCACTAACGAAAACAATTCCATCAGAAAGATGGTACTTGTTAAATGATTTATTAATAAACTTCTCACGGCTTACTTACAAAAAGCCGTGAGATATTTTATAATTCTTAATTTAAAAAGTTATGTCAGTAATATTGAATGAAACCAAAGTTTATCCGGGATGGGAACTTCAAAAAAATGAAATGGCGGTAGAAGAGAAAGCTCTTCTTATCAGCTTAAAACAAAATTATATTTTCCTTTTAACAAAATTCAGATCAGTATTACGATCTATAACTTCAACAATGCATAGAAAATAATTTTCCTTTCTCCATGGCGGCTATTATTTTAGGGAGCAGTATAAAATAGCCGCTATTCAAAATAGCTCATTATTTTTTTGAGTTGTTCGGTTTTTTGTGTATCGCCTGAGCGAGTATAAATATTAACGAGATTGTTCAATGACCTTTTAATAATATCTTTATCATCAGCAATTTTTAAAAATGAGATACTATCAAAGTCTTCTTTTGTTAATCCAATTCTGCTTAAAAATTTTATTGCCTCACTTTTTGAGATCACTATACCATTATTGTAGGGATCAATATAAAACTCGTCTCTCTCATCGACGTATTTTATAATAAAGTGCGCAGGTAAATTAACACCGTATGTAGGAAGGTTTAATCTTTTACATATTAGCAAATACAGAATGGATAAGCTGATAGGAATACCTTTCTTCCTATCCATCACATCATTAAAAAAAGTATTTTCAGGTTCGTAGAAATTTTCTGTGTTGCCTTTGAATCCCTGCTGATAAAATAAAAAGTGATTTATAATTTTTATTATCTGCAGCGGGTCATCCTGTGGTATTAAAGGATTCAGTTTCATTTTATCGATTGATAAATTCAGCTTGGTGCTCATCTCATCTAATTCACTTTGATATTTTTTCATATCCATTTCAGGATAGCCGAAGTTAGCTATAAGAAAAACAGCTTCCTCTAAAATTCCATCTTTTTTTTCAGATAATTCTTTGAATTTAACATCCACTTCAGAAAAATAAATCTCATCTATTATATTTTTTATTCTCTCGTTTAATAACGGATTATCGTTTGTTAATCCCATCATTAGGGCAGGAATTGCGTCGTTGCCTGCTTCCAACAATTTATTTCTTACATGCTGGTATACAAACTCGTCGTTATCGTCTAATAGTTTTATGAGATTCTCTGTATCTTTTGTTTCTGTCATTTTTTTAAACCGTAATAGTTTTGTTTTCTACTTTAACTTTTCTTATTAATAACATACCGACGAGGAAAAAAAATCCAACTGAAAGCACTGCCATCTTCTGTGAACCCGATAGCCATGATACAAGTCCGAATGTTAAGGGTCCAAGCAGTGTGGAAGACTTTTCCAACAATGCATAAAGACCAAAGAACGTTGTTTTTAAATTATCAGGGGTAAGTTTTGCCATCATTGTCCTTGAAAGGCTCTGTGTAGCTCCTAAAAATGTACCTGCAAATGCTCCGATAATAAAAAACGAATTTTTATCGTCAGTTACGAATACCGCTCCGGTTATAATGGTCCACATTATAATAGTAAACACCAACGATTTTTTAATTCCGATTTTATCACCGATAAATCCAAACAATAACGAGCCCAGCAGAGCAGTTATTTGTACCAGAAGAAAAAATATTGCGAGCTCTGTGATAGAAAATTCCAATGTTTTTGCAGCATATATTCCTGAGAAAAAAATAATTGTGTTTACTGCATCGATGTAAAAGAAATATGAAATTAAAAAATATTTCAGATCGCTAAATCTTCCGACCTCTATAAGAGCAGCTTTTGTTTTCGAAAAGCCATAGGTAAAGTAATTAATTTCCTTCTCTTCTCTTGCAGGTCTTTTCTCTTTCAGAAATAAAAACAAAGGAAGCGAGAAAACAAAAAACATAACTGCGCAGACTAGGAACAATAAATTAGGATTATCTTTCAGAGGGAAAACTAATCCGACTGAAATCAAAGAACCAGCATAACCTACAGCATAACCTATACCTGAAACTTTATTGTAATATTTTTCTTCTGTGATTTCTTTTATGAAGGCATCATAAAATGTAAGTCCGGTCTGAAATCCTATATTGGAAAAAATCAGAAGTACCAATGCGAAGACTATTGTGCCTGGTCCTGTAAAGTACATTAAAGCAGTCGGAACGACAGCAAGAATTGTGAAGAATAACAAAAACTTTTTTTTGCTGTTGGAATAATCTGCCAGCGCCCCGCAAACAGGATTTAACACTGCGGAAAAAATCATCGCTATATTAATACCCAGCGACCAGTAAAAATCACCTATGGGCTTTCCTTCTGCAATCGTACCGGTAAAGTAAATTGCAAATACGAATGCAAGAATAATTACTGCATAAGTCGAATTTGCAAAATCAAAAAGCGACCAGTAAAAAATTTGTTTTTTATTTTTCATTTCTATGGATGAGATGAGTAAAAAATAAAATTACTTCAAGAACTATTTTTTGGCTCCGCCTTTTTTCTCAAGATTTAACAGTCCGCGCCCTGTTTTATTTAGCTTATCTTCTTTTTTGAGATCTTCAAGGATGGCATCAAGTACTCCGTTAACAAATTTTCCACTGCTCTTCGATGAAAAATCCTTTGCAATTTCAATCGCTTCGTTAATTGTAACCTTCGGTGGTATTTCGGGAAAATTTAATAGCTCTGCTACACCGATTTTTAAAATCACTTTATCAAGATAAGCCATTCTTTCCGCCTCCCAGTTCTCAACTTTTTTATCTACTATTTCCTCTATCATTGCCAGATTATCGAGAATATAATGAATAAGGTCTTCTGCAAATTGTTTATTCTCCTTATCTTCTACATCTGATAAAAGGTCTCTCATCACCATCTCGATCGGATCACCGTTCATAGATTGCGCGTATAAAATTTGCATCACTTTAATTCTGATATGTCTTCTGGTTTGCGGCATTTTTTTGTTTTGTATTAAGTATTTATATTATGAATTAAACTATTCTTTTATCCTATCCCAAAAAACCAAAACTCAACTAAGGCAAAACTTTCTTTTATGCAGAAAGTTACTCCTCCTTCAGTGGAGAGCGGTGTATCGGATGAAATTGCATCTGCGTTTATATTATAGAACGAGCATATCTGTTTGCACCTGAACAAATGATAGTTATCAGATATTAATATTATTTTTTTCCAGTTGCGCGATGTATAAAGTAAATTTCTTACATATTGTAACTGCTCTATTGTAGAGTTAGATGAATTCTCCACAATTAAATTTTTCGGATCAACTCCGTACTTCACAAGCTCATTTTTTGCTACATCACCCTCTGTCATTTCATTAGGTGAACCGCCTCCTGTAAGCACCAGCGTCCTTACATTTTTCCTGTCGTAAATTTCGAAACCTTTATTTATTCTTTCACGAAGTACAGGCGAAGGTCTATTACCTCCCCATACTGCTGCTCCAAGAATAACACCTGCATCTGCTTTTTTTTCTCCATCTGCATACAGTTCAGCATCATCTTTAAAAGTGTAAACTTTAAAGAAAACAATAAGCAAAAGAACCGGTATTAAAAAAAGGTTGAGCCATATAGTTCTAAACACATACAGTTTTTTTAAACGCGATGTGATAATAACTATCGAGCCTGACGTGATTACAAAATTAATCATCAGACTCAATGAAAACAGGATTATCTTAATATCTTTCTGATAGAAATAAAAAGTTGTAACTACAAATACGTTGGAAATTATTGAGAGAAAAAAAAGTACGAAGAGCGCACCTGTATTTAAGGGATATTTCTTAAAAAATAAAATTATTTGTATGAGGATGGGAATACCGAAAAAGAACAACGAAATCATATTGCCCGTTTTCATTATATCAAAACTGCGCAGTGGCATGTCCTGATTTTTATATCTGAGATATGTTAAGAGAACGGCCGTAACAATTTCACTTATTATCAGTGCGGCTAATATGAGTCTTTTGGATTTAATACGCTCAGTTTAATTAAAGAACTTTAACAAATATATAACTTTTAGATTAAATTAAAGTAAACAAAATTGTGGCTTTACAGTTCACTTTATTTTCCGACTATTTCAGATTTTATCTCTCAATAGAGCTTTCTCTTGCTGCCTTAACTTCCTGCTTTTCAAGTCCCAGAATTTCTCTTGCCCTGTTAAGCGCATCGTCAATGTTTCCACAGCAATTATCTATTCCGATTTTTTCAAGAAGTCCAGCTTTTTCAGCAGCAAACAATGGCTGTGCATGAATTCCCGAAAGAACTAAAGTAATCTTATTTTTCTGGCAATCTTCATAAAAATCTTCTATCGTGCTAATACCTGTTGAATCAATCGCCGGAACATTTCTTAGCCTCATAATAAATACTTTTACTCTGTCTTCAATTACTCTTGCCGCTTCTTTGAATTTACTTGCTGCACCAAAGAAGAACGGTCCGTTTACTTCATATATAAGAACATACTTCGGAATATCTTTTCCTGCTATCGAGTTATCACCATACTCTTCTACTTGATTTTCTTCAAACTCCCTTGTTAAAATTCCCATATTCGTAACAGCTGCCATCCTTCTCATAAATAAGAAGGCAGAGAGCACCATTCCTATTTCAATCGCCACTGTTAAATCGAACACAACAGTCAGAAAAAAAGTTGTCAGCAAAACTATAACATCGCTCTTTGGCATTTTCAATTGCGCCTTGAACTCACGCCACTCACTCATATTATAAGCAACAACTGCCAGTATTGCTCCAAGCACACATAAAGGAATCATACCTGCGTACTTTCCGAAGAAGAGCATTATTAACAATAACACAACAGCATGTATTAATCCTGCAATGGGAGTTTTACCGCCGTTCTTTATATTTGTAACCGTTCTTGCAATTGCGCCTGTAGCGGGAATTCCTCCAAATAACGGAGTAATAATATTTGCAGTTCCCTGCGCAATCAGTTCCATATTTGAGCGGTGCCTGTTGCCCGTCATACCATCGGCAACAACGGCTGAGAGAAGCGATTCAATAGCTCCGAGCAATGCAATTGTAAACGCAGGAGAAATTAATCCCGCAACTCTTTCATAGGTAATTACCGGAAATGTCAGCGGTGGAATTGCGCTTGAAATAACTCCGAACTTTGTACTGATTGTTTCAACGTTAAGATTGAAAAAATAAACAACAAGAGTCCCGACAATCAAAGCAACGAACGTCCCCGGGGTTTTTTTAGTTATTCTGGGAAAAATTATTATTATAAATAAAGATAATGCCGAGATAGCTGTAGTAGCGGGATTCAACAAATTCAGATTTCCGAATAACACAGGAATTTTTTCAACGAAGTCTGCGGGAATTTTATCTATCTGAAGTCCGAACAGATCTTTTATCTGTGTGGTAAAAATTATTAATGCTATGCCTGAAGTAAATCCTGTAATGATTGGAAGCGGAATAAATTTTATCAGAGTACCGAGTTTTAAAAATCCCATCAGTATCAAAAAAATTCCTGCCATGATTGTTGCAATCATAAGACCGTCCATACCGTACTTCTGAATTATTCCGTAAACGATAATTATAAATGCGCCCGTAGGTCCGCCTATCTGCACTCTACTTCCGCCAAGGAATGAAATAATAAATCCGGCAATGACTGCTGTGATTAATCCTTTTTCAGGTGAGACACCCGATGCGATTGCAAAGGCTATAGCTAGAGGAAGAGCTACTATTCCGACAATCACGCCCGAGATTGCATCGGAAACAAATAACTTTTTGTTGTAGTTTTTTAAGGTAGTAAAGAGCTTGGGAACGAACATGATTTTTAAAAATCGTCATTTTGAGTTCTATTAACAATTCAGATAGTTTTCTTAATTTCTCCTTCAAAGTCAATATATTGTTGTTAAATTCAGACTTATTCCCACTTTATTGCCTTTAAATTCGTTTGAAATTTGGGTAATTTATAAATATATGATGCTAGAAACCGCAAAGAAACTGGAGAAAACTGTTCTTGTATGTTATTCAAATAAAAGCGACAAAGAAAATTACCATTCAGAAGATTCACTCATCGAATTAAAATTTCTTGCTGAAACTGCGGGCGCAGTTGTTATGAAATCGTATTACCAATCGAATAATACATACGACTCCCGCACTATGATAGGTAAAGGAAAAGTAAATGAGATTGCCGAGTATGTTAACGATAATAAAATCGCTCTCGTAATTTTTGAGAATGAGCTTGCCTTCACACAGATAAGAAATCTTGAACAAAAAATTAAATGCAAGATAATGGATAAGTCAAATCTTATCCTTGATATCTTTGCATCTAATGCGCGGACTTCTCAGGCAAAGCTGCAGGTAGAGCTTGCCCAGCTTGAATATTTATTGCCGAGACTGACAAGACAATGGACTCACTTATCGAAACAGTTCGGCGGTATCGGAGCAAGAGGTCCAGGTGAAACACAGATTGAAACGGACAGGCGTCTTATCGGAACACGTATTGCAATGCTTAAAGAGAAACTTGTAAAAATTGACAGGCAGCAGCAGACACAATCTCAGGAAAGAAAAAATTTCTACAGAATTTCACTGGTAGGATATACGAACGTGGGTAAATCCACTTTGCTGAACTTACTCACAGATTCAGATGTTTTGGTTGAAAATAAATTATTCGCCACGCTGGATACATCTACAAGAGTTTTAAGTTTTAACTCAGTAAATAAAAAAGAATCCGTTCCGAAAATTCCGAAGAAAGTTTTAATATCCGATACTGTAGGATTTATAAAAAATCTTCCGCACGGATTGATTGAATCTTTTAAATCTACATTAGCTGAAGTAATTGAATCAGATATTCTGCTTCATGTAATAGATATTTCAAATCCTAACTTTGAAGAGCAGATTGAAGTTGTTGAAGAGACTTTGAAAGAACTCGGTGCTGAGAATAAAATTATTGTTCACGTATTCAATAAAGTTGATGCGCTTGAAAACAAAGATATGATGGCAGCCGTAAAAGATAAGTATGAGCATTCAGTATTCATCTCCGCTGAAAAAGGAATGAATATAAAATATCTGATGGAGAAAATTCTTGATCTGCTTTCGCATAACAATAAAGAAACTCTTGTAAGATTAAAAGCAGGAGATTACAAAGGTCTCAGTGAGCTATACAATTTAGGCGAAGTTAAAAAAGTCGAATACCTTAAGACAATGATAAAAGTAAAAATGAATACCACTGAAAAGAATTTTGATAAAATAGAAAAAATGTACTCATAATTTAAGAAAATATGATCAGCAAAGATTTTTTAATGAGGCAGTTAGAAACTCTCACAGAAGTTGTAGCAAAGATTTTATTAAAGAAAGATATTGGTGTAAAAGATGAGATAAGAAAAGAGATTGCCAACGGATGCAAAACTTTAATCGGGCTGGATTATAATTTTATTAACAATCTTCCCGTTCAGCAGTTAGTAAGCTTCTTCAGCATTTCAGGAAAGCTTGATGTAGTGAAAACATTAATAGCGGCAAAGTTATTCAATCTTGCATCTGATGCAGAAGATAAAGAAGAAAAAGTAAAACTAAAGGTGAAAGCCTCGTACTTATATGATACAATTCTTTCCGATACAAATGATGACGAGTACCACGATCTGAAAAAAGAAATAGAAGCGGAGTATGAAAAAATCGATAAAGAGCTTGATGCTCTTGAAGCAGAAAATTAAAAATTTAAATTTAATCCTTAACTTAATTAATATACAACTATGGCAGCAGAAAATTACAAGGGCGTTGATTATTATCTCATAGATGACCTGTTAACAGATGAAGAAAAATCTATTAGAGATACAGTTCGTGATTTTGTGAGTAACGAAGTAATTCCTATAATAGAAAAATACAATCAGGATATGAAATTTCCCTCTGAGCTTGTGCCTAAAATGGCTGAGCTGGGAATTTTCGGACCAACTCTTCCGGCCGAATACGGTGGAATGGGTGTAAACAATGTTGCATACGGACTTATCATGCAGGAGCTTGAGCGAGGTGATAGCGGTGTAAGAAGCTTTGCATCAGTGCAGTCTTCATTGGTAATGTATCCGATCTATTCGTTCGGAAGTGAAGAGCAAAAGAAAAACTGGCTGCCAAGATTAGCAAACGGTTCTGCTATCGGCTGCTTTGGATTAACGGAGCCGGACTTCGGAAGCAATCCGGGCGGAATGATAACTAAAGCTGAAAAAGTTGACGGCGGATATTTACTGAACGGCGCAAAGATGTGGATTACAAACGGAACAGTTTCAGATGTTGCAGTAGTATGGGCAAAGCTCGATGGAAAAGTAAGAGGCTTCTTAGTTGAAAAAGGAACAAAAGGATTTTCAGCTCCTGAAATGAAAGGTAAGCTTTCACTAAGAGCATCAGTTACTTCTGAGTTAGTATTTGAAGACTGCTTAATTCCCGAAGAGAATATATTGCCATTATCTGGTGGATTGAAATCACCTCTTAGCTGTTTAACACAGGCAAGATACGGAATAGCATGGGGCGTAACAGGTATGGCAATGGGATGTTACGATACAGTATTGAATTATACAAAGAGCAGAATTATGTTCGGCAAGCCGCTTGCTGCATTCCAGCTTACACAGGATAAGCTTGCATATATGCTTACAGAAATTACAAAGGCTCAGTTATTGAACTGGAGACTTGCAAAACTAAAAGATGAAAATAAATTAAGACCTCAGCACGTTTCATTAGCTAAGAGAAACAACTGCGAGATTGCAAAAAACATCGCAAGCATGGCTCGCGAAATGATGGGAGCAAACGGAATACTCGATGAATATCCGATTATGAGGCATCTTAATAACATTGAATCCGTAAAAACATATGAAGGTACACATGAAATGCATTCATTGATTCTCGGTGAAGATGTAACAGGCTTTGCAGCATTTGAATAAAAATTATTTTTATGGAAAAGAAAAGAGAGTTTGTTGTTCAAAAATTCAAAAGTTTTGAAGAAGCTGATAAAGCTGATAAACTTATGCGCAAAAATATGAGCATGGATGAAAGAATGAATGTAATGCTCAAATTAAGAAATTTTCTTTTAGAATTTAAATATGGAACTACCGAAGGATTTCAAAGAGTTTATTCAGTTACTAAACGAAAAAGAGGTTAGATATCTTCTTATAGGTGGATATGCAATTGGCCTCCACGGGTATATGCGGACTACCGAAGATATCGACTTCTGGGTTGAACAATCAGAAGAAAATGCAAAGAAAATAATTTCAACTTTGGAAGAATTCTATGGGACTGAATTTAAAAATATGACTTATGAAGATTTTTTAGTAAAAGATGAAGTTTTTAGATTTGGAAAATTTTCAGGGAATATTATAGACATCCTTACATCTTTGAAAGAATTAGATTTTAATGAATCTTACAAAAAGAAAGTAACTTATAATTTTAGCGGTATCCTAATAGATTTAATCAATCGTGATGATTTAGTTAAAAATAAATTATCAACCGGCCGTTCTAAAGATATTGCAGATGTAGATAATTTACCGGAGTAATAATCAAAATTTTATTTTGTTAACTTAATGACCCATTCTCATGAAAACGAAAATACTTTTACTGTTAGCTTTATTATTTAGTTCTACAAATTTATTTGCGCATCCGTTACTTGGTACGCAGTCAGGATTTTCAAACGGATTTTTCCACCCGCTATCGGGGCTAGATCACATTCTTGCAATGCTGGCAGTCGGTATATGGGCAGCACAAATGGGCGGAAAGGCAAAATGGATTATACCAATCACCTTCGTTGGAATTATGTCAGTCGGTGGAATGCTTGGTATGAATAACATAAGCCTGCCCTTCGCAGAAATTGGAATTCTAGTTTCAGTTGTTGTGTTAGGTGTATTGATACTTGCAGGTGTAAGATTACCAATGCTAGTTTCTTCAATACTTGTAGGTGTTTTTGCTTTATGCCACGGACATACGCACGGAACTGAACTTCCCGCAGCAGCAAGCGGAGTAATGTATGCAATAGGTTTTGCTTTAACTACAATTGTTCTTCACTTATCAGGCATAGGATTTGGTACAGCTGTAACTAAAATTGCAAACGAAAAGATTGTAAAATTCTCAGGAGCTGTAATTGCATTAATGGGATTAATCTTATCCTACAATTATTTTATACAATAAATTTTTCATTAATAATTTCTATTGAAGACATTCGAGATACCAATATTTTATCGAAGCCCCGTTATATCCAAAATTAAAAATGCGCGCAAAGTATCTGACCCGCGGAAGAAAGATTATTCTCCCACGGTGCTGGATTTTGGTCCTGTGCAGTTTTTAATAGCGCGGCATTTCGGTTTTTGTTACGGTGTCGAAAACGCAATAGAAATTTCCTATAAAGCAGTAGAAGAAAATCCCGATAAAAGAATTTTTCTTCTCTCTGAAATGATTCACAATCCTGAAGTTAACAATGACTTAATTCGCCGCGGAGTAAAATTCATTATGGAAACTAACGGCGAGCAAATCATCCCATGGAAAGAGCTTACTCCAAACGATATTGTTATCATTCCTGCCTTCGGAACAACTCTTGAAATAGAAGAAAAACTTTCTTCACTTGGGATAGACCCACTGAAATATAACTCAACTTGTCCCTTTGTAGAAAAAGTATGGAACAGAGCAGAGACGCTCGGCATGCAAGACTACACAATTGTTGTTCACGGAAAATATAAACATGAAGAGACTAAGGCAACTTTTTCCCACAGCAAAGAAAATGCGCCGACAATGATTGTCCGCGATATGGAAGAGACGAAAATTCTTGGTGATTTTATTCTAGGTAAAATTTCACTGGATGAATTTAATAAATATTTTGATGGAAGACTCTCAAAGAACTTTGACCCGCTGACAGATTTTATTAAGATAGGTGTTGTAAACCAGACAACAATGCTGGCAACAGAAACACAATCAATTGCCGATTATCTTAAAAATATAATGATTCAGAAGCACGGCGAAGCGCATTTAAAAAATCACTTCGCCGATACGCGAGATACTTTATGTTATGCAACACACGATAATCAGAGAGCAACATTGGGTCTCCTTGAAGAGCAGGCAGATATAGCCGTAGTTGTTGGAGGATATAACAGCTCGAACACATCTCATATTGTCGAGCTTTGTGAAGAAAAGCTTCCTACTTATTTTATTTCATCTGCTGATAAAATTATTTCGGATGAATTAATTTCACATTTCAATTATCACACTCACGAAGAGTTAGCAACAAAAGATTATTTACCCCGTAAATATCCATCAAGGATAATTCTCACAAGCGGTGCCTCTTGTCCCGATGCAATTGTTGATGATGTTTTACAAAAGTTGTTATCATTCTATCCCGGGGCGAAAACCATAGATGAGATAATCCGAAACTTCAATTAAAAATTATGTCTCTGTGGAGAGTTATACTTGCAATTATTCTCCCCCCTTTAGCAGTTTTTGATAAAGGCTGCGGCTCTATTGTAATCGTTCTTCTTCTTACTATTGCGGGCTGGGTTCCGGGAGTAATAGCTGCGTTAATTATTTTAAATAAAAACGAGTAATTTAAAAGGCGGTTCATAACCGCCTTTTTTATTTAACAACTTTGTTATCTGTTCAAATTTATTTTACCAGCATCATTTTTTTCGTTTCAATAAACCCGTCGGTTTCAAGTTTATAAAAATAAATTCCCGATGATAACCTTCCTGCATTAAACTCAACACTATAGCTTCCTGCTCTTTTCAAATCGTTTACTAGCACTTCAACTTCTTTTCCAAGCATATCATATACTGCAAGCTTTACAACCGATTCTTTCGGAATTGAAAAATTTATTTTGGTAGAAGGATTAAACGGATTCGGGAAATTCTGCGCAAGCTCATGTTTGCCGGATAGTGTACTAACTGTAGGCTCAATACCGGTAAGCGGTGTTGTTTGTATTCCCCATCCGTTCAATACTCCTAAATCACCCACGAATGCATCAACTATTTTTAATTTCCACCAACCTTGTCTTTGTGTTCCGGTAAAAACACTTAAAGAGTTGGCAGGTCTTATTGAGGGACTAAAAGGCGCAAAATAATTTGTTGCAGATGTTATTGTTGTATCGGCGCTCATGCTGAATATAGTATTCATATCAATCCCATTACTTCCGTTACCGGCTGGTGTCAGCACTACTGAAATTCCTGTAGGTCCGGTTAATCTTATCCCTCCGCTAAATAAATCTGAAACCCAGGTGTGATTTATCAGAACGAATATCTTTAATGAAGTAACCAACCCGGGGCTGCCAATATATACGGAATCTAACACTCCGGCAGGATTATTATCAGGTATAGAAACTCTCTTATAATTTACTGCGTAGCTAGGTCCTGCAAAATCATTAACATCATCTCTTAGCAATGGGGAGTTCGATACTCCGGGTATTTTGGAAGAAACTATGACAGAAGTTCCTCTGAAATTCATCACCTGAACAGGAAAATTCAAATTTATATTTTCTACCTCGTTATAATTTTTTCCGTTGAATCCGAAAACAGCAAGCGAACTAATTGCGGGATGACCGGCTGTATTGAAATCAATATTTTTGTACATATTCGCTTTTATCTCTGCGCTTGTACGGACTGTGTTCTTCCAGTTCCTTACTTCATCTATATAGCCTGAAAATTTATAAGAAGAAAAATCTACGGCGCCGTAACCTCCTATGAATAAACTATCGGGATTATTTGGAATAGGCAGTGAACCTGTAAAAGTTTTAGCTGCCACTGAGTCACCATTTACATATAATTTCGCCATGCCGTTTGCAGCATTGTATGTTGCAGCTACATGAACCCACTGACCAGTTGCTAATGCGCTTGCTGTAACACTTATTGTAGAACTGTTACCTGCATCTCCTAAAAATGTACCTGTACTGAAATACAAAGTTGAGTTCTGAACGTATAGTGAATAATCTGCTCTGTTTGTTCCCCCGCTTTTATTTACGATTCCCATAAACTGCCCGGCAATATTTATTTTTCTTATCCATGCTTCCAAAGTTATGGCAGTAGTAGAGTTTTGTCCTTGGTAATTCGGCGATGCAAGGTAGCCTTGTGTGCCGTCAAAGTAAGCTGAACTATTATATTCAACATAATTTATAAATTTATCACTATAATTTTTGTAAGTAATATTTCTTGTTATTCCATTCGCAGAAGGCATAATTTCATCGAATGCATATGGTATAATGTCTCCGTTTAATCTGTAAGCTGCGATTAAATTTTTATAATAATTTGTAGAGCCTCCCCCTGTTAAAGGTACTGCTATTGCCAATGGAGTGAACCTGTAATAAGAGATTGTTGATTGCGATAGAACTGAATTCCATATCGTGACTTCGTCTATCATTCCGCTAAAAAATAATCCCGGTAACCCGGAATTAACATCAGCACCAATTCTAAGTGAATCAGTTGTTGACGTTATTGCTCCTGTCATAACAGTAGAGGTTCCGTCCTGATTTCCGTTTACATAATAAGTAGTCGTGTTTATTCCGTCATAAGCTACGGCAACATGAGTCCAGGTATTTAACGGTATGGTAGTATTTCCAAATGCCGTAAAATTATTTTTAATAAATTGCAGCTTGCCATTACCTAAACCAAAGGCAAAACCTGTTGTACGATTTTTTCCAATTATTGTGTTAAAAGCACCTTCCGATGCAGGATTTATCCATGCCTCTATTGTTATTGCCGAAGGATTTAGTTTTGCTGAGTTGGGCACAGCTATGTAAGAGTTTGTACCGTTAAATACAGCCGCCTGATTATAATTGTATTGGGCTTTGCTTTGCGAAAAAATACAAAACAATAATACAAATAAAATTGAGATTTTGATAATTGCTTTCATGAGATTTTTCCCGTTTTTAATTACATTAATAAAAATGTTCATCAAATCTAGGATTTAGACCTCATCGAAACAAAAACAATTTTTTTTAATTATAGCAATTTTTTAAGCGTTGGATAATCAAGATTGTTCGCTTTATTGCTATTTTCGAGGTTTTCTAAATCGCCCAAATATTAAAATTCAGAATCTCCCATGCCTTGAAATTCTCGTATGAAATGGCTACTTTGTTTATTCGTATAAAACAACGTTGTTAATATTTAATAACAAGGACTAATAGTATAATGAAAAAGAACTTTCATCCTCAATACAGACCGGTAGTATTTAAAGATATTACATGTGACTTTGCTTTTTTAGGAAGATCAACAGCTAACTCTAACGAAACAATTAAATGGGAAGACGGAAAAGAATATCCTCTTTTCAAAATTGAAATTTCAAGCGGTTCGCATCCTTTCTTCACAGGAAAGAAAGTCCTTATGGATACTGCAGGACGTGTAGAAAAATTCAACAAAAAATTCGGAAAGAAAAAAGTAGAACCAACTGCTTAATTTTTACTAAATTTGAAGATTTTAGAAAGCCTGATGGATTTTTTCCATTAGGCTTTTTTCATTTCCGGTCAGATAGTTAGCCTTCGTTTCAAATAGTAATAGTAAATCTTGTGCGTCTTTGTCTTGAATTTTCCATAGATATTGCATATCTTATTAAGACTAAGTATAGATAACGAATTTACTTAATAAAAATCAGCAGTTAATAATCTAACAAGTTGAACTATTTTGAAATATATGCTGGAGCAAAACCATAAAAAAATATCTGATTCCGGAGAAGCTATAGATGAAATAAAATATCTCGGCGAATCAACTAACGGATGCATTTTTACCTGCAATGAAGGATTTTACCATTTTCATTTTAAGAACCTCCTTTTGAAAATGAACAAAGAGGATTTTTTATTCTTCAATAAAATCGTTAATGAATGCGTAATTGAAAAGAACGGAATGAAAACATACCTCGGCAAAGAAATCCTTATAAAATGCACTACCGTCAGCAATATTCATTTCGGATTTACACGTCCGGAATTTTTTGAACTAAAAGAGCTTTTTGCAGAAGCTGTTTTTATGAACCAAGTATTTGAAACAACTAATCCAAAGAATCAAAATTTAATCAACGAATGAATTTCACGGGACCTAAAGTAAAGCTATCAAGAAAAATCGGTGTTGCGCTTACCCCTAAGGCACGAAAATATATGGAGAACAAACCTTACGGACCAGGACAACACGGCCCGAATAAACGTAAGGGCGGAAAGATGTCCGATTTTAAAAAGCAGCTTTTTGAAAAACAAAAACTCAGATATCAATATAATATCAGCGAGAAACAGATGTCTAACTACTATGCTGAGGCAAAAAGAAGAGAAGGCTCAACACCTGAAAATCTTTTGAAGCTTCTTGAAACCCGTTTAGACGCTCTTGTATTAAGAGGCGGTCTTGCAGGCAGCGTTTATGCATCACGCCAGCTGATAAATCACGGACACATATTTGTTAACGGAAAAAAACTTGATAAGCCTTCTTATCTTGTAAAACCGGGAGACGTGCTTTCAGTAAAAGAAAAAAGCCGCAAGATGCCTTTGATAAATACAGCTATAAAAATTGCTCATCCGCCCTCCTACTTATCTCTTGATAAGCCGAAGATGGAAGTTACATTCCTGAATATTCCTGCAAGCAGAGCAGAGATACCGGTTGTATGCGATGAGATTTTAGTTATCGAATATTATTCAAGATAATTGAGAAATAATTGCAAGAAAATCTAATTTAATTTTAACTTGATTTATAAAACTGCCTGATAGATTTTTCTTTCAGGCTTTTTTGTTTTCATAATAAAAAATCATGTCTATTATAAATACAGAATCGAAAATAAAATTTCTTAAGGCTGTTATATTCAGCAATGAGAAAATTGCCGGTCATACTTATCATTTAAAAGTACAGGGTGAAGATATAAAAAATATTGACTACACTCCCGGTATGCACATGAAAGTTGTAGTTGAAGCAGCTGATGATTCTTTGCAAAATATAAAGCTCCGCTCTTATTCAATATGGGATTTTGATTCTGAAAAAGGAACGATTGATATTGCCGTTTGTACACATTCATCGGGTCTCGGTTCAAAATGGATTGAACAAGCCGAAGCCGGCAACGACTTTTATTTCTTTATTAAGAAAACTCTCATTGTTGATGACTCAGCCGACACCTATTTTTTCATAGGTGATATTTCAACTCTCGGTCATTTTTATAAAGTGAACCGCGCGCTTCCAAAAAATAAAAAAATATTCAGCTTTATGTACGGTAATGAAACTGATTTCTTTCCCGATATTAACGGAACTAAGCCTTTTGATTTTTATCCGCTTCCTTCAGATAAACATCTGCCTGCCCCGATAGAATTTCTCGAAGAGAAAATCACCGGTACTTTAGATAAATTACATAAAGATTATTCGATAAAACCGGAAGCATCATCCGGCAGCTGCATTGCATACATTGGAGGCGATGCGCGAGTCTGCGCAGAGCTTACAGCTTTCTTTACAAGAAAACTCGGCTGGCATCCTACTCAGATAAAAATGAAATCCTTTTGGAATCCGGATAAGGTAAGAGAAGAATAACCA
>CALJIG010000084.1 GCA_937974175.1 uncultured Ignavibacteria bacterium
TTCATTTATATTTATCACAATTAATTTTATTTTCCAAAAATTACTAATACAAATTTCCTTTGAAAAAAATTTCTGTTCTTGGCGCCGGCGGATGGGGAACCACTCTTGCAATTTTACTCAGCCATAATAAATATGATGTAACTCTGTGGGAATATAATCCCGTGTACTTCGACACATTAGTTAATCTTCGTGAAAATTTTTATTATCTGCCCGGAGTAAAAATTCCCAAGTCTATCCATATCACAAATAATTTATCTGAAGCCATTACGAAATCTGATGTGCTCGTTGTATCTACACCTACGCAGTTTATACGCCCCGTTTTTGAGCCCATAAAAGATATTGATATAAGTAAAAAAATTGTTGTAAGCGTTTCAAAAGGAATAGAGAATGAATCGCTTCTGCTCGTCTCCGATATTTTACTCGATATTTTTAAAACACTTAAGAGAAATAATCTCGTAGCGCTTTCAGGTCCTTCACATGCAGAAGAGGTATCGAGAAAAATTCCGACGGCAGTAGTTGCTGCCTGCGAGAGTGAAAAGATTGCTCACACTGTTCAGAAAATTTTTTCAAATGAGTATTTCAGATGCTACACAACTTCGGATTTAATCGGTACGGAAGTCGGCGGAGCATTAAAAAATGTTATAGCCATAGCTGCAGGTATCTCTGACGGCGCAGGTTTCGGTGACAATACTAAAGCTGCCATAATTACACGGGGCTTAAATGAAATTATGAAGTTGGGAATGAAATTAGGCGCTAAGAGGGAAACGTTCTATGGATTATCAGGCTTAGGCGATTTAGTGGTCACATGCGGCTCGCTGCACTCAAGAAACAGGTCTGTAGGCTTTCAGTTAGGACAGGGAAAGAAGCTTAAAACTATATTGAATGAAATGAAAATGGTAGCTGAAGGAGTTGCCACGTCTAAATCATCTTATCAACTTGCAAAGAAGCTTGGTATCGAATCTCCCATAGTAGATGAAGTGTATGGAATATTATTTAAGAATATAAATCCGGGTACTGCAACTAGAAAATTAATGCTTCGCTCACTGAAACAGGAATAGCAGCAGGAAAAACCCCATATAAAACAAAAAAGCTCCGTTATAAAATAACAGAGCTTTTTGGATTAAATATTTTGTAAAGTAACTATAGAAATATTATGACAAATGAGCGTTAACTAATTTTGTCATTTGGAACATATCTACAGCTTTCTTTCCGCCGAATACAGCCTTCAAATTTGCATCAGCAACTATTTCAGTTTTCTTAGCAGGATTTTGAAGATTGTTTTTCTTTATGTAAGCCCAAAGTTTTTTTGTAACTTCAGTTCTTGGAAGCGGTTTTGCACCAACGATTGGCTGTAATGCAGCACCGATGTTCATTGGTTTCATGAACTGAGCATTAGGTTTTCTTTTGGTCTTTGCTTTTTTAGGAGCAGCTTTTTTCACAGCTTTTTTAGGAGCAGCTTTTTTTACTACTTTTTTAACTGCAGCTTTTTTAGGAGCAGCTTTTTTTACTACTTTTTTAACTGCAGCTTTTTTAGGAGCAGCTTTCTTTACTACTTTTTTTGCTGCAGGTTTCTTTGCAGATTTTTTAGCGGTAGCTTTTGCCATTAATGTTTACGTTAATTTAATAAAAGGTATATACAAAAATAACGATTGTTTACTATATAAACAAATTTTTCATAGGAGAAAATGAGATTTTTTTTATTTTCAACTCGGAAATTTTCTCTCTTTTGTTTTATGATTTAAGATTTTTCATAGGAGAAATCATGAAATAAGAGTAATTTTCATAGGAGAAAATCAAATCAGACAAAAATACTTTCCACTTTTTTATTGCGAATATTAATTTTAGTTTCCCTTATTGAGAATAAAAATTATTTTTGTTAAAGTCTCTGCTCAACACTAAAAAACAAACAGAATGAAAGTAGAGGAGCAAATCAAAGATTACATATCAAGCCATGCTGAGCCAAAATGCTATGAGATTCAAGAGCTGCATCGCTTCATTCTCAAGATAATGCCAAAATGTAAACTGTGGTTTCTGGATGGAAAAAATAGTGAAGGTAAAATTGTTTCTAATCCTAATATTGGATATGGAACTCAAACCATAAAATATGCCGATGGAAAGACCAGTGAGTTTTATCAAATTGGTTTGAGCGCAAACAGTACGGGAATCTCTGTGTATATTCTCGGTCTGGATGATAAGAAATTCTTAAGCGAAACGTATGGGAAAAAAATAGGTAAGACAAGCGTCAGCGGCTATTGCATTAAGTTCAAATCTATTAAAGATATAAATCTTGATATTCTCGAAGAGGCTATACGATATGGAGTTGCAGCTGGAAAATGATGAGTATTGAGTATTGAGTATTGAGTATTGAGTATTGAGTATTGAGTATAATGCCTTAAAATAAAAAAAGCCTGCTCAATTTTTGAACAGGCTTTATACATTCTACTTACTACTTTATACTAAATACTAATAAAAAATCGGAAATGCTTTCGGGTCTGCTTCATTCATCATTTCATAGACACATCTGAACACATCTTCAGAATTTGGCTTTGAGAAATAATCGCCATCTGTTCCGTATGCAGGTCTGTGCGGCTGCGAGCTTATGCACTTCGGCTGCGCATCCAGGAATTTGTATCCCTTATCTCTATCGATTACCTGCTGCATCATATAAGCCGATGCTCCGCCGGGAACATCTTCATCTAAAAATACTATTCTGTTTGTCTTTTGTAATGACTCAATTATCTTAGCATTAATATCGAATGGTAAAAGTGTCTGCACGTCAACAAGCTCAACAGAAATACCGACATCTTTTAATTTTGCGATAGCATCTTTTGCTATATCGATACATGAGCCGTAAGTAACGAGCGTAACATCATCGCCTTCTATCAGAGTTTCTGGAACTCCCATTGGAACGCAAACGTCTCCTATATTATCCGGTAATTTTTCTTTTAATCTGTATGCATTAAGCCTTTCAACAATAAGTCCCGGTTCATCAGATTTTAAAAGTGTATTATAAAATCCTGCTGCCTGCACCATGCTTCTCGGTACACAGACATGAAGTCCTCTGAATAAATGAATTACCGAACCCATCGGCGAGCCTGAGTGCCATATGCCTTCAAGTCTGTGTCCGCGTGTTCTGATTATTACAGGTGCTTTCTGTCCTCCCGCTGAACGGTATTGCAATGTTGCAAGGTCATCACTTATGATTTGCATAGCATAGAGCAGATAATCGAGATATTGAATTTCGACAATAGGTCTTAGCCCTCTTAATGCGCTGCCGATACCTTGCCCTATGATAGTAGCTTCGCGGATACCTGTATCGGTAACTCTTATCTCTCCGTGCTTGGTCTGCATTCCTGCCATTCCCTGGTTAACATCTCCGATGAAACCTAAATCTTCACCGATTGCAAATGTACGGGGATCGCGGCTGAGCATAATATCAAAGAAGTGATTTAAAATCTGATGGCCGTCCATAGTTTTGGATTCTTCGGAGAATACAGGCTTCACTTCTTCAACGTTCATAGCGCTTTCTTTCGATTTGCTATAAAGCGTATCGTTGTATCGTGCTCCGTTTTCTTCAACAAACTTATTTTTTAATGCAATGAGCTTACCTTTAAAAGAGCTGGCTTCATCTTTAGTCATTCTCAGCACATCATAAATCGCTTTGTAAATTTCTTTTCTGTTATTATCTATTGAGCGGTCTAATGTGCTTTCAATTTTTAATAAAGCATCTTTAAATTGGCTGTCTGCGGCAATCTCTTTAATTGCTTCTCTTACGTCGTCTCTGTCTTTTTTTATAGGACCTAAATATTCTTTCCATGCTTCCTGCTGCATATCGCGCGCATAGTCCTTTGCGTTTTTTTCAATTTCAACACATTGCTCTTCGGTAGCAATTGCATTCTCAAGCATCCACTCCTTCATTTTTAAAATACAGTCATAGTCTGCTTCCCATGCAAGTCTTTCTTTTGATTTATATCTTTCATGTGAGCCTGATGTAGAGTGTCCCTGCGGCTGAGTAACATCTGTAACGTGGAAAATCCCCGGTATATGATTTTTTCTTACGTTCGCAATTCCCTTAATATACATTTCAACTAAGCCGGGATAATCGTAACCTTTTGCTGTATGCAAATAAAATCCTTTGCCTTCTTTTTCATTATACTCATATCCTCTTAACATATCGGAAATATTTTCTTTCATTATCTGATAACGTGCAGGAACGGAAATACCGTATCCGTCATCCCAGATTGAAACTGCCATGGGAATCATAAGTACACCTGCAGCATTAAGCGCTTCGAAGAACATTCCTTCAGCGCAGCTTGCATTTCCGATAGTCCCGAACGCAACTTCATTTCCCTTATCGGAAAAATTAGTCATGCTATGTAAGTCAGGATTCTCCCTGTATAACTTAGATGCATATGCAAGTCCTACCAAACGGACCATCTGGCTGGCAGTTGGGGAGATATCTGAAGATGTGTTTTTCATCTCCATTAAATTTTTCCATTCGCCGTTTTCATCGAGCAGTCTGTTTGCAAAGTGACCGTTCATCGAGCGTCCGCCTGATGCAGGCTCACGTTCGATGCTCGGGTCTGCATAAAGCTGTGCGAAAAATTCTTTTACATTGGAGATACCTGCGGCAAAACAAAATGTCTGGTCGCGGTAATATCCCGAACGAAAGTCACCGTTCTTAAATGCCTTAGCCATTGCAATCTGCGCGACTTCTTTTCCGTCGCCGAAAATTCCAAACTTTGCCTTACCTGTTAAAACTTCTTTTCTTCCGAGTAAACTTGCCTGCCTGCTTTCATTCGCTAACTTAAAATCTGCTATTACTTCTTTCTTGAAATCGTCTACCGATTTTCCGAGCAGCTTCGCTATCTTGCTTAAATTATCTTTAGCCATTGTTGATTTAATATATATGAGATGTTTGTAAATTGAGTTGATAAAGGCGATTGTTACTTGAGGAGAAGGAGGGATTCGAACCCTCGATTCCGCTTACGCAGAACACCAGTTTTCGAGACTAGCGCATTCAACCACTCTGCCACTTCTCCGAAATTACAATCTAACAAAAATAGCCAATATGCCTTCATCTTACAATTCAAGAAAAATCCCTAAGTATTAAATTTTCGTGATTAATTTACCCATAGAAATTTCAGTTTGTATTAAAAAATGAATTAATTATGAAATTCAGCATTGGTATATTGTTAAGATGTGGAATTTAATATTTATTATACTATGAAAAAATTTCTTTTTGTTATTTTAATGTTAGCAGGTTCAGATTTTTTATGGGCGCAGGAAATGACTGTTTACGTCGCTTCTGAAATGACAAGGTGCAAAGGCATGCTTGAAGTGCAGTGCTATCAGATGAAGGATTCCCCTGAGAAAGATTATGATATTTTTGTTTCCTCTATAGATGGATTTACTTTTGATGAGGGTTATGAATATAAATTGCTGGTACAGAAATCTTATTATGAAAACTCACCGCCTAATTCAGCGCCGTATTACTCTTTAAAGAAAATTATCAGCAAGACTCTGCCTAAGGATACTCTTGTTATTGCAAATAAAAAATCTACCTGTGAAGATACAAAGATTTTCGACTGTCTTTTATATAAACAAAAGAATGCAAAAGAATGGCATAACTTATATGGCAAGATAAAAGGTTTCAAATACAAAGAAGGTTATGAATATGAATTGCTGGTTTCCAAAAAGCTAAGTACGAATATGGGAGCAGGCAGAACTTATGAATACACACTGATAAAAACTCTGAGCAAGAAGGCGACAATGGTTATCTCAGATAAAAACTGGGCTGCGTTAAACGGGCAAAAATATGTATTAGCGGGATTGGATATGGATGGTTCGTTTAATAAAGATATAGGGCAGACAAAAGCTTTTATAACTTTCAATCTAGATGAAAACAGAGTTAACGGAAATGACGGATGCAATACTTTTTTCGGACAGGTTGAATTCAATAATTCAAAAGTAAATTTCGGAAATCTTGGCTCGACACAGATGGCATGTCCCGATAATAAAATCTGGAATTTCCTTCCTTCCAATTTAAATAAAGCAGACAGATATAAGCTCAGCGGTACAGCTCTAAAATTTTACAAAGGAAAAAAACTTCTTCTTGTGTATGAGTTAAAAAATGAAAGCGAGGAAATCGATAAGAGAAAATTTGCGCTTACTTCGTTAATTCAAAACGGAACAACAAAAACCGTTGGTGAGACAAAAGCTTATATCACATTTAATATATCTGAAGGAAAAGTTTATGGAAATGACGGCTGCAATACTTTTTCAGGAAATATGATTTTAAGCGGCTCTAATATTTCATTCAGCGATTTTGTTTCAACTAAAATGGCGTGCGATGATGACAGACTTGATATGGCAATCTATGATAACCTGAAAAAAGTGAACAACTTTAAAATCTCAAACGGAAATTTAAAATTATATAAAGACAGTGCTCCTTTAATAGAGTACAGATTAATAATGGAAGATGTTCTTCCTGATAAAAAATAAAAACTAAAACAACATAAATGAATAAAGAATATCTCAAAAAATACTGCGATATTATTATCAAGGCCGGAGTAAATTTGTATGAAGGACAGTCGTTGGTAATAAATTGCGGTGTAAGGAATTTTGATTTCGGCTTGCTGCTTGGGCAGACTGCCTATGAAAACGGCGCGAAATTCGTTGACTTAAATTTAGGCTCAGACTACATGCGCAAGTTCAGAATTGATAACAATAAAAATACCGATGACCTCAGTTTCATTCCTAACTTTGCTTTAACAAAAGCAAATGAGCTGCTTGCAAATGACTGGGCAACAATAAAAATTGATAACACGGAAGAAATAGATGTGCTGAAAAATTCTGACTCAACAAAATTTCAAATGATGGCAAAAGCAGAGCATCAGGCTATGGCGCATTTATCTAAAAGCTTAACCAGCTTTAAAAATGTCTGGACAATCGCTGCTGTGCCGGGAGTAAACTGGGCAGGCAGAATTTTAAACACTGAAGCAAATAAAGATGCTGAAGAAAAACTATGGGAGAAAATTATTCCGATAATGAGACTTGATGCGAAAGACCCTGTTGAAGCATGGAGAACACACGCAGAGACATTAGTGAGGAGAAGCAAATATCTTACTGATTTAAATTTAGACAGATTAGTTTTCATTGCTCCGGGAACAGAGCTTGAAGTCGGCATCAATAAAACTTCAGTATGGCGCGGAGGCTTTACAACTTCAGCTAACGGAAGAAAGTTTATTCCTAATCTTCCTACAGAAGAAGTATTTACTACACCTGATTTCAGAAGAACGAACGGCAGAGCAAAAGTTACTAAGCCGGTAAAAGTTCTTGAAACACAGATATACGGTATCTGGTTTGAGTTCAAAGAAGGAAAAGTTGTAAACTTCGGTGCAGATAATAACGTTGAGATACTTGAAAAATATTTTAAGATAGATGAAGGCGCTTCATATCTTGGTGAAGTTGCATTGGTCGATGGCTACTCGAAGGTTTTTGAAAGCGGACTGATATTCAACAGTATTCTATACGATGAAAATGCTGCATGCCATATTGCATTGGGCAGAGGATTCGGTTCATGCCTTTCAAACGGTCAGGACCTTACAAGCAATGAAGAACTTAAAAAAGGCGGATGCAATTATTCGTTAGTGCATACTGATTTTATGATAGGCTCACCCGAAATTAGCGTGAAAGGATATACACAAACCGGCGAAGAAGTTGCAATAATTACCAATGGAAAATTCAATATTGATTAATTAAATTAAATAAAAAAAATAAATCTACCCCATTATGAAAAAATTAGTATTGTTCTTTGTACTTTTCTTTGCTGTATCCACACTGGTAAATGCCGATGGAATTACACGAAGAGTAAAATTTCAAAAAGGCCAGTCAGCCGCTACTTATGAAGGCTCAGTTGTAAGAGGCGATAGAGACACATATTTACTGAAAGCAAGTAAAAATCAGACGATGACAATAACAATCACCTCCGATGAAGATAATGCGGTTTTTCAGGTAAAAGATACTAAGACCGGAAAATATCTCAGAGGCGCCGGTGATGGTGACGATGCAACTAGCTTTATGGGAACGCTTCCTTCTTCAGGCGATTATAAAATTATCGTCGGCGGTACAAGAGGAAACACAACCTACACGCTGAATGTCGGTGTAGATTAATCTGATTTAAAAAATAATTTAAGTATACAAAATCCTTCCGGAATTATTTCCGGAGGGATTTTTTTTATCTGTAAAAAAATCATAAAACTTTTTTTATACTTCTGTAGTTATAAACAGTAGTTGGAAAATATAATATCGAGAGTTTTATGAAAAAAATTGTTTTAGCCATATTGTTATTGTTTACAGTAGTTACCCTTGTAAATGCTGACGGCATCTATAAAAGAATAAAATTTGAAAAAGGTAAACCCTGGTTCATTTTTTCGGGAGCGGTTGTAGCAGGAGATTCCGATTCGTATATTTTTAGAGCAAATAAAAATCAGGATCTGAAAGTTTCAATAACTTCAGTACAAGAGAATGCTGTGTTCACTGTTGTAAATGCTAAGACGGGAAAACTGCTGGAGAATACTGTTGACAGTAATAAGACGACAGAATTCTTAGGAGCAATTACCGCAAGTGGAGAGTATAAAATACTCGTAAAACCTTCAGACGGCAATGCAAGCTATAAGCTGAGTGTCGAATTGGAAAACAGGTATTTTGAGTTTTAGAGTTTTTATTGTAGGTAGCTAGTAATAAATGGTACAAACAAAAAATCCGTTCCAATATAAATTGAAACGGATTTTTAATTTTAAAATCTGAGGAGAGTGAGGGATTCGAACCCTCGATAAGTTTGACCCTATACACGCTTTCTCCCGATAAAATCGGGATGACTCTTCAGCTACAAATAAAAAAATCTTTCCTGATAATTCAGAAAAGATTTTTAGAGGAGAGTGAGGGATTCGAACCCTCGATAAGTTTGACCCTATACACGCTTTCCAAGCGTGCCTCTTCAGCCACTCGAGCAACTCTCCATTTTACTGCAATATTCAAAATACCCATTATTAATGCCGTTTTCAATCACTTAAAAACTGCATTTTTACAACTAGTATTTCTCAGTTATCAGTTTTGATTTAGAATAATAGAACAAATCTTTCTGGTCTTTTCCCTTTGTAAATTTAACGGAAGCAGAAAGATATTCCGGTGCACTACTCTGATTTTTTTTAAGGTTAATTTCCTTTCCGCCGAACTCATTTGCCTGCTCTTTTTCTGAAAAAAAGTTTACTGTTATTGTTTGTGCTGCATTTTCATCTCTTTTAATTAAATCATCGGCATATTTGGTAATATCGGATAACGATTCTGTTTCAGTATACAAAGTGTATATTATTTTTTTATTCTTCACCGATTTATTTATTATCTCATAACCAGTTGCAGGGAGCTTAGTACTCTCATTTGTATTTTCCGCAAGCTTTACTTTATTTTCCGTAGCAACCTTTTTGAAATAATTTATTCCGAAAATCACTATAAGGGCAATCAGCAAAATACCCGAGCCTGTAACAATAATTTTTTTAAGGCTGCTTTTTCTTTCCGACTCTTCAAGAGTAATATAATTTTTATCCAGAGCCTTCAGTCCGCTTTCAAGCTCTTTCAGCTTATTTCTGTATTCGCTTTTGCGCGGTTCGGGGATTTCTATCAACGTGCGTGTTTCTGCTCCGTACTCATAACTCTTGTAAAGAAAATTTCTTAAGACCAGGCAATAGAATTTTGTAAAGACTATATCTTTTGTAAAAAAGCTATCGAAGGATTTACTACATGCCTTTACAAATCCGCCGTTTTCATTAACGTATTCATCGAAGTCATATTTAGAATCAAATTTATCTTTTCTGAATTTTGCAAAGTAATCCTGTAAGATTGAAACAATTTCTTTTCTTGCCGCTGCCGTCTCTTCATTTTTTTTCTTATCATCAGTGATGCTAAGTCCGTAAGTGACAAGCTGGAGCATTTCATCGAACCTTAATTCATTTTCTTCGGAAAGCCTTCCTGCTGAAAGCCCTTTGCCTATCCATGCATTTGCGCGGAACGATTCTTTTTCCAGTACCATATTATAGTACTCGTAAGCTTCTTCATAGTTTTCTCCTTTGTAGGCATTATCGGCAATCTTTATCCATTCCGGCACATCGTAATCTGTTTCGACGCGTATATAGTCCCTTACTTTAATGGAAGTCTCGCAGTACTCACATGTTACAAATTCCACATCATCCGGGATTTGCAGATTCGCGCTACAGGAAGGGCATTTAACGGCAATTATCATTCTAGAAGTAAAATTTTTTCATAATAACCAATACAGAATGTGTTTTCAATTCTGTAATATTTAGCCCTATACCTACTAATAGGGAAGATATCATTTTTTCGCTTGCGCTGATTTTGTATTTTGAGAGGTTTCTATCTTAAACTAAATTTTCATTTGCAATAAAAAAATATGAATTGCCAATTTGAATTATTGTTGGATACAATGTATGTGTGATTAGAAAATGTAATTCGCCAAGGCGAATTACTATGAAAGATAACTTGTATATGTGTGAAGAAAATGTAACAATAATGTGACTTTTAAAAATGGAAATTTAGGCTGAAAATGAAGAATCCGTCAAAAATCCGTCATTCTCTGATTTTAAAAATTGGAAAAAGAAACTAAAAATTAAAAATGTGACAATAATGTGACTTTTTAAACTTGAAGCATATCGTAAAAGCTCTATTTTACTTTAAAAACAAAGAATCCGTCAAAAACCCGTCAAGAATAAAAAAATAATTTCAAAAGGTATTGACATTTAAAATTTAGTTATGCATTTTTGTTGTAGTTAAAGCTACGACATAATTTTAAAACTAAACATTCACCAACACCAAATGAAAAAACTAAATTTTAAATCCCTAACACAGAGCGCGAGATTCACCATCTTTATGCTTGCAATTTCAGGGTCGCTTATGCTGCTATCCGGCTGCAGTAATAATCCTGTAACAACCTCAACAACCGGCACCGGAACGGGCACCGGCTCTGATGACAATATTTCTTTAAGTGTTCAGTCAGCCGATAACATTGGCGATAATGCCGGACTTGAAATTACGGAAGCAAAGGGTTTGCTAACGGAAATAGAAGTTGAGTCGGACAGCGTTTCAAGACGAGTAAAAGCAGGACCTATAGTTGTAAACTTAGACGTTGCCGGACTAAATAAAGTAATGACTTCAGGTATAATTCCAACAGGAACTTACAGGAAGATAAAATTCCAGCTTCATAAACCTGAAGATAATGAAACTATACCGGACCCTGAATTCAGAGAAGGCTCTAGCGGTAACCAAAGATATTCTTTTATTATAAAAGGCAGATATAACGGAACTCCGTTTGTTTATAAATCAAGAAAGACAATTAATATTGTAATGGCTTTGACATCAGCTTTGAACCTGACTGCAAAATCGAACCTTACAATCTTATTTGATAAAATAAAGTGGTTCCAGAACGGAAGCTCTACGATTGATCCGTCAAGCGGTTCAGATGATGATATGATTGATGATAACATCAAGAACTCATTCAGAAAAGCTTTCAAAGATGATGATAAAAATGGCGTACCTGATGACCATTAATTGAAGTATAGTAGTATTGGTTAATTACATAAAAGCCCGGGGTTAATTCCTTTCCCTCGGGCTTTTGCTATTGTTGATATTTGTACAGTTAGTTTTTGCTCTAATAATTATTACTGTAATAATATTCCTGATTGTGTACTTTAATTCAAAAATTTTTAAACTCTTATGAAGAAAATTCTAGTATTGTTTCTTTTCATCTTCCATACCGGCTCAATATTTTCACAGGATACATTTTCTATTACAGCTATTGACCCTCTTACAGGAGAAGTTGGAAGCGCAGGAGCATCGTGTGTTGGCGACTGCACGATTCTTACCGATGTTCATCCGGGCAGGGGAGTAATTCATACTCAGGCATCTTACCTTGCGCAAAATCAAAATTATGCACGACAGTTAATGAATGCAGGCTACTCGCCGCAGCAGATTATTGATTCAATGATAGCTCGTGATGCTCAGAATAATCCTTTAGTACGTCAGTATGGAATAATAGATATTGTCGGTGGAAATATAAGGAGAGCGGGTTATACAGGTTCGAATTGTCTTAATTATAAAAATCATATTCTCGGTCCAAATTATACAATACAGGGAAACATTTTACTCGGTCAGCAGATACTGGATTCGATGGAAGCCAGGTTCAACAGAACAAACGGCTCGCTCGCGCAAAAACTTATGGCAGCTTTGCAGGGAGCAAAAGTTGTAGGCGCAGATACACGCTGCGCTTCGAATAATACTTCTTCACTTTCTGCTTTTATAAGAGTTGCAAGAACGCAGGATACAACGGGAACACTTTACTTAAATTTGAAAGTCCTCAATGCTGGTTTTAACAGAGACCCGATTGACTCACTGCAAAAACTATTTAATGCATGGTTACCAACCGGGTTAATGCAAATTTCACAAACAGTTCCGGATAAAATAGAACTGTATCAAAATTATCCTAATCCTTTTAATCCCTCTACTAAAATTAAATTCGCTGTAAATGTAAATTCGAAAGTAACACTTGGAATATATGGATTGAAAGGGGAGTTAATAGCTGAACTTGTAAATGAAAATTTGAATAAAGGAGTTTACGAAACTGAATGGAGCATCAGCGGAGTCAATAATATTTCGAGCGGAATTTATTTTATAAGATTAGAAGCTAACGGAGTTTCGCAATCAAGAAAAATATCGGTGATAAAGTAGCTAATTAAATCAGTTAATTTTGTTTGCCATAATTCTTTCAAGCTCAAAAATTTTCTGGCTGATTCTATCCTGACTGGAAGGCGTTAACTTAAGAAGAATATTGTATGCTTCAAACGCTTCTCGGAAGTTGCCTTGCTTAGCATATAAATCCGCGATTGTTTCAGTTATAATTTTAAGCTTATAATACTTTAACTGATTTTGATTTACAACTTTCAGTTCATCGTTCTTTTCATTCAGCTTTGCAGATATTGCAAGAGAATCATATTCGTTAAGAAATCTTCCGAAGCTTTCCTTATCAATGAAGTCATCTGATTTTACTATATCGGGTTCGTTTATTACTTCTTCCAATGAAAGATTTTCTTTAACAAACTCTCTTATATCAAATGTACTTTCAAAAAGCTTGAAGTCGATTTTGTTCTTTACATCTAAAGGATAATAAATTTTCTCCTGTCCGGAAAGTTTTCTTAGCTCTGAAAAAATTCTTTCATAGGTAGCATGTATTTCCATGCCCTTTATCTTAGGCGTAATTTCTTCAAAAAGATTTTCTGCTTCTGTGAGATATTCCATCTTCAGCAGGGCTTTCAAAAGGACTAGTTTAGCAGTTAGATAATCAGGATAAATTTTCAAACCGGTTTTGCAAAGCTCTATGCATTCTTCATATTCTTCATTCAGATAGAAAAGATTTGCAAGACGAACGAACAGCGGCGATAGAAAATTGCCGTCAAGCTTCTTTTTTAATTCGTAAACATATTTATTTATTCCTGTGTCCAATTGTTATAAAATTCTGTTATGCTGTTTTTAAGTTTAATCTTTTTTTAGCAAGTTTATTTGCTCTTGAAACCTGCTGTATAGTCAGTACCGATGTAAATGCAAAGCCCATGAAGAACATCATTTGGAACGGTATTGCTGCTATCTGTGCTGTAGCAATTGCAACAACTACTCCGCAGAAACAATATACAGCCATGAAGGCTTCAATGTAAACCGGCCATGGTAATTTTTTTGCAATGTACTGTTTATCTTCCCATGTATCTTCTTTGGAAACGATTTTATACTTAGGTGTTCTTACAAATTCGCTTTTTATATTAAGCAGTCCTTCAAAAACTGCTTTTGTATTATTGACTGAGAGTCCCATGCTTCCTGCCATGAAAACAGGGAAGAAAATAATACGCTCCTGCCAGTCACTATAAACATCTTTTTGTGAGTACATATAAAATAAAAATGAGCTGACAAAAGCAAAAATAAATATGGACATGAACTTGAAAGTAGTTTCGTATTCGCCTGTTAATTTTACCAATAGTACAGGAAGATTCAGCAAGGCCGCTATTAATATAAACGGATATGCAAGATTGCTGCAGAGATGAATAAAAGATTGAATCTTTATTCTCATAGGGAGATCTGACTTTAAAACCAACGGATAAATTTTCTTAGCTGTTTCAATTGCTCCTTTAGTCCATCTGAACTGCTGAGATTTTAATGCGGAGATATCAGCTGGAAGCTCTGCAGGCGATGTAAAGTTTACAAGGTACTTAAACTTCCATCCGCGCATTTGCGCTCTGTATGATAAATCTAAATCCTCTGTAAGTGTATCGGCATCCCAGTTACCGGCATCGAGTATACATTCTTTTTTCCATATACCGCCCGTGCCGTTGAAGTTGATAAAGAATCCTGCTCTGTTGCGAACAGCCTGCTCTATAACAAAGTGACCGTCGAGAGCAATTGCCTGAGTTTTTGTAATGAGCGAATAATCTCTGTTAAGATGCTCCCATCTTGTTTGTACAAGGCCAAGCTTTTCTTCTTTATAAAAATAGGGAATTGTTCTTTTTAAAAATTTTCTTCTTGGAATAAAATCAGCATCAAAGATTGCAACGTATTCACCGCTGCAGATTGCCAGACCTTCTTTTAATGCGCCGGCTTTATATCCCTGTCGGTTAGTTCTGTGAATATGTTTTATATCATAGCCTTCTGCTTTTTTAGCTTCTACAATTTTTGCTGTTAGCGCAACGCTGTCATCGGTGGAATCATCAAGAACCTGTATCTCCATTTTATCTTTATCGTATTCCATTCGGCATACGGCATCGATTAATCTTTTCGTAACGTATTTTTCGTTGTAAAGCGGAATCTGAATTGTTACCAATGGAAATTCTTTTATATCAAAGTCTTCTTCATTAAGGTCTTCAGTTCTTTTGTGATAGGTTTTGAAGTAGTGATAAATCATTATAAATCCGTGCGAGCCGAATATAAAAAGAATGGAAAGCGATACTATGTAGATTGTTAAAATCGTAGATTCTAAACTCATGTTTACCAGTTTGAGGTTAATTCAATTACTATGTCATTACAGATTTTTGTGATAGCGCTTAATAGCCCTGAGTCTCTCTCTGAAAATCCTGAATTGGAGGAGTTATATTCGCCGAAGTTACTGACTGATTTAGTCCATATCACTTTGTCTTTTTTCAGATTCTTAAAAGTTACATCAACCGTAACAGTTATTTTCCTTTTAGTTACAGTTTCATTGCCGCTGATAACTAACGGTTCATCTTTTACTCCTGTGATTACGCATCTTACGGAGCCGTCTGCTTTGCTTTCATCAGTTAAGCCAAATGTATTATCTCTGGTAATTTCATCTTTAAAACGGATAGTGAAATTATCGATGATGTTAGCCTCTGAAAATCCGCTTGTGTTCTCAAATGCAGGTACGTAAACAGTTTTTATTCCTTCAGGCGGATTTGCCGGTCTGAAACCGTACACTCCGCATGCAGAGAAAGTCCATAGGTAAGCGAACGCTGATAATAATGCAATATATCTGAAATAAATTTTAATTGTAAACCTTTTCTATTTTATACTTCTTAATTTTATTATAAATGTTTCTCTGGCTCTGATTCAAAATAGATGATACCTTTTCAATATTCCATGAATTGTTTTTTAGCAGGTATTCCAGTACTTGTTTTTCAACATCGTCGAGAGTCATCTCCATTGCTCTGTCTTTTGGTATCACAAAATCGTCATCGTTTATGCTGCTCTTTATTTCTTCAATCTCTCTTTTACGAAGTTCGTTTTTTATGTCAATCAAATCGGATTTTATCTCTAATAAAGCTCGGAATAAGAACTCATTCTCATTTCTTTTCGGAGGAACGTTCATTATCATGGGAAGCTGGTCGTTTCCGTTGATGTTATATGCCTGAAGTTGCTTTCTTACTTCATCGAGAGTTATAATTTTATTAGGGTAAAGAACTAATATGCTCTCGCTGAAATTTCTAAGCTCTCTTGCATTACCCTGCCATGGAAAATTATTTATGTAGTCCCATGCGTCCTCTGAAAATCCGTTGAAGAGTATGTTGTTTTTTTCTGAATACGTTTTTGTAAAGTAATCCAGCAAAATTTTTATATCGGACTTTCTCTCTCTTAACGGTGGAATAAAAATATTAATCGAACGTAATCTATAAAACAAATCTTCTCTGAAATTTTTTGAAGCGACTTCCTGAGATAAATCACGATTGGTTGCTGCAATAACTCGCACATCAACAAAAATTGGTTTACTGCCCCCAACGGGTAAAAATTCTCCTGTCTCTAAAACTCTTAATAATTTTACCTGAGTACTTAATGGCATCTCGCCAATTTCATCAAGAAATATTGTACCTTTATCGGCAGTCTCGAAGTAACCCTTGCGGTCTTCGATAGCTCCGGTGAAAGAACCTTTCTTATGTCCGAAGAGTTCGCTTTCAATAATACCTTCAGGAATAGCGCCGCAGTTTACGATTATATACGGCTTATCCTTTCGTTTGCTGGCTTTGTGTATTTCCTTAGCTACGACTTCTTTGCCTGTTCCGCTTTCACCGGTAATTAATACAGTAACATCAGTCGGCGCGACCTGCTTTATAATCTCATTTATTTCTTTTATCTGTACGGAGTCACCTAATAGCATATTCAATAAATTGTAACTACAAATATAACTTTTTGCTGAAGTTTATTAAAGGTAATAAAGATAGAAAATGAGGCTATTTTCGTGCGGCAACTATACAAATATGGTTAGAACCACTTTTGCCAAAGAGAGATGAGATTTTAGAAAGAGTCTTACCGACTCCCATACTTGAAAGGAATTTTTTCAATATAGAATTATCCTTAAATGCATTAAGGCTATATTTCAATTTATACCAAAGTCTATCATTGAGGTAATATACATTTTTTATTACATAATCACTTTTCTTTAAATAATCGATGTAACTCTCAAATTGATTTGGCTTCAGGTAATCAGTAAAAATTGTAAAGCCGGTTTCATTTAAAACCCGAAGGCTTTCTTTAACTGCATTCACTCTGTGGATTCCCGTTAAGTCCATGCCGTTAAGCCCGTCACAAAGAATGACTACATCAAATAACTTATCTTTGAAAGGAATATTTTCAGCACCCGCTGAGATAAAAGTAATATTATCCTTCTTATACTTTTCGTTTGCTTTCATTAAGGCATGAATAGATACATCAATGCCTATTACTTCTTTGCTTACGCCAGAAAGCTTATTGGATAAATAACCAAAGCTGCATGCTACATCGAGAACTGTATTCGCATTGGGATTAAGTTCTTTTACAAGATTGACAACAAAATCATATTTCATCTTTTCAGCTGCGCTGCTCTCGTAATCCCAGGGGTCTCCATCTTTGGCATACTTAGAATCAAAATATTCAGCAAGATTTTTCTGTTTAATATCCAAAACTGAATTTTGATGTGAGATTAAAACAGGAATATCTGAAACAATTTCATAGGTAGAATTACAATTGTCGCATACGTATTTTCCGTTAATAAACTTTAAACTACTTTTACAATTAGGACAGATTACAATTTCATTTATCTCCATGGTTATCGGGGGAGTTTTGCATTTCCCATATTTTAGTGTAGGTCAAAATATTTGTAATCATATTAAAGTGGCAGATTATTATTCCCGGAATGCCGTCTAAAAATCCTTTTCTACCAATGTACTCTGATAAAAAAGCTGCAGGGGGTCTTAATATTACATCCCAGAAACCCACGGGACCTCTTTTACTTTTTTCAATTGCCTGAAGAGTCGAGTATTGATTTATCTTTTCTATGTACTCTTTAATTGAACTTATTGTATAATGGAGTATATCATTCTTTAGAACCCCTACTTCACCATCAACTATATATCCCTCGTGAACCAATCTATCTGTTACTGATGCGTTTTCTTTTTTAAATAATCTTAACTGATATCCCGGATACCATCCGCAATATTTTATCCAGTAATTTCTGTAAAAACTCTTACGAGGAATTTTAAATCCGGTTTCTTTTGTATTTGTTGAGTTAATCTTTTCAAGAATTTCTTTTTTCAATTCTACTGTACATCTTTCATCTGCATCCATTGGCAGAATCCATTCACTGCTGCACTGCTCAAGTCCGAATTTCCTTTGGTCTGCAAATCCTATCCATTTGCGAACAAAAATTTTGTTTGTAAATTTTTTTGCAATTTCTATTGTCCTATCCGTACTTTCAGCATCGACTACAATAATTTCATCGACCCATTGAATGCTTTTCAAACAAGCTTCAATGTTTCTTTCCTCATTCTTACAAATTATTACGGATGAAATTTTAGTCATATCAGCTCTCAATAAAATTTATGTAGTTTTCAGTCTGAAAATCCAAATCGAATTTTTTATAATTCAGGTAATTCTTTTTAATTTCTTTAGTCAAATCATGCTTTGCAATTTTTTCTAACATAGATTCAAAACTCTTTTCGTTATAAAATACTGCAAAGTTTTTAAAATCTTCAAACTTATTAAAGCTATCATACATTAATAGAGGTTTCTTAAATGCGAATGCAGTATTAAACGCTCCCGAAATTTCCGTTGTCATATATTCATTATAAGAGTGACTTGAAGGATGAATTAACGGCATAATGTAATCTGAATATTGGAGCACATCAATAAATTCACTTTCAGGCACGCGCTTTTTATAAATTTTGACAAAACTTTCTTCGAGCTTATTTTTATTAATTAAATTGAATACCTCGGCACTTTCACTTTTGCTTGCAGTTCCTAAAAATACAAATTGAAATTTTTCTTTCAATTCTTTGTCAAGCTTTATTATGCTCTTTAATAAAAACAAATAATCCTTCCTGTTCTGAATTACATTTCCGGGCACAGTAATAATAATTTTATCGTTAACCTTACTATTATTACTCTCTTTATTATTGAAAAAAATCGGGTAGAACGAATTTATTCTATAAGTGTTTTGTTGAAGGTTATTCATATATTCTTTTACATAATCATTAAGTACAAAATATTTTTTAATTTTTTTCGAAATAATTTTCTGAGTGCTGCTTTTTATCAACTTATGCGCCTGATGTATTACTCCGATTACTTCAACTTTACTGTTCATTAAGAGTAAGCATAGATTCCTGATTAGTATTCCATGCGCAGTATTTAAAACAACCTTTTTTATTTTATTTCTCTGAATAAATCGTACGACCTTATATAAAAGCCCGATGTTTAATGATGAGATCTTTGTATCTTCTCTTATGATTTTTACTTTCCCGTTATATACATCTTCAAAATCCGCTTCTTTATTAATCCATAAATTGACATGATATTTTTTTTTGAGAAAGAATAATATCTGCGAGTGCAATACTTCAGTATGCGATTTATTAAACTCGGCTAATAGTACTTCTTTCTTCAATTTCTATTTCTTAAAATTTTAAAAGCTTCATTTAATACTGACTCCGGTTTTAAATCATTTATATCTAAAGTAGGGGATTGAATGCATACTGTATCTTTTCCTATCGGCCGCCATTCATTGCTGCTCGTCGGACCGAACAATCCGATCGTTTTCACTTTATTTAAAGAAGCAAGGTGCAGAATTCCCGTATCATTGCTTATATATAAATTAAATTTTCTCATTACAGCAGATAAGTCTTTTATATCAAGACTCTGAGCTATTGCAAATTTAATATTCTTTTCCGTGAGTATATTTGCAAGTACTCCTACAATATCTTTATCTATATCACCTGAGGTAATTAAAAACTCAGCGTTAGTTTCTTTTGCAAGCTGTTCGATAACTTCTCCGAAATTTTTCGCATCCCATCTGTTTGCCATTTTGCCGCCCGGATGAATGCCAATCAATAATCTGTTCTCATCGAAATTATTTTTTATAAATTCATCTGCAAATTTCAGATTGCTTTCATCTAAAGCTAAGGTGATATTATCAATTTCTTCCTGTGAAATATTGCATCCGATTTGTTCAACAATTTCTACGGCTCTCATTGCCTGGCTTACATTTCTTTTATCCCAGTCAAATCTCTTTTTAACATTGAGTAAAAATCCGAACTGATTTTTAATATCATTCTGATATGATAATCCTACTCTCTGTTTTGCTCCTGATAAATAATTCACAATATGCGCAGTAGTGGAAAGCTCCAATGTAGATGGAACAATTCCGTAATCAAAATTTCTACTTCGCAATGTTTCCACTAACTCCTTTTTCACTTTCCATTCAGACTGCCTGTTTATTACTAATACTTCATCAAGATGAGGATTTACTTTCTGATACTGCAAATCATAATTCACAGGCCCTCTTAATAAAGTAATTTTTGACTGCGGAAATTTTTTCTTCAAAGCATAAAACATAGGCAGCGTACATATAGTATCGCCCAGCTGATTATTCTTTTGCCTTACCACTAAAATATTAACCATAGAACTTACAAATTAACTATCCTGCACTAAAGTTGTAATTGAAAAAAGATTTGCTCCCTTTATTTTATCTTGATTTTCCTGCGATATGAAAGCATTTTTGTTTGTTAAGAATTAATACAAGGAGCTAACATTATGGCATTCAATTTTAATAAGTTAACGACAAAATCGCAGGAAGCAATTCAGTCAGCAACAGAAATTGCATCGAACTATTCAAATCAGTTAATAGAGCCGGAGCATCTTTTTGCTGCGCTTGTTCAGAATACAGAAAACATTGTTCCTTCCATTCTCCAAAAGCTTGGAATGAATAAAGATTATATTCAGATAAAAGTAGGTGAGATGCTGGAAAAACTTCCAAAGGTAACCGGAAGTGGATTCGGTAATCAGGGAGTATCCAGAGACTTAACTCAGGTACTTGAAATGTCGGCAAAGGAAGCTGAGAATTTAAAAGATGAATATGTTTCAACTGAACATTTATTGTTAGGACTTGCTGATTACAAAAAAAATCCCGTTGCAGCATTGCTTAGCTCAAACGGCGCAACTAAAAATGAAATCCTAAAAGCACTTAAAGATGTAAGAGGAACTCAAAGAGTCACCGGGCAAAATCCGGAGGATACGTATCAATCATTACAAAAATACGGACGCAATTTAAATGAGCTTGCCCAAAAAGGAAAGCTTGATCCTGTCATTGGAAGAGAGGAAGAAATCCGCAGAGTGCTTCAGGTGCTATCAAGAAGAACAAAAAATAATCCTGTTCTCATAGGAGAGCCGGGAGTAGGGAAGACAGCTATTGCTGAAGGACTTGCGCACAGGATAATTCAGGGAGATGTTCCGGACGGATTAAAAGATAAACTTATTATTGCTCTGGATTTAGGAGCGTTGATTGCAGGCGCCCAGTACAGAGGACAGTTCGAAGAGAGACTGAAATCAGTTTTAAAAGAAGTAACAGAATCGAACGGTAAAATTATTTTATTTATAGACGAACTACATACTATGGTAGGTGCAGGTGCTGCACAAGGTTCTATGGATGCATCTAATATGCTGAAGCCGGCTCTTGCAAGAGGGGACTTAAGAGCAATCGGTGCAACTACACTTGATGAATATAGGAAGTATATCGAAAAAGACCCTGCCCTTGAAAGAAGATTTCAGCCGGTATTTGTGGCAGAGCCTGATGTGGAAGATACAATTTCTATTTTAAGAGGATTGAAAGAAAAATACGAAGTGCATCACGGAGTAAGAATAACTGACGGAGCAATAGTTGCTGCTGCTCAGTTATCTGATAGGTATATAGCCGATAGATTTTTACCTGATAAAGCGATTGATTTGATAGATGAATCAGCATCTAAATTAAGAATAGAAATTGACTCAATGCCGGAAGAGCTTGATAAGATAGAAAGAAGATTGAAGCAGCTGGAAATTGAAAGAGAAGCTCTTAAAAGAGAATTGTAATTAGTTAACAAAAATAAAATTTTATTAATTGAATCCTTGGTTTATCCTGATAATTGCAGGCTTGTTTGAAGTCTGTTGGGCAGTTGGTTTAAAGCAGTCAGACGGTTTTAAAAATAACTGGTGGACAACTTTCACCATCATTACATTAATAATAAGCATGACTATGCTTTCCCAGGCGTTGAAGGATTTACCTGTGGGAACGGGTTATGCGGTATGGACGGGTATCGGCGCTGTGGGGACAGCTATTTTAGGTATGATTATCTTTAAAGAATCGAGTGAGTTCTGGAGATTGTTTTTTATAGGTTTGATTGTTGTTGGAATTATAGGTCTTAAGTTTGTTACTAAATAAAATTATATTTTCAGTTTTCTTACTTCTATCCATCCTGAATCATCAGTTGTAAAAATTTTATTCTTACCAAAGCGCAGCATCTCAATATCTTTCATTGTATGTTTTTCTATAACTTCAGCATTTATCTTCTCTGAGTATTCTTTCACTTTTTCATCATAATATCGTGTTACAAATTTTAATGTTAACGCATTAGTTAAGTACTCCCATACTCTTTCCTGAATATCCCTTCTTTCTACACAAACTTTTTCCTGCGGCACACGGCTTTCAAGAATTATAAAATTAGACTTATCATTTGTTTGAAATACTGAAAATGCATTCCACAATTCATCTTCTGTAACGTAATAAGAAATTCCCTCTGCTATAACAATTGTATTCCTATTTTTATCCCAGCCATGTTGAATTAGACTTTCAGTCAGGATATCTTTATTAGTAATATCTGATTCAATAAATTCAATTTTGTTCTCAAAACTCCCATCACTTACTTTTTCAAATAATTTCTTTTTCATAGGCATATTCTCAATATCAATATCGAAAATCTTTGCATCAGGAAATCTTTCTATTATATCCAATGAAAGGGGAGCGATACCGGCGGCTAGTATTACAACCTGAGCATCAAAATTATCTTTTAAGATTGATTCAACAAAATTGAAAACACCAAATTTTCTGTTTCTTAAAATTGCATGATAGGGCTCCCATATTTTGCTGCACTCGTTGTACAATTCATATCCTGAAGATAAGTCGAGCTGCTCTAAGTATTTTTGAGCCAGTTTGCTTTTATATGCTTCCTTTCCGCCCCATAATAATACGAGTGCAGATGTGCCTGAAATGTGAATCAAGGAATTAGATTTTTGTTAGTTCGAAAATTATAAACATGGGGTATTTAGACTGGATGATATAATCTGATTTGTAATTCTTTTTTGCAGCTTCCGTCATTTGAGGTTCTAATACTTTTGTAATTTTAAAATCTGTCGCTGCAATATCATTTAAGAGGGAAGACATAGGTCTGTGAAAATAATTTACTTTAAAATCACCGAACCAGACATCTTTTATTAATCTTTCTTTTCTATAGTCGCCGTAAACTTTTACAACATTCTGATTCAATTCTCTGTAGCCTGAAAGTTTTGTTCTTAAATCACCCTGCATTGTAAACTCTCCCGCATAATAAACAGGATTATGAGTTGAAAATAAAAATTTAGACTTTGGTTTTAGTAAAGAATAAATTTTCTTTAAAGGTTTTTTCCAGTCCTGTATGTAATGCATCATAAGGCTGGAGTAAACTAAATCAAATGATTCTTTTTTAAAATTTAGATTTTCAACGTCACCTACTCTGAAATCCAAATCAGGAAAATTTTTCTTAGCAACTTCAATCATGCCGGCAGAAATATCCACACCTGTTACAGATTTTGCACCTTTAGATTTCAATGAGTAACACTCCTCACCTGTTCCGCAGCCAAGACAAAGAATATTTTTATTCTTAAGGTTAGGAATAAGAGAGTGCATGGCGGGCTTTTCGAGAAAATCATGAGCCGGTCGCTTGCCTGCCTTCATTTTATCAGCCCATTTTTGAGCATATCCGTCGTATGACTTTATTGTTGTTTTGTCTGTAGGCATTATTAAAAATTAATTGAATGTATAGTGTTTCAGCATTCCCTTTTTCTTTGATACTTCCATCATAGTTTCAATACCTATTTGCAAATGCAATGCGCTGAAATTTTTAGTCACGATTTTATCTGACTCTTCAGTCTTTATTCCTGCAGGTATCATTGGTACGTCAGATACTAAAAGTAATGCTCCTCTTGGAATTTCATTTGCATGGCCTACAATAAAGTAAGTTGCAGTTTCCATATCGATTGCAATCGTTCTCATATCGCGCAGCTTTTTCTTAAAGTTCTCATCCCATTCCCATACTCTTCTATTAGTCGTATAAACAACTCCCGTTTTGTATTGCTGCTTCAGCTCTGTTATTTTATTTGAACAATACTTATGAATTGCGAATGATGGAAGAGCCGGAACTTCTTTCGGCATATAGTCATCGCTTGTACCGTCGCCTCTTATCGCAGCTATAGGCAGAATGAAATGACCGATAGATGTTGTTTTTTTCAAGCCGCCGCATTTGCCCAGGAATAGAACTGCCTTAGGCATTCTTGCAACAAGTAAATCCATTATCAATGCTGCATTTGCCGAACCTACTCCGTAGTTTATTATTGTTAAGCCGTCTTTATTTGTGCAGGTTTGCATCGGTTTGCCTATGCCTTTTATTTCTGTCCCGAATTTATCCGAAAAGGATTTTACATAGTCATAAAAGTTTGTAAGGAGGATAAACTCTCCGAACTCTTTTATCTGTGTTCCTGTGTATCGGGGAAGCCAGTTTTTTGCAATGTCTAATTTTGTTTTCATGGTTGTCATTTTGTTTTCCTTTTAAATTCGTTGTATAAAAAATTTATATAACTTATATATTTTCCGCCCTATTTAAAACTATGTTTGTATTACTCCTGGATTAAATTGCTTCATATCCGGATTGTTATTTGCTAACTCTATACTATAAGAAATTATCTCTCTTGTTTTCGCAGGGTCTATCACATCGTCAACCCATAATCTTGATGCAGCATAAAGCACATCTGTCTGTTTTTCGTATCTTGATTTTATTTCATCAAGAAATTTCTTTTTATCTTCTTCGTGGATTTCCTTGCCTTCCTTTTTCATCTGCCCTATCTTAATATCAAGCAATACATTGCTTGCCTGCGAGCCGCCCATAACTGCTATCTGCGCATTCGGATAAGCGAAAATAAATCTTGGGTCATAAGCCTTACCGCACATTGCATAATTTCCTGCGCCGTAGCTATTACCTGTGATGATAGTTATTTTCGGCACAACTGAATTTGCAACTGCGTTAACCATCTTTGCTCCGTCTTTTATAATTCCTCCATGTTCAGAGCGTGAGCCGACCATAAATCCTGTTACGTCCTGCAAAAATACCAATGGAATTTTTCTCTGATTACAATTCATGATAAATCTTGCGCCTTTATCTGCGCTGTCTGAGTAAATCACTCCGCCGAACTGCATCTCGCCTTTTTTACTTTTAATCACAATACGCTGATTTGCAACAATACCTACTGCCCATCCGTCAATCCGTGCGTAACCGCAGATAATTGTTTTGCCGTACTCAGGTTTGTATTCATCAAAATCGCTGTCATCGATTATTCTTGTAATTAATTCGTAAGTATCATATTGCTTTGCGCTGTCCTCCGGTAATACTCCATAAATTTCCTTCGTTTCAATCGCAGGAGGTTTGCTTTCTATTCTGTCAAATCCTGCTTTAGTTGTTTCGCCAAACTTGCTTACAAGGCTTCTGATTTTTTCTATGCACTCTTCATCATTAGCCATTTTTTCATCTGTTACTCCCGAAATTTCAGTTGTAACAGTTGCTCCGCCTAAGGATTCGTTATCTATGTTTTCCCCAATTGCTGCTTTAACTAAATGAGAGCCGGCTAAAAATATACTTCCTGTTTTATCTACTATCAAAGCTTCGTCACTCATTATAGGAAGATATGCTCCCCCTGCAACACATGGTCCCATGATTGCAGCAATCTGCGGAATTCCCATCGAGCTCATGATTGCATTATTTCTGAATATTCTTCCGAAGTGTTCTTTATCCGGGAAAATTTCATCCTGCATAGGGAGAAATACTCCGGCTGAATCCACTAAATAAATAATAGGGAGCTTATTCTCCATCGAAATTTCCTGAGCGCGTAAATTCTTTTTACATGTGATAGGGAACCATGCGCCTGCTTTTACAGTAGCATCGTTTGCAACTATAACGCAGTTCTTTCCGCTTACTTTACCTATTCCGAAAATTGTTCCTGATGAGGGAGCGCCGCCGTATTCTTCATACATTCCGTATGCAGTAAATAATCCTATTTCCATAAAGAATGAATCTTTATCTATTAAAAGATTTATTCTTTCCCTGCAATGCAGTTTTTTCTTTTCGTGAAGCTTTTCTATTGCTTTTTTTCCGCCGCCGAGCTTAATCTTATCTCCCGCAGCATTTATTTTCCTGAGAAGATTTTTATGATGATCTTCCCTCGTATTAAACGATTCGTCTTTTTTAAGTTTGCTTTCTATAAAAAAAAAAAAAAATTATTTTCCTTA
>CALJIG010000085.1 GCA_937974175.1 uncultured Ignavibacteria bacterium
TTATTTTAATAATTATAAAAAAATATGAAATCAAAAATTCTTCTCTTAGTAATTTTAATTCTCTCTTCAGTAAATGCATTTGCGCAGTTGAACACTCCCTCGATTGCAGTATCAAATGTAACATGGGGAAGCTTTACGCTAACGCTATCGAATACATCTTCAGGAATTCAGAATACAAGATGGATAATTCGCGAAACCGCTGCCGATACAGTAATGGATACATGGTGGAATCAGTGCGATACAGCAGGCGCGTGGATATCGTTTCCTTTTACAGCAGACCAGAATGACTTAACGGTAAAAAATATTTTAGGCTGTAAGCCGGGGCAATCATACACGGCTAATGCAATGTACAATAACGGAGTGATATGGTCGCCCTCAAGCAATGTAATTAATTTCACAACAAGCGCAGAACCTGTGCTGACAGGTGCGGATACTCTTCACGTAGTTCTGTGGGGTCACTCATTACTTGACTACGGAGACCAGTGTATGCTGAGAACTTTGATAAGATGCGGCAATGAAGATTATAATTACGCGGATAACATTGCGCACATGCTTCAGACTGCTCTGAGAATTTCCACAGGTAAAAAAATATCGGTGATAAACAGGGGAGTGAACGGCTCGCAGCACTCTGACTGGTATAACGATTATCATAATGAATATATGCCGGGCGGAAGATATGCCGACCATAATGCCTACCCGATAGCAGTATTTTTCTTCGGAGCAAACAATGCGCATAACGGATACCCTGCAGCAAGCTTCGGCAATGATATGAGAAACAATATAAGCTTTCTTAACGGGCTTGGAGTGAAAGTTGTTTATAATTCAATCCATCACACAAAGGAAAGTTTTGTAGATGCCGGCACGCAGATAGCATACAGGGATATGTGGAATACAGTGATGAATGAAAATTCAGCTAACCCTAAAGTAAGAAGAGGAGTGGATTTATATTCGCTGTTCAATTCGAATGAAAGCAGATATTTAGGCGCAGATAAAGTTCACCCTGATTTATCTGAAGGTATGAATGAAGTTGCAAGGCAGCTTGCGCCGATTGTTCAGACAGTGACCAGTGTAAAAAAAATTGAAGGATTTGTGCCGGGCAGTTTTGAGCTGTATCAAAATTTCCCGAATCCTTTTAATCCTTCGACAAGCATAAGATACAGCATAAATAAAGCGGACTTTGTGAACTTAACAGTGTATGATATGAACGGAAGAGAAGTGAATAAATTAATTTCAGAAAACCAGGGAATAGGATTTTACGAAGTAAACTTTGATGCTGCGAGCCTTGCAAGCGGAATTTATTTTTATAAGCTGGAGACGGGAAGTTTCAGTGAAGTAAAAAAGATGTCATTAGTGAAATAAAAAATAGTAAATAAAAATCATGTCTCAAAAAGCTTTAATCATTTGCTCCCTCCTCTAAACACTAACAATAGCTCCTGTATGCAAATGCATACAGGAGTTCCTTATTATTAACTAATGCTATTAATATTGGTATACTTGTTTTGGTTTTTCGTAAAGCTCGTAGCATTTTTCGATAAGCCATTCTTTGGAAGGGATGGATTCGGTTTTATCGAGTTGATTTTTTAAATAAGAGGCATCATGTGTTTCGCTTTTTTCTTTTATCTTAGTAAGTTTCTCTACAAAAAGCAGGAATGACAATTCAGAATCTATTTTCTTTTTAGTCAACATTCGGCTTGCCCTGTTTAGCTTTTTATACAGGTTAATTTTATCAAGACATCGTATAAAGTCATTCATTTCATATAAGCATCTTACTTCAAGATTGTTTACTCTTGATTCATAAGTTTTGTCGTTTAATTTTACTTTATAAAGTGTTGTAAGGGTTTTCTGATAGGAGAAATTTAAAAAGTGATAATGAGCTTCAGTCAGAGCTTTAATATCATCACGTACATCAGGATGCAGATATTTTGCATAACCTAAAAGCGATTTTATTTTTTCTTTATTTTTTAATGAGTCGTAATTTACAAGTAAGTTCAGATAACTGTCTCTTGGCAAGAATTCAGACTTACTGTCAACAAAAAGTTTCTTTTCAATAATCACTTCCTGCAGGCTTATATACTCTTTCGAAAACTCTTCAGTATTTTTTTCAATTTTTTTCTTTATTACACAATAAGATCTAAGGCAGTGCATGTGATAGTTTATATCATCGGTGCTCATTTTTCTCAGGTTTTCAAAAACTCCCTTTTTGTAGTCGTAATATTTCTGTTTGTTATTCAGATCATATATAGCTTCAAAAAAACAGTTGAGGAGCTTCAGGTATGAATCATATTTGTTATAAGGTTTCACAATTGCAAAGAGACTATCTAATAGTCCTGACTTGTGAATTTTTTCAAACACATTATAGTCCTTGCTTGAATATGAAGTTGAGTAGTTAAAATTATTTACGCATAAAGAAATAATTTCAGAAATATAGAAATTAGTAAGTGAAACTACTATATTTCTCAACACTGAAATATAGCTTTCAATTCGTTCTTTACGGTGATTTTTTCCGAACAAAATTACGAAGTTAGCTTTTTCAATTTCTACAAGATATTGTTTAAGAAAAAGATTGGAATCAAGATTATGAAATTGATTTATCTCTGCTCTTACTTCCTGTTCTTTTAAACTAAAAATATTTTTCAAAGATCTTTTCCGGAGTTCTTCGAGAAATACTGTATCGGGATAGATAGTATTTTTTTCAAAAGCAGTTTGTTTCATGTATGAAACTGAAAGCTTATATAACGCGCTTAACCCTTCATTTATTTTCCCATAGTTATAAGGTTTACCCGGATAAATTTTTTCAAAAATTATTTCACGGGTAAAATTTTCATCTGTAAAAAAAGGATAATAATCTTTTATAACATCAAACAGCTCCAGAAGTTTTTTTCTCTTATTAAAATAAGGAGAGTCGATAAAGTTTCTGAAATTATTCAGCTCTTCCGGATTGAAAGTCTTTAGAATATCGAAAAGATGCGAATTTATCAATTATCTCTATTTTATTTTTCCTGTCTAAAATTATGTAAAATTTAATTAAAAAACCACAAATTAATCTTTGAAAGGGTAACTCTCATTTTATTTTTTTTAGTAAAAAGTTTTGCAATTAGAAGCAATCATCTATAATATTGTTAAAACCCTGGAGGAACAAATGAAATTTATTAAATTATCTGTACTGGCCCTAGTAGTAACTGTTTTCTCGTTCATAACAAGCCCCATAGACGCTAAAACGACAACTACTGCTACACAATTTACTTTAAATCAAGATTCAAACAATGAGGCGATTAAGTATGTAGTTATTGATGGAGATTTGTATGTAGTGCATTATGATGATGACGGGCGTATAATGTTAATAGAGCCCGCAGAATAACTGAATTTTTTTTTTATAATACCCCCTTCTAAATTAAAAGACTTATTATGTTCAAATGCTGGATTTACATCTCGGGGGAAGAACAAAATTCTCATTGCTCTGCTGAGCAAGTATCCGAAAAAGCGGAAGTTTACAATAAAAGTAACAAAGAAGCCGAATCTAAAAAAATTGACTCATATATTCCGGGTATGAGAAGGTTCGGATTTTTTGACAGGTTTATAAATTTTTCGTAGTTCAATAAAAGGTGTCATTCATCTGTTGCCGAAGGTTATGTGCCACTCCCCCTTTGGCAACGGATTTTTAACTAAAAAGGCTTATCTCTTACCGATAAGCCTTTTTGTATTTACGAAATCACGTTAAAACTAGTGCTGAACTATTTCGGCGGGGCAGGCGGATTTATATTTATCGTCTTCAGCATTGCATCAACAATAGGTTTGTACTGATCATAATTCTGTTTTCTTACCTGTACATTTATAGAGAGCTTATCAGCTTTTAAAAACATGTAGTATCTTACCGATGTATATCCAGCAAGAGTCCTAGGCTCACCCACATAAGCAGTTATAGTGCTGTCGTTAACAGGGAATAATGTTTTGGTATCTGAAGCTTTGAATTCTTCTTTGCCTGCATTATCGATACTAATGAATACATTGATTGTTCCTTTAGGAGCTGAGGTATCGGCAAGGGCAATGCCTTTTGAATCTGCATTTATCTCTGATAAATAATTTGCCAGTGCCCAGTTTTTTGGGAATACCATTTTTAAGCCAAAGACCTGATCATTCAATTCTGTTTTAAGAGAGTCAGGAATATTATTATTAGCTGTTTTGATTGAATCAGCTTTTCGTAAGCTGTCATTTCCTGCCTGTAATTTTCTTAATGAATCTAACTGCCTTGTAGCATCATTTGTTAAATTCGTATCCTGCGGAATATTTACCTTTGGTCTTGTTATTTTCGGAGCCTTGATAATATTTCTTGTAATAGTCGGCGGGGCTAATTTATCAGGAACAGTTCCGTCAGTCTTAGGTTCTTCTTTTGGTTTATTAGGGTCTTCGTATTCTTTAAAATTTATCTTTGTAGGAATATCGTTTAAGATTATAAGTCTTTGTTCCGGCTGAATGGTCTTCGTTTCTGTCTTACCATAAAAATTATAAAATAAGAGAGCGGATATACATGCAAATATAACAGCGGATATAATTCCGATAGTCATATTTCTTCTGTAAACTAGTCGACTGAGATGGAAAGGATTTTTCTTCCCGATTTTTTCCTGAAGTAATTCATCTTCAGTTAAAGGAATTATCGGCTCATCAGGTCTGCCTAAATCAACAGGCATAATGAGATTTTCAACTGCGGGATTCGGAGTAAAACCAACAGGCTGTACTAACTGCCCGTTTTCATCTTTTTTTTTTTCTACGATTAATTCGCCTGTGTTCGGGTCAATAGATATTATTATTTCTACCTCCTGAACCTCTTCGCCGGGCTTTGGGTGGAGATATAAACGATTGCTCTGCGTTTCGGATAAGGACTTTGTGTCCTTCACTGAGCAGTCAATGTTTACACCTTTTCTGGTCTTAACTCTTATCCTTAATAAATTTTCGTTTATTAAGTTTATCTGGTAATTGCTTTCGCCTGCGGCGGCAGCTTGTATTTTCTGAACGGGTTCTTCTTTTACTTCCTCTTCTGTTTTTGTTTCTTTTGTTTCAATAACAGTTTCAGAAATTTCAGAAGTTTCTTTATTATTCTCTATTACTTCTTCAGATTTACTTTTATTCTCATTGTTGACAACATTTTTCGATTCGTAATTATCAATATCATCCAGAATACTTTGTTCAAGAGTTTTGGTTTCCTTACGGTTTATGTCTTTTTCGTCGGTATTTTCTGTCAAATTATCCTTCATTTACTAAAGCCCTAAATTTAGTCATCTTAAATTTAAGATTAAATTCATTCTTTAATATTTTTAATCCCAAAATCGGGTGTTAAGTTCCATCAGTTTACGTGAAATTTTTAATAAGTTTTCAAATTGCAGCAAATTTTGGCATTTTGTGCAGGGGGCGCCCTCCCGCTCCGATTTCATCGGAGCGGCTGAAGCAGAAATAAATCAGACTCCGTCTGATTTATTTCTGCAACAGGTCCCGCCTCCGGCGGGACGAGGGCGCCCCCCGTTTGCTATATATCAATTATTGAATATAATATCTCGTCTTTTCTTACGAATTTTATACGTGCATTTATTAAAATCAAAAACAACATTATGAATTACGCAGATCAGAGAAGAGAGTACATTTCAAAAGAATTTGATATTAAAGATACAGAAAAAAATCCTTTTGCACAGTTTGAAAAATGGTTTGGTGAAGCAATGGAAATTGACCCGCAGGATACAAATGCGTTTATGCTTTCAACATGCTCTAAAGAAGGAAAACCTTCATCAAGAATTATGCTGTTAAAAGGAGTAGATGATAAGGGCTTTGTTTTTTATACAAACTATCTCGGAAGAAAAAGCAAGGAGCTTATTGAAAATCCTTTTGCTTCAATATTATTTTTCTTTAAAGAGCTTCACAGACAGATAAGAATTGAAGGCAGGATTGAAAAAGTCACACGCGAAGAATCAGCCGAGTATTTTCATTCACGCCCGGTGGAAAGCCAGGTCGGCGCATGGGCTTCCATCCAAAGCTCAAAAATAGAAAGCCGCGAATCGTTGGAAAAAAAATTCAAAGATTACGATAAGGAGTACGAGGGAAAAGAAGTTCCGCTTCCTGATTACTGGGGCGGTTTCAGATTAATTCCAGATTATTTTGAATTCTGGCAGGGCAGAGAGAGCAGACTGCATGACAGAATATCCTATGAAAAAGAAAATGATTCATGGGTACAATCACGACTTTCGCCTTGATTTATCCGGAACGGTATAATCTATTAGAAATTTTTTAGCATCTTCAAGCTGCTCGGGATAGCCGAGCAGTAAAACTTTATCTCCGGACTCAAGCTCTTCGTATGCTTCGGGGTTTACAATGTTATTTCCTTTTCTTTCAATGCCTATAATACTTGCGCCGGTCTCACTGCGCAATCTCAGCTCAGAAATCATTTGTCCTATCACTTTACTTTTGCTTATATCAACAGTTTCAAGTTTTACATCTTCTAATAAAGGATGAATTTTTTCAGATAGTTCCGGCAGGTCTGGCTTTTGTTCAAATGTATCTTTAATAGCAATCTGCGCTGCGGCGTAAATTTTAATTGAGCTTCTGTATAAAAAGAATGCTGCAATAGAAATTAAAACAAAACTTATAATCAGTAATTTTGCCGAAGGTAGTATTGCCGAGCTTAATAAAATTACCATAGCAATTAAGCCCGTATTGCCTATAATATAAATTGTATTTGCAATCACTGATTTTCTAGACGTTGTTTTTGTTTCATCGTCGGTGGGAGTAATGGTCAGCTCCGCTATTATCATTCCCAGCCCCTGCATTTTTTTCCATATTGCAAAAAGTGACGGGAAGCAGACTATCATTGCTGCAAACCATACTATAGCCTTAGTAACTTCAATTCCCCATAGGAACATTTCAAGAAATGCGCTCACTCTTTCGTTTAAAAAAATCGCAGCAAGGAATACAGCTGTTATTAATAAAAGATTAATTGAGATCTGCATCACAACTTTACGTAAGACTTTCCGTCCGGGGTTGTTTGCGCTGTTTTTCCCAAGTCCCTTTACCCATTCCGTATAAGTGGTCGTAGTATGTCGGATAGAAGCCGGAGCGATTTTTTCCAGCCAGCTTGCCAGCCCGTCCGAGCTTTTAATAAGATAAGGAGTAAAGAATGTTGTTAGTGCAGATACTGCGACTGCAATAGGATATAGAAACTCGCTTGTAACTTTTAATGAAAGTCCGAGCGCTGCTATGATGAATGAGAACTCACCTATCTGCGCAAGCCCCATCCCTATTTTTAAAGATGTGCGTGTATTATTTCCTGCAAGAAAACTTCCAAGTGTATTGGATATCACTTTACCTGCAACTACAACAACGGTTATAATAGCTATAGGGAAAGAATATTTTAAAATTAACGCCGGGTCGATTAAAAGTCCTATTGAAACAAAAAATACTGCGCTGAAGAGATCCCGCACAGGGAACATCAAAGCTTCTATTTTATTTATCTGTCTCGCCTCAGCAATAACTGCTCCGATAAGGAACGCTCCGAGTGCGACACTGTAACCAAGCTTTACTGTAATAAGTGAAACAGCAAAACATAATCCTATTACAGTAACTAAAAGCATTTCATTACTTTTGAACTTAGCCACGTAATTTAATAATCGCGGAACAGCAATAAGCCCGACTACTAAGAGCACTCCTAAAAATGCGCCGAGGCTTACAACTGTAACACCAATATCTCCTGCATTAAACTGTCCGGTTACTGCAAATCCTGAAAGAAGCGCAATCATTAAAATTGCAAGTATATCTTCAACGATTAAAATCCCAAAAATTAATTCAGCAAATTTTTCTTTTGTTTTACCAAGCCCTTCAAGAGCTTTTATAATAATTGTAGTAGATGAAATTGAAAGTATTGCTCCTAAGAAAATGCTGTCCATCTGGCTCCATCCGAAAATTTTACCAAGCTCATATCCTGCAAAGACCATCAGAATAATTTCAAGCGATGCCGCAATGAATGCAGTGCCCCCGACTTTTTTCAGCTTTCGTAAACTGAACTCCAATCCTAATGCAAACATAAGAAATATTACACCAAGCTCTGCAAGAGTTTCAATTGTCTTAGGGTCTGAAACAAGCTGAAATGGCGGCGTATGCGGACCGATAATCATTCCGGCAAGAATATAGCCCAGAACAACAGGCTGTTTAAACTGACGGAACAGAATAGTAGCCAGCGCAGCAACTGTCATTACGACAGCTAAATCTTGTAAGAATAGAATATGATGCATGGGATTTCCCGGTTACTTGCGTAAGAATTTGCGTAGGGTAGTTTATAAAAATAACTTTTTCACCGGACAATTATAGTCCGGAATTTTTCGGCTTTCTATGTTTAAAATAAACTTCAAAATAATCTCCAAAATTATATTTTAATCGGAAAGATTTTTATATATATTTAATTATCCTCGAATGCAGCCCAACCCCCGTTTGGCTTTTAAAATTAAACCTTTAATATAATTAATACCTCAAGCTATGAAAAAGTTCATTTTTCTTCTCATTATTTTCATTTATTCAAATTCTTTTTCGCAGTGGGCACGGGTAAATGCAGGTCTTGAAGGCGGTATAATATTTACCGTATATGCAGTTCCTTCTTCAAATACTGTTTTTTGCGGCAGCAATGGTAATGGTGTATTCAAATCTACTAACGCAGGTGATAACTGGTTTCCTGTTAACAATGGCATTTCCAACTACGGATTTTATCCGGTAACATTTACTTCTGTGACGGGCGGAACGGTTTTTATGGGAGCAAATTATTCCTCTATAAATGGCGGAGGAATGTACCGTACAACGAACGGCGGAACAGAATGGCAGAAAATAAATACAGGTCTTGCAGGGTTATCCTTAAGCATCAATATGGCAATAACAACAAATTCAAATATTATTATTGCTACCGATAGCGGTATATTCCGCACTACAAATAACGGAGATAACTGGAATAATATTTCCGGCAATATGGGCTCTAATACTTCTGTTGAAAGTATATTTTTTGCAAACGATACTTTAATAGCAGGAACTAAAGCCGGATTATTTTTCTCCACCGGTTCTTTTTCAAACTGGACATCTATTAATACCGGTCTGCCTGCAGCATCAGCGCCTTACTCTATAAATAAATTCAACAATAAAATTTATCTCGTCTATTTCGGCGGCGGATTATATGTCTCCTCCAATAACGGAGCAAGCTGGAGCTCTGCAAATTATAATCTTATAGGTACACAATTAAATGCGCGCTGCCTATATGTATTTGAAAACAATTTATATCTCTCAGGCAACGGCGGAGTATATATCCTCGGCAATAACACATGGACTAATATGAATACAGGACTTCCCACGGATTTCCCTTTTTTCTACTGGCTTACTTCAGTTCCGGGAAAATTAATTACATGCACCTATGGAAAAGCAATGTATGTTACTACTAACAGCGGCGCATCATGGAATCAAAAAATTTCCGGACTTACTGCATCAGCCTTGCAGGCAAATAAAATTATAAATGTAAGCAGTGTTTTATATTCTGCCAGCGGCAACGGCGGTATACATAGATCAACTGACGGCGGTGCAAACTGGTTTGCTGTTAATAACGGAATAAATACTTCCTGCAATAATATTCAGTCTTATGAAAATAAAATTTACGCATCTACCAGAAACGGCGTGTATGTTACTTCTAACGGCGGAAGTAATTGGACTCCATTAAACAATACAGTCCAGCCCGCTGACTCGATGACTTATGCAGTTTATAAAGAAGGAAATTTAATCTTAAGATGTACATATAACGGAGTTTTAAAATCTACCGATGACGGACAGTCATGGGTGCGCACATCACTATATGCATTTCAAAAACAGGCAGTTTGCATCACTAAAACACAAGGAGTAGTATTCGTTGGCACGGATGCTAACTCACCGAATTTTTTTAAATCGACTGATGACGGTAATACATGGACCTCTGTAGCTTATTACAGTTTTCAAATCGGCGTTGCAGATATTTTTGTCGATGGAACAAGTATTTATATAGGAACAGGACACGGTGTTCACAAAACAACAAACCTTGGCGCTAACTGGACTCCATTGCTAAACGGCTTAGGCGCTGACCCTTACGTATCTTCAATTATAAAAATCGGGACATCAATGTTTTGCACACAGCAGTTCGGCGGGCGTGGACTTTACAGAACAACAAATGACGGCGTACTATGGGAAGAAGTTACGGGAGAGCTGCCGTTCTTTTCTGACTTCAGAGATGTAATTAATGTAAATGAAAAAGTAATGATTGCAACAGGAAGCGGAATATTCAGCCGCCCGGAATCACAGCTAACAAATGTACAGAGCAATCTTTCAACAATGCCGGATAAATTCAGTCTTGAACAGAATTATCCTAATCCATTTAATCCTGTAACATCTATTAAGTTTTCAGTTAAGCAGAACCTTTTTGTAAGCTTAAATGTTTATGATATTTCAGGAAAACTTGTAAGTGAACTTGTTAACGGTTTAAAATTAACAGGGGAATACAACGTAAGCTTTAATGCAGCGAGTCTTCCTTCCGGAATTTATTTTTATGAACTGAAGGCAGGAGATTTTTCTGAAACTAAAAAAATGATCTTAATAAAGTAATCTGCAAAGTAATTTGCGAAAATAATTTTAGGCGTTCACCTCAATGCTTAAACATAAAAGACCTTTATCTGTGTTTTTGATAAAGGTCTTTTTTTATTATAAGAAATTTTTTGACAGAAATTTTTTGAGATACTATTTTATCAGCATCATTTTTTTTACTTCGCTGAATTCACCGCTCTCTAATTTATAAAAATATAATCCGCTGGAAAGATCTGCTCCGCTGAACTTCACATTATAACTTCCTGATGCTTTTATTCCGTTAACTAATACTGCAACTTCTTTACCTGATAAATCAAAAACTTTCAGTGTTACAAATGCTTTTTGTTTTAGCTCATAAGATATATTCGTTTCAGGATTAAAAGGATTAGGATAATTCTGTTTTAATATAAAATCATTTGCAGTTGTAGTATTGTTATTTATTCCGCTTGGCAGATTTGAAATATCTACTTCAAACATGCTTCTACCATGCGTTGCTGCAACAAGCTTAAATGATGCCTGATGATAAATCAAATCGAACACAGGTGAATTTGGCAGTCCTGTGCCAAGCTGTACCCAGCTTGCTCCAAGCCTTGTTGTGTAATATACCCCTGCATCCGTTCCGACGAACAAAGTAGAATCTTTATTGTAATCTATTATCAATGAGTTCGCAGGCACGTTCAATAAATTGCCTGTAATGTTCACCCAGTTTGTTCCGTAATTTGTTGTGCGGAATACATGGGTGTTTCTTTCATCCATATTAAATCCGCTAAGCGTAACGTATGCAACGTTCGGATTTCTTTTATCAACAACTACATCCGTTACATATCTTACCGGAAGCCCTGCTGAAATATCAGTCCAGTTAGTTCCGGAGTTAGTTGTTACCATTACTCTTCCGTCATCTGCCCCTGTGTAAATAACTCTTTGTGTAGAAGGAAGCACTGCATTTGACATACACGTTAAAGTGCCAAGTCTTCCGTTTTGACCTTTGGTTAAGTCAGGACTTATAATAGTCCAGTTATTTCCTTTATTGGTTGACTTATGTAATTTATATGAACCGAAATATACAGTCGTTGATGTTTGTATATCAAGCATGTAAGGCGAAGACCAGTTCGTTCTTGCAAGGTCTAAGCCGTCTCCTATGTAATCAAAATTATTTCCACCGTCATCACTTCTTCCTATGCCTCCATTTTGTGATTCCATATAAATTACATTCGAGTTAGTATAGTCAACTGCGCAATGGAATCCGTCGCCGCCATATAGAACTTCCCATCCTGCAGGACCGGGATTTACAGAGCCATGTGAGCCGTTATCCTGTGTGCCGCCATATTTTTTTGCAGGATTTAAAAAATCTATACAGCCTGCATAATATTGAGTGATTGGCAAATCATATCGTTTGCTCCAGTTTGTTCCCGCGTTAGTTGAAATAAAAATACCGCCGTCGTTTCCGTTTATTATATATTGTGAGTTAAGAGGATTTATCCAGAACGCATGCTGGTCAGGATGCTGCTGGTCAAATGAACCTGAGTAAGCATTTGTTAAATTTGTCCAGCTGGAACCGTTGTTTGTTGTTCTGAACATATCTATGCTTCCAACATACAATACACCCGGATTATTCGGTGCAGTTTCTATTACTCCTATATACCAGTCGAAGCCGGATGACTCAAGACCATTCATACTAAGAGTTGTCCAGTTCAATCCTTTATTAGTTGATTTATATACTCCGCTGATATTATTTCCGTTTGTTGTTTTGTAAATTGCATGTATGATGGAAGTATTTTGCGGAGAAACATTTATATTTATTCTGCCTGTAGTGGCTGAAGGCGCAGGTAATCCGTTCGCTGCACCTAGCAGTGTCCAGTTCGCGCCGCCGTTGCTTGAGCGGTACAAGCCGCTTGTAAGTCCGCCTGTGCTTGAGACCGTAGGAGGTCTTATCCGCTGCCACATAGCAGCATGCACAATATTTACATCGGCATAATCTATTCCAATATCGATTGCAGAAGTTGAATCGCTTACAAATAAAACTTTAGTCCAGTTAAGACCTGCATTGGTAGATTTATAAATTCCTCTGTTTATACTTTTAGAACGGTATCCAAATCCTGCAGCGTAAATAATATTTGAATTTAACGGGTGAACCTTTATCGCAGCGATGTTCAGAACTTCCGAAAGTCCGATAACATTCCACGTATCGCCTTTATCCGTTGATTTTAATAAGCCGTAACCCGGGTAGCAATCAGTTGCAGAGTTTGCTTCACCGGTTCCTGCATAAATTATGTTTGAATTGTTTGGGTCCATTTCAAGAGAGCCCATACCAAGCGCAGGAGCGAAGTCAGTCTTTGGAGTCCAGCTTACTCCGCCGTTAGTTGTTTTGAATATTCCTCCGGCAGCAGCGCCGATGATTATGATGTTGGGATTCAGCGGGTCAGCAACTATACATGTTACTCTGCCGCCGATATTTGTCGGTCCGATAGGAGTCCATGAAACACTCATGCTGCTTCTATCTACAAGTGTGCTTTTCTTTCCTATGGCATCGAAATATTTTTCGACAGGAATTTCATCTAAAGGATATGCGCGCTGAGTGTAGAACCACTCAGAAGGGGCAAACTTTTTTGTCTCTTTGTTTTCAGAGCGTTCCTCTTTTTCTTTAGATTTATGTTGTGAGTAATTTTCTTTTTTAGGATAATAAAAAAATAAAGCGAGGGCAAGCAGGATAATTCCTGTTGAAAATATTGTTATCTTTTTCATGAGGTTAGTTTTGTAAAATATATGAAAAATATTGAATTATTTAAATTCTCTAACCTTGGAAAGCAGCCAAGATTTTTCAGCAGTTGTTTCTTTTTTTATTCGAGCTTCAATATCTTCTTTGTCTTTCTCACCTGATTTTATCCGCACTAATTCTTTAACAAAATTTGTGTAATTCGTTACAAGAATTTTCACATTATCGGGAACTGACTTATCACGTTTAACCGTATGCTTAAAGGAATCGATTAAAGAATAAATAGAGTTCGTTTCGTTCAGCTCATAATAAATTTTTAATGTCAGGTTTTTAATCAGATACTTGTGAAGCGGGAGAGCAAAATTTATTCTGGAAATTGTTTCCAGCGCAGATGAAAATTCCTTCTTTGAAAAAAATATGCAGGCAAGACAGTAATTATAGGTATCATTACGAACGTCAGAGTTCATTCTGTCTTTATACTCAGAAATGAATTTCTCGGCAAACTTAATTTCATCCAGACGCAGGGCTACAGTTACTATATTCATAAATAGAAATTCAGAAAAAATATTCCCGAAAATTTTCTTTTTAAGAATTTCTTTGTGAAGATTAAAAAGTTCATTGAGATAATTTTGCTTTCCCTTTTCAAACTGCTCTGTTGCGTAATTTGTGAGTGTGAAATATATAAGCGATAAAGAGTTGCCGTGAATTTTATAGGACAATTTATCCTTCAGGTGCTTTAATGAAAAATAGTGCTTTTCTTCTCCGTTGATATGAAGGAGAAGCTCCGTGTAATATAAATCGAAAAGATTTTCTTTGCCCGAGTAATTCTCTTCTGCAAAATTTATAATTTCTTTGAAGTAGGGCAGGTAAAATTCTGTATCGGTAAAGCTTCTTTTCTCCATATATCTCTCAATAAATTTATGTATAAAAAGTAGCGAAAAGTATTTTGAAAGGTTTTCCATCTCTTCATCAAAAAGGGGAATTGCTTTTTTTCTCTCCCTGTTAAAATAGAAAGCCTTGAGTGTTTCAGTAAGCTTGTACTTATCACCGTAATAATGGTAATCTTTCACTTTGTTTTTTTCAAGAAGCTTGTAAAGCTCTTTTATCTTAGATTCAAACAAAGTATCGGAGTTCCTTTCTTTCAGTTCCGTAAGTATGTAATTCCCTTTTGCCTGCTCATCATTTAAAAAAGCCTTAACTCCGAGGTAGTCCTGAATAAGCTTCATAGTCTCCGATGTAAGCTTTCGCATGCGCGCATCATTATATTTTTCCTTAGGATATATTTCTTTAAAAATATTCTGCTTGGTAAAATTATCGCTGTCAAAGCCGGGATAATATTTTTTTACTGTTTCAAAAAATTTAAGGATATACTCACCGGATGTATTCAGAAAAGGTGACTGCAGATATTTCTCAAAATCTTTTATTTCCTGTTTTGAAAAAGTTTTTAGAAGTGATGTTAGTTTTAAATCTTTCATATTGAGTTACTCACAAATTTGAAAAAGTTTCTTTGGAAAACGGAATTTATTTTTGTAAATTTTGATTGTTTACCAATGGAATCAGCTAAATTAATTTAACTATTCTTACGTACATGATAAAGTATATTTTAATTTTTTTAATTGCTGCTTCATCCCTGAAAGCGCAATGGACACAATCTACAGGTATACCTTCTAATCAGATGATTTATTGTTTCACTCAATCCAACGAAAAAATGTACGCGGGAATAGGAACAAACGGACTGACGGTGGGAGCTCTTTATGTCTCAACCGATAATGGTGTTACATGGGCAAACTCGACTTTAGAGTGGGCAGGACTTTCCGCTGTTATGAGTATTGCCGTTAAAGGTGATTACATTTTTGCAGGAACATATGAAGACGATCTGTTTATTTCCAGCAATAACGGAATTAACTGGTCTCATGTTGTACTCAATCTTTCTGCAGGTGTATTTGCTCTTGGCGCATCGGGAAATAATGTAGTAGCTTATACTAATGGTACGGGTCCCGGATGGATTTCCACTAAAAACGGCGCAAACTGGAGCGTAACCGGTACGGGCGTACTTGAAATAGTAAATGATTTCCTTTCAGCAGACGGCAAGTTCTATTCAGCAACAAGAAAAGGTCTGGCAGTTTCCACCAACGATGGGCTAACATGGACTACCGCTGCCAATAACGGTACGCCTGTATATCCTGATGGCAGAAAACCAATGAGCGGACTTCTCTACAGGAATGGAATTATTTATGCGAATGTTATCGATAAAATTTTATACAGTACTGACTTCGGTGATAACTGGACTTCCACAAATATAACATTGAGTAACTTTTCAACATCATATTCAATAGTGTATTACGGAGGAAGAATTTATGCAGCCTTGTACGGATTAAGTGATACATCAAAAGGTGTAATTAATACTTCAAACAATGGAGCTAACTGGTCGTTTATGACGCAGGGATTCGGTACTACACCAAGTGTAAGAAAACTTTTAATCAATAATGAGTATTTAATAGCAGGAGCTTATACCGGCGGAGTTTACAGAATGCCGCTTTCTGTTTTAACCGGAGCAGGGAATGAAAATGCAGAAGTGAAAGATTTTTCATTGAAGCAAAATTATCCTAATCCGTTTAATCCGGAAACAAAGATAAGTTTTTCAATTAATACGAAAGAGTTTGCATCCTTGAAAGTGTATGATTCTATGGGAAGAGTTGTATCTGTTCTGGTAAATGAAGAATTAAAAGCGGGAAATTATTCATTTAACTTTAACGGAGAAAAACTCTCTTCAGGAATTTATTTTTATAAACTAGAAGCAGGGAATTTTTCTGATACAAAAAGAATGGTGCTTGTAAAATAATTTAGTACTGCATCATTTTAATTTCTTCACCGTCGAGAGTATACATTTTTTTCATGCAGTCAGCAGTCATGCATGAATGAATTGGCAGAACACCAACTTCGTCCCCGATTTTTATTCCATTATAGAAATCATCAGAAGCTTTTATCAATCCGTGCTCTTGTGAAAGGGCGCGGATATAATTTTTTTCATTGGGCAGTTCCCAGCCGCTTTCATTTAGCTTTACAACATATCCAAAACAAGGAGTGCCGTCATCAAGAGTAGAAACTTCCTTAGAGAAGTGAACTCCTCCACCGTAAATTAAAATTTCTTTGCGCTCATCATTTTTCGAAACAACAGGACAGGCCATAGCGACTGCGATTTTATCCATAGAGCATGAGCCAATTTTCCACTGCTGCAAATCATAAAATATAAAATTTCCGGGACGGATTTCATCCATTCCTTCGAAGTTATCTAGCAGACTGCAAGCAGGAGTATCACCGACAGAACAAATTATTTCAGGATATTCTTTTATATACTCGGTCTTTAATCCATTCATAATTCTTAATTCTTCATTATGAATTGTTTTAATTTCTTCAACTGAGCTTGCTTTGTATGTATGTCCTGAATGAGCGAGAAAACCTTTGAAGATTAATTTATCATTCTCTATGCTCTCGCTTAAAATAGAATTTATTGCATTAGTATTTTCAGGGTTAATTCCTGTTCTATGCGTTCCTGTATCAATTTTAATAAAAAAGTTTACTTTGCTCTTTAGCTTTTCGTTAAGAATAGTAATAGCTTCATGGGAAGTTATAAGAAGATTAAGGGTAATTTGTTCTGCGATTGAATTTATTCTTTCTATCTCAAGAACATTTACGGGGAATGCAACTGTTATATCGCTCCAACCATCGTTTGCAAAATATTCTGCCATTCTCAGAGAGGAGACTGTAATCTTATCTATACCAAACTCTCTATACCAATTTCCTATTTCTATTGATTGATGTGTTTTGAAGTGAGGGCGAAAAATTAAATTATTTTTCTTCGCCTTATCTGACATGAATTTTATATTAGTATAGCACTTATCCTTATCAACTAATAAAGTCGGAACAGTGATGTTCATTTTATCGTATCTTTAGATTCTCCCAATTCCTTCAACATATCCCATGAGTATATTCCCGTGTTGTGCCCGTCTTTCCAGTTAACCTGTACGCCGTAATTTCCGATTTTTTCTATTTTATCTATTTCGTAAAATCCTGCTGCTTTGAACGGAGATTTAAGTGGAATGTATGAATCGAATATAACGGACTCGCCTTTGCAATGAACGCAGGGACATTCATCCCTTAATTTTTTTATGTCAATTTCAGAGGAAGAATCATCGCCCCATACTATCATTAAAGAATTATTCTCAGTTCTGTTTATCTTTTTTGGAAATAGCATCGTATTATTTTTTGAACCTTCCTACAAATTTATTTGATTTATTCCACTTAGCCTGATACTCGTATTTTACATAGAAAATTTTTAAATCTGCCTGGTAATCATAATCGACAAAGTAAACTTTTGTATCTGCCTGATAATCGTATTGAGTAAAAAACCAGTTCTGGTCTTTGCCGCTTGCCTGATAGTCGTAGTCGGTTACGTATACAAGCAGGTCAGCCTGATAATCGTAATCAACAACTTTCACTTTTACATCTGCCTGATAATCGTACTTTACTCGGTACACATTTCCGGCATAAACATTTGCCGAGATGAAAAGTAAAGCTATAAAAAATAATAGTGTTTTCATATTGAAGTATTTGTTAGATAATTTCTCTTTAGCAAATTACTCATTAAGCAAAAATAAACATAGGAAAATTTTTAAGTGGTTAAAAACTACAGTAATGTTTATTTTAGATGCTTTCTAAATTTTTACCCTCGCAAATGCAAGAGATATTAAACCAGCTTAAAGAGCTATCGTACAATTTGTCATGGACATGGAACAATGAGTTTTATTCCGTCTTCGAAGAAATAAATAAAGATTTCTGGATATGGAGCGATCGCAATCCTATCAAATTTCTCGATACAATCAATCACAGTTTCCTTCTTGAAACAATAGAGAAGAAAAATCTCAGAGACAGAATTACAGATATCTACATCGATTATAAAAAATATACATCGGCAGATACATTCTATAAAGAAAATTATGCAGATATAGTTTCACCGACGATTGCATATTTTTCGGCGGAGTTTGGAATTACAAACTGCCTGAAATTATATTCCGGCGGACTTGGGGTGCTTTCAGGCGACCACATGAAGTCTTCTTCTGACTTAGGCATTCCTCTTGTTGGTGTAGGGCTTGCGTATCTGTACGGATATTTCCGACAGTTCATCGATAAAGACGGAAGGCAATCAGAGCTGTATGAAAAAAATTCTTTTGAATATCTGCCGATGCATTTAGTTACGGATGACCATTACCGCCCTATAAAAATATCCGTTGATATGCCGGGAAGAACTGTAAAGGCGCAGATATGGAAGCTTATAGTTGGCAGAATAAATTTATTTATGCTTGATACATTTGTAGATGAGAACACAGTCGATGATAAAAGAATTACGGATATCCTTTACGGCGGCGATACTGAAAAAAGAATTCAGCAGGAAATACTGCTTGGTATCGGCGGGAAAAAGCTGCTCGATACTCTCGGCTACAATATAAAGGCATATCATTTGAATGAGGGCCACTCTGCTTTTCTTTGCTTTGAAAGAATTGCAGATAAGATGAAAGAGCTGAATATATCTTTTCACGAAGCAAAGAAAATTTGTTATACATCTAATATTTTTACAACTCATACTCCCGTACCGGCCGGTATAGATATTTTCGAAAGAAGTTTGATAGAAAAATATTTTAAGACTTATGCAGAAGAAAAATTAAAATTATCCTTCGACGAATTTTTCAAAGAAGGTGATTTGTACGATGCAGATACATCCAATTCAAAATTCAATATGGCTGAACTTGCCATAAACAATTCTAATTTTATAAACGGAGTAAGCAAGCTTCACGGAGATGTTTCGCGCAAAATGTGGAACCTTCATGATGACAGAACACAAATTGATTCTATTACAAACGGTATACATACAAAATCATTTTTATCAAAATATTCTGAACGGCTCTATATAAACAATTTCGGCAAGGACTGGATTAAGCAGGATGACATTTGGAGCAAAATAAGCGAGCTGCCCGATGAAGATCTTTGGAAAACAAGAAGCAGAAACAGACATAAATTAGTAAGCTTTGTAAGAGAATCTCTTTCAGATAATTTAAAATCATTAACTGCACCCTATGAAAAAATAAAAGAAGCTGAAGCCGTATTAGATGATAATGCGCTCACAATCGGCTTTGCAAGAAGGTTTGCAACGTATAAAAGAGGGAATTTGATTTTCAGAGATCTTGACAGGTTGAAAAAAATTCTTACAAATCCTAAAATGCCTGTGCAGTTTGTATTCTCAGGCAAGGCTCATCCGAAAGATAATGAAGGCAAAGCTATCATTGCAGAGATAGTTGCTTTTATGAATGATAATTCATTGAATCATAAAATAATTTTCTTAGAGAACTACGAGCTTGAAGTCGCAAAACGATTGGTACAGGGCTGCGATGTATGGCTTAACAATCCGCGAAGACCACAGGAAGCTTCTGGCACAAGCGGAATGAAAGTAATTGCCAACGGCGGATTAAATTTTTCTATACTTGACGGGTGGTGGGATGAAGCATATGCACCGGAGTTTGGCTGGAAGATAGATTCAATTGAAACTGATTCACTTGATGACAAAGACTGGTTCGAAGTAAACTCAATGTACACAACATTAGAAAAAGAAATTTTACCGTTGTTCTATTTAAGAGATGCTAATAATCTTCCTGTGGAATGGATAAAGAAAATGAGAGCATCGATTAAAAATCTTGCGGGATATTTCAGCACCCAACGAATGGTAAAGGAATATACTGAGAAATTTTATACGAAAGTTTTTTAAGTTAAAGTGATAAATTGGATTTTAAACAAAACACCTCCCAAGCAGTGACAAAGGAGGTGTTTTTGTTATATCCCCGAATGAACTAAATTCATTGGTTGTGGTCTGCAAAATTTTGATTACAATTTATGTCCTATAATTTCCCTTTCCGTCCAATTCCGTGATATTTAACCTACGAATTCAAATTCAAACCGGATTTAATTGAATTTTCTTTTAAAATAACATATAATTTAAAACTTACCTTTTTTAGATTAAGATACAAAATTAATGCAATAAATTTAAAATTTAGGCTGTATTGGTAATATTGTTTAAAAAATTGATTATTTTATAAGATACAAATCAATGTAGAATTATTTGGTGAACTGTTGATTTCTGTATATCTTTGTTCAATTAAATCTAACCCCCTAGAACAAATGGTAACATTATCATCAGCAGTAATTTTAGTGATTGTAACATGCTTCGTGGCAATGTTGTTTATGAAGCCTGTTAAAAAATAAATTTTGGAACTTTCTTATCACCCCCTTTAAGAAGGTTCATACCATAATCCGGCTTAATAACTCTTAAGCCGGGTTACAATTTTAAGCTTTTTCATAAATATATTTTTACAACCCACGCAGATAATCTCTGTTTAGAGAAGAGGCATTGATTATCTGTTATGAACTGAAAAACCCGCAGCACCCAATTGCCGCGGGTTTTTTTTTGCCCGTCACTTTTATTTCAAACACAAGTACGCACAGTCTGTGCGAAATCCCCAAAGAATTCGGGTTAAAATACTTTGTCTGTTTTGCATCATCGCTTTGCGCAGCTTTGCGTTTAAAATGAGAAATCCTATTTTGCAGATAATATTTAACTAAAACGTAAAATATCTCCCTTTAATTAGTTTTAAATTAAAAGTATTTTTGTATTTATATCCCCCGATTAAACATGCTAAAAACATTCTCAGAAGATTTAAAATATTTCAGAGAGTCTAAAAATATGACTCTCAAAGATGTCGCTTTAGATACACGTCTGAATATGGCTGTCCTTGAAAATATGGAAAACGGCGATTTTACTTTCCAGCCTCAGACATATATAAGAGCTTTTTTAAGGCAATATGCAAAATCAATTGGCTTAAGCCCGGACGGAATTTTAAAAGACTACGAACAGGCAAAGCTGGGCAACTATTCCACTAAAAGACTTCCTCCCGAAGAGAAGCTCGATGCCTTTGAAGACATAAAAAAAGAAGTGCCTGTTGAACAGCCTAAGCTTGAAGTAAAGAAAATTAAGCCTGAAGATAAAAAAGAAGAAGTATTCGATAAGTTTAATATAGATGAGTTTAAAAGAAATGACGATAAGAAAGAATTAAAGATTGAAGAAGAAAAGCCGAAGGAAATAATAAAGGAAGTAAAAGAAGAACAGGCTGAAGTAGTAAAAGAAGAGAAGAAAGAAGAAAAAAAAGAAATTAAAAAAGAAGAAAAGAAAAGTTCCGATGGATTTAATTTCCCGCCGCCAAGAGAGAAAAAACCTATAGAGATACACCGCGAAACAGAGGATAAAAAGAATACAACATCAGACCCTGATAAAAGATTTATAGTAAAGACAAAAAATGTAAACTCATCTGCTTTAAAGACTTTATTTATTATAGTAATATTTTTATTAATAGGCGCCGGTGTATATTCATTGGTAAATGTTTTATTTCTCAGCAATAATACTCAGGGGCCGGAGATACAAAGAAAATCATTTGATGAAGTTGTAAAAGAAAACGAAAAAAATATCTTAGGAAAGAAAACTCCCGAAGAGATACAGGACTCATTAAAAAAGATTGAAGAAGAAAAACAAAAGCTTCTTGCATCCAAGACTGATTCGTTATTAATAGAAATCGGAGCATATAAAAATACATGGATAATAATCGATACAGACTCAACGTCAATTGATGATCCTAAAAGAACTTATCTTACAAAAGGGTACGTTGAAACATATAAAGCAAAAAAATTCTTTCATCTCGGTACTCCGAATGCAGATTTAATTGAAGTAAAAATTAACGGAAAGATATTGGAATTTGACAGGAAAAATTTTCGTAATCTTTATATAGATAAAAATGGAGTCTCAGAAGAGTAGATTTTGGAGTAATGTTTTTCCTGTGTGCTTTGTAATTTTTCTACTGGCAGGAATATACAGCTGCAATAATTCCGATGTAGTTAATACGGGTAGTATT
>CALJIG010000086.1 GCA_937974175.1 uncultured Ignavibacteria bacterium
CTTGAACCGACTGCTATAATTTCTTTAACTCTTTCAATCACTAAATCTTTTACAATATTGTAATCGTTATTCACATCTTTACCGCCCAGAATCAGCACAATATTTTTATCGAATGATTGCAAAGCAACGATGAGTGCGTCGATGTTTGTTGCTTTTGAGTCATTATAATAAGATACTCCATTCAGTTCTCTTACAAATTCTATTCTATGTTCAACACCTTTAAATTCCATCAATGTTTTTTCTATTTCGTCGCATGAAATTCCGAATTTTTTAGCGGCAATAATTGCAGCCAGAACATTATATATATTATGATTTCCTTTCAGATAAACATCTTTTCGCAATGCAACATCGTCAAGCTGATTTTTCTTTTTATCGAAATAATAAAGCATGCCGTCCATCAAATAAGCACCGCAATTAAAATCTGTTCCGTACAAATTATCAGTCACACTTATGGCAGCTATATTTTTTTTATAATCTTTTAATTTATCTTTCAAAGTTTCGTCATCGTAGTTGTACACAAGTAAATTATTACCTGACTGATTTGATGAAATTTTTAATTTTGAATTGAGATAATTTTCAAACGAACCGTGCCAGTCCAAATGATCAGGTGTAATATTTAAAATTATTGCAACTTCAGGATTTAATGCTTCGATATCCTCTAACTGAAAACTGCTGAGTTCTAGAACAACTATTGAATCTTTTGTTACATCATTCACAATCTCAGAAAAAGCTTTACCAACGTTTCCGCAAACGAAAGTTTTAAATCCGGCATTTTTGAAAATTTCTCCTATGAGAACTGTAGTAGTTGTTTTACCATTTGTACCTGTTATTCCGATTATAGGTGCAGGACAAAACCAGCCGGCAGCTTCAACTTCAGAATAAATTTTCTTTTTTAAACTTCTAGCCTTCACTAAAATTTCTTTTGAAGGTGGAATGCCCGGACTTTTGATAAGCACATCATAATTTAAAATAGAATCTGTAAATCCATTGGATTCGAATTTCAATTTATCTGATTCAATATTTAGACTGTTTTCATTCAATTCTTTTTCGTCAGTTAAAAGTATTTCTTTTGCTCCATTGTTTAATAACAATTTTGTAATCGCCATTCCGCTTCTTCCTGCCCCAAGCACTGCAAACTTAGTATTTTTTATCTCTTCTGCTTTCAAAAATCTTATCTGATTTTAAATGTTGCTAAAGCCATAATTGCAAGTATAACTGCGACTATGTAAAATCTTACTACTATCTTTGGTTCAGGAATTCCCTTCATTTCAAAATGATGATGTAATGGCGCCATTTTGAAAATTCTTCTTCCTTCACCATATTTCTTTTTTGTATACTTAAAATAATATCTTTGCAATATCACTGAAACTGTTTCCACGAAAAATATTCCGCCAAGCAGCGGCAATAAAAATTCTTTTTTAACAAGTATGCAAAGTGTTCCAACAGCTCCGCCTAATGCAAGTGAACCCGTATCTCCCATGAAAACCTGGGCAGGATACGAATTATACCATAGAAACCCCAGCGAAGCCCCTGCCAAAGCAGTGCAATAAATTGCAAGCTCGCCGTTTCCTTTCAGATAAATTATGTTCAAATATTTTGCAGCTTCAACATTTCCGGATACATAAGCTATCACACCAAGTGTAAGAGCTACAATACCAACTGTTCCGGTCGCTAAACCGTCTAGTCCATCAGTCAGGTTTACAGCATTTGAAGTTGCGACAATTATAAACACGACTATCGGTATATAGAAATAAGAAAAATCAAATTCGTAATTCTTTAAAAAAGGAATTGTTGTAACTGAGTTTATATTATGAAACTCCGGTAAAAAATAAACCAATGCTGCCACTGTTAAACCTACCAATAACTGAAATAGTAATTTATATTTTTCTACCAGTCCTTTTTTATATTTTTTTATAACCTTCAGATAATCATCTAGAAATCCTACAGCGCCAAGAGAAATCGTTACAAACAACATTATCAAAACATATGTATTACTTAAATCTCCCCAGAGTAAAACTGGAATTAAAACTGAAAGCAGAAGGATAAATCCTCCCATTGTTGGTGTACCTGCTTTTGACCAGTGAAATTTCGGGCCGTCTTCTTTTTTAGCTTCACCTATTTGTTTCTTTTTAAGAATGTTTATTATTTTAGGACCTATAATGAAACAAAACAACAAAGCTGTTATTGCAGCCATTGCAGAACGAAATGTGAGGAAACGAAATACATCAAATCCCGGAGGACTGAATTTTGCGTTTATCCATTCAGCAAGTTTATAGAGCATTAGAATTTTGTATTAAGTTTTCCACAACTTCTTCCATTTTCATTCCGCGTGAACCTTTGACGTAAATAACGTCGTTCTTCCTGATATTATTTTTTAAGTGACTGATTAGATCAGTTTTCTTTTCAAAGTATAAATTGTTTTTTACACCCTTTGCAGACTTGTATGTGTTCAATGATTCAGGACCTGTTGTAAATAAATTTTCAAGTTTAAGTTTTGACGCAAGTGTTCCGATGTATCCATGCTCTCTTTTGCTTACTTTACCAAGCTCAAGCATATCGGATAGTACTGCGAATTTTCTTCCTTTGGTATTAAATTCTTTTATTGTTTCCAATCCCATCTTAACTGAGTCAGGATTACTGTTATAAGCATCGTTTATAATCGTCAGCCCGTTCTTTTTTATTACTTCCATTCTCTTTGAGCTTGTCGGTTTAAATTCTTTTAGTGCTTTTCTGATTTTCATAGGAGAAACGCCAAAATACAATCCTGTGCTCGCTGCTGCTAAACCATTTACTATTGAATGTTTTCCGAAAGTTGCCACTGTTACGTTAAAAGAGTTTTTTTTATAGTTTATACTTAACTCAGGCTCAAAATTTTTATTAAACTTCACAAACTTACCTTTTACATCTGCTGACTTCTTATTTGAGTAAGTGAATTTGTTTTCTTTTTTTAACTTAGTTGAATATTTTTTTATAAATTCATCGTCAATGTTAGAGAAACAAACACCATTATTTTTTTTCAGGTAATCATACAATTCAAACTCAGCCTTAGCAACCCCTTTTACTGTTTTAAAAAATTCAAGATGCTCTCTTCCAATATTTGTTATCATTCCGTATTGAGGTTTAGCAATCTCACATAAATATTTTATCTCTCCAAAGTGATTGCATCCTACTTCAAGCACGGCAAAATCATGTTTCTCATTCAATCGTAATAGAGTTAAAGGCAATCCTATATGGTTATTAAAATTTCCTTCAGTCTTTAAGACATTATACTTCTGTGAAAGAACACACGATACTAAATCCTTTGTTGTTGTCTTACCGTTACTTCCGCCTATGCATAAAACCGGGATATTAAATTTTTCAAGATGTTTTTTGGCAAAAGCCCCGAGAAATAAAATTGTATCTGCAACAACTATAAAAGAACTTTTTTTAAAATCTTTTTTATTTTTTAAGAACCATTTCTTCTCTACAACTGCAAGCTTCACACCTTTTTTAAAAACATCCTTCAGATATTTATGGCCGTCTGTATTATCACCTTTTATTGCAAAAAAAATCTGTGTGTCTTTTATTCTTCTTGAATCTATCTCTGCAGATTCAAAATTATATTTACTGACTTTCTCAATATTATAAAATCCTTCCGTATCTATTCTGAAAAAATCTTCTGCTCTTATCACTTTGCTAAATAAGAATATTTTTGAACCATTTCTTTATCGTCAAAGTGTGACCTTACTCCATTTATCTCCTGATAAGTTTCATGTCCTTTACCGCAAATCAGAATTATATCCCCTGCTTTGCTCATTCTGATGCCTTTTTCTATAGCGGTCTCTCTGTTCTCATCTATTTCATAATTTTTATTCACAGCGCCTTTGCGAATTTCCCTGATAATATCTAATGGCTTTTCAAAGCGAGGATTATCAGAAGTAATAATTGAATAATCCGAAAGCTCTGTTGCAAATTTTCCCATTACCGGGCGCTTAGTCACGTCTTTATTGCCGCCGCATCCAAATATTGTTATCACTTTACCATTTTTATTTTCATTGTTAACAATTTCTCTTGCAGACTCAATTGCATTTTTTAATGAATCAGAAGTATGTGAGTAATCGACTACAGCATACGCTCCGTTCGGTAACTCGATTTTATTAAATCTTCCGTTCACGCCTTCAAAATTCTCTAAAGAATTATTTATTGAGTCATAACCTATATCAAAATTTCTTACGCAGGCAATAGATGCCAGCATATTATAAATATTGAACTTTCCTGTAATGTTAGAATTAATTTTTACATCTTTTCCTTTGATATCAAAGCTTAGTCCTTTTAAATCAAAGTTTGGATTTTCAGCTTTGAAATCAGCATCATTATTTAAAGCATAAGTGATTTTTTTTGCTTTCGTATCTGCAAGAATTTTTTCACCGTATATGTCATCAAGATTTGTGATTGCAAATGAATTATCCGAAAGTCCGTCAAACAAGATTTTCTTAGCTTCGAAATAATTTTTCATGTTATGATGAAAATCCAAATGCTCGCTCGTAAGATTTGTAAAAATCGCAGTATTAAAATTCAGACTGTAAACTCTCTTCATAACCAATGCAATCGAAGAAACTTCCATAACACAATACTGATATCCCTGCTTCACCATCTCGCCAAGCATTGAACAAATTTCAACGGATTCAGGAGTTGTAAGTTTTGATTCAACCTTCACATCACCTATTTGATAATCTATAGTACCCAGCAAACCTGTTTTATATCCGGAGTTTTCTAAAAAAATTTTTATCAGATAAGTTGTTGTGGTTTTTCCGTTCGTTCCGGTAACACCAATCAATTTTAATTTTTCAGAAGGCAGCTCATTATATACATTTGCAAAAAGCGCCATAGTTTTTCTTGCATCTTTAACTGAAAGCACATTAGCAGGTATTTCATTTAAATCTAAATCCATATCTGTTACTATAGCTTTTGCGCCTGAGTCAATTGCAGATTTTATATATTTCGAACCGTCATCTTTCAATCCTTTCAATGCAAAGAAAATATAATTTTCTTTTACTTTTCTGGAATCATAAGCAAGACCCTCAATAAAAAAATCAAACTGAGGATTTCCGCGAACATTTGTAATATTTAATAATTCCGAATAATTCACTTATCGTTAATTTATCTGCTTACAGAATAAAGTAATTTTAGAATTTGGCAGCTGCGTGCTGCCTGATTTCGGCATCTGGTCAATAACTTCTCCGCTGCCGTTTATATCTATATCAAATCCGCTTGCTGAAAGAACATTTATTGCCTTACGTAAGCTATATCCTTTCACATCCGGAACCTGTAAAACACTTTTTAATTCTACCTCTTTGTTTTTTACAACAAGCTTTACAGTTGTTTTAGCGTTTATATCTACTTTTGAATTTGCATCGGGGAGCTGAGTTTCTACAACTAAAAAAATATTTGATTTGGAGTTCTCCGGATAAACAACTTCACAATTTAACTTCAAATCTCTCAGAATATCTTTAGCGTCTTCAAGTTTTAGATTTACAAGATTAGGAATTAAAGTAAAATTATTCGATACGTTTGTAACATTCATATCCGTTGCCTTATTATCAAATTTAGGCTCAGTTAAATTCAGATTGCCTGAGAATCCAATAATTTTTTCTGCAATTCTTTTAAACACAGGAGCAGCCACTTTACCTCCGTAAAACTGTCCGCCTTTCGGATCATCCAATATTACCGTAATTAAAAACTGAGGATTATCAGCAGGGAAAAATCCTACAAACGAACCTGTGTGCGAACCTGATGAATACTCACCGTTTACAATTCGCTGTGCCGTCCCTGTTTTACCTGCAATCTTAACTCCATCTATTTTTGCATCTGTAGCAGTACCTGTTTCAACCACACCGACCATCAATGTTGATAAAGTCTTAGCTGTGTTCTGAGAAATTATCTGGCGTATCTCAACAGGATTATTTTCAAAAATTGTTTTTCCGTCTAAAGCTGTTTCTTTTTTTATTATGTATGGCTTTAGCAAAACACCGTTGTTTGCTATAGCGGAATATGCGCTTGAAAGCTGCAAAGCATTAATTAAAACTTCATATCCCATAGCCATATATGATAACGACACAGTAGAAAAATCAATTGGTCTTTTTAAAAGACCTCTGTTTTCTCCCGGCAGTTCAATTCCCGTGGAAATACCAAAGCCAAAATCTCTGGCATATTTATAAAATTTTTCCGGTCCTAACTGACCGGCTATTTTTGCAAATCCTATATTACTTGATTGCTCCAGTGCTTTTTGGAAAGTCATACTGGATGAGCCATGTTCATCAGTAATTTTTCCGCCGCTGGATAAAGTATATGAGCCCCCTTCGGTATTTATCAGACTCATCTTATCAACTATTTTCTCTTCCAAAGAAGCTGCAGCAGTTACAATTTTAAATGTAGAACCAGGTTCATAAACATCACATACAACTTTGTTTGTAAAACCAGCCGTATCTGCAATTTGAATGCTGTTAGGATCAAATGAAGGATAAGATGACATTCCCAGTATCTCTCCTGTCTTTACATTGGTTACAATTACTTTACCGCCATGCGAGTTTGTTTCTTTAACTCCTCTTTCAAGTTCTTCCTCCGCAAACTTCTGAATATTTATATCGAGCGTAAGAACAATGTTATTACCGTTAACGGGCTCCTTCTTAGGAGTATCCATATTAGGTTTATATTGTCCCTTACCGTCTCTCTGCATTATCACAAAGCCGTCTTTGCCCGCAAGCTCGCTTTCCATTGACTGCTCTACTCCGCTAAGCCCTGTGCCTTCTACATTAGTATACCCAAGTACCTGAGCCGCCAGTCTTCCGTAGTTATAAACACGTTTAGGTTCTTTAAGCACAATAAGACCTTCGAAGTCTGCGCTATCAAGCCCCTGTATATTAGCAACGTCTGCTTTTCTTTCTAAGTAAACAAATGATGTACTTTTATTTGTAAGCTTCGCAAGATATTCATTCCTGTCTTTCTTAAAAATTCTTGCAAACATATTAGCAATAGAATCGGGCTTAGTAACCATCGTAGGGTCAACAGCAAAAGAGTACTGAAGCGAATTGGATATAAGCACATTCATATTCCTATCGTATACAAGGCCGCGTGAAGGCGAGATTTTTATTTTCTCTTCGTACTGCTTCCTTGCCGCAATCTTATACTTTGCAGAATTAATTATCTGTACATTAATTAATTTAAAAAGTATGATTGTGAAAATAAGAAGGAATACGAACGAAATAAAACCTACTTTCGCACGGAAGCTTGAACAATAATTCAGGAATTTTTTAAATGACTCCAATAAGGTAGATTATTTTTTAATACAATTCCGATTTATTTACTATAATTTTGTTTTTATCTGTGTAAGCGCCTTCACGAACATCTATATTCAGCTTTTCATTTGAAATAGATTTTATTCTTTCAAAGCTGCTCAATCTTTCTATTTCCGTTCTTAATATATCATTAGACTGCGAAGTTTTTTTTATCTCTTCCTTAATTGCATTATTCTTTGATGCGAGGGTATTTACATATATTATATTATTGATATAAAGCACAAGTAATACACAGATAACCGAAAATGCTATCAGTGTATTAAATAATGAAAGTTTTTTTCTCTCTTTTACTACTTTATTCCTCATTATAAATTTACGTTAATTCTTTCGGCGCATCTTAACTTTGCGCTTCTTGCCCGCGAGTTTGATTTTATTTCCTGAAAGCCGGGCATTACTGATTTTTTTGTTAAAATTTTTAACTTGGGGGTTACATCTTCTTCATAAAACGGATTATCGGTTTTTCTGGAATTTGCCGACATCTCTCTGAAATAATTTTTAGTTATTCTATCTTCCAACGAATGGTATGAAACAACAACTAATCTTCCACCTTCATCAAGCATATCTAAAGAATCTTTCAGAACTTTTTTAAGATTATCCATTTCATTGTTTACTTCTATTCGTAAAGCCTGAAATATTTTTGATAAAAACTTTATCGTATTCTTTTTATCAATCTTATATTCTTCTTCTATCAAGGTCACTAAATCAAAAGTCGTTTTGAACTTATTTACTTTTCTTCTCTCTATAATGGCATCTGCAAGTCTTCTCTCATTTCCTACTTCACCATACTCTTCAAAAATTCTTATCAATTCTTCCTTCGAAGATGAATTCAGAATATCTGCTGCAGTCATGTTATCTTTTTTGAAAGCCCTCATATCCAGCTTTGTATCTTTCATGTAACTGAAGCCTTCTTCATTTTCGAGCTGGTGCGAAGAGAGACCAAGATCAAGAACAAGCCCTGTGATTTTTTTTATTCCGTTTTGTAAAAGAACAGATTTTATATCTGCAAAATTGTTGTTAACAAATTTTACCTTATTGCCGAACTTCTCTAATCTTTTCTTTGAGTACTCAAGCGCTTCTAAATCCTTATCAAAACTTACAAGCAAATCGTCATCACCAAGTTTGTTAAGTATGGCTTCGGAGTATCCCCCGCCGCCTAATGTTCCGTCAACAATTATCTGTTTTTCAAATTTATCATTGAAGAGATATTCTAAAACTTCATTTAAAAGAACAGGTGTATGAAAAAATTTATTTTCAGTTTCGTTTTTAGATTCCTCTTGCATTACAGTCGTATATCTATATTGAACTCCGAAATTTTTTCTGCCAGCTCATTATATTGTACAGGCTCTGCGCTTTCAAATTTTTCTTTCGTTTTCGGATTCCAGATTTCAAGACTTTCTATTGTACCAATGATTTCAATTTCTTTTTCAAAATTTGCAAACTGCATCAGCTGCGGCGGAATTAAAATTCTTCCCTGTGAATCAATCTCAACTTCATTAACATAAAATAAAATCTCGCGTACAAATTTTCTCGCATTATTCTGCATTGTATTCAATTGCAGCAAGCCGTTCATAACTTTCTCATCCCAGATATTTTTCGGATATAGTTTTACACAGTCATCAATTCCTCTTGTTAAGATTAATTGATTGTTACACTCAATAGGAATATTTTTCCTGAACTTCGCAGGAAGAATAAACCTTGATTTTACATCGAGACTGGTTTTTGAATACCCTTGAAACACTGTTAATTTTGCTTGATTTTAGGCGTTTTCATAGGAGGATTATATACACCACTTTCCTCCACTTTGCTCCACCTGTATACAAAAATAGGCAAAATAAATGAAAAGTCAAATAAAATTATTATGCAGAAAAAAATTTATTTTTTAAGTGCTTGATATTTCTGCAATTTCTAATTCGCAGATTTTTTATGATGAGTGAGGTATGGATTTATAGCGTTTTATAACTTATATTAAATGCCCATAAATAGAAAGGGCATAATTTATTTTTAATTGACTTAGTGGCTATAATCAGCGGTTAAAAAAGCAAACTGTATCTTTTGTAATAATTTTTTTCAGATTGTAACTTTCTTCCCAAAATTCGATTGAATCAGTGCAACCATCCTTTTGTATATTAATAGTATCGCCGTTTTTTTGATAAATATAATTTTTCTTTAAAAGCGTCCCCTGAAAGCAATCAATTTGAAAAATTTTTCTTTCAATATTTTCCCCGTTCTGAGAATTTATAAAATACATATAATTATAATAATCGAAAATAGTGCTGGGACCATCCAGCAGAACTATCTCATTCTCATTTACCTCTATTATTTCTTTGACAACTGAATTAAGATAAATCTCAAGTTTGTTATTATCAATTTTTCTTATTCTCATTGTAACAGATTCTCCATTCATAGTTGAGATGAACTCTGCTCTTACATATCCTTCCGGAGATATTGTAAAGCTGCACTCTTGAACGAAATCCTTTTCCTCAACCCGCTTAAAATATGTTTTCATATGGATTGATACTACCCTTTCGGAAAAAGTCTGAGTGTATAATTGAGTCTGAATATGTTCATCTCTCAAAAATAATTCACCTGTGAATGTTATTTTATTGTCTTCCACAATCAGTTCTTAATTGAATAATTGTATCTAAATTTTTGAACAAAAAAAAAGGCGGAACAATCGTCCCGCCTTTTATATGAATTACTATTTTATATCTTATGCTTTTACTTTTTCTTCGATTGTTTCTTCAACCTCTGCAGGAGCAGAAATTTTCTCTGAGAAAGAATGCTTATTAGATACAACTAAGTCTTTATATTTTCTTAGTCCTGTACCGGCAGGAATTAACTGACCGATAATAACGTTTTCTTTCAATCCTAATAAGTGGTCAACTTTTCCTTTGATAGATGCATCTGTAAGAACTTTAGTTGTTTCCTGGAACGATGCGGCAGAGATAAAGCTGTCCGTAGTAAGTGAGGTTTGTGTAATACCAAGCAATACAGGTTCTGCAGTTGCAGGCATTGCCTCTCTTGTTTTTACTACAGCTTTTTCTTTTTTCTTAAGTGCAGCATTTATTTCTTTCAGATCTTTTTTGTTCATTAGCTGACCTAAGTAAACTTCCTTGCTGTCGCCGTTTTCAGTTACAACAACCATTCCTTTTAATCCTTCGTTTTCGTCACCGAATACATTCTTATGAATTACATCGCCTTCAAGAATTCTTGTATCACCCGGGTCAGTAACTTTAACTTTTTGCAGCATCTGACGAACAATTACTTCGATGTGCTTATCGTTAATTTTTACACCCTGAATTCTATAAACTTCCTGAATTTCGTTTACAAGATATTCCTGAACTTCAGCAACACCTTTGATCTTAAGAATATCAACCGGATCGTAAGCGCCGCCTGTAAGCTGCTCGCCTGCTTTCACGATATCACCGTGTCTTACAAGAATATGTTTTCCAATCGGAATTTTATAATCACGTGATTCAGCACCATCGAGTGAAACAATTTTCAGCTCTCTGCTACCTCTTGTGATTTTTCCGATTTCAACTTTACCGTCGATTTCAGCAATCTTCGCAGGATCGTTCGGGCTTCTTGCTTCGAATAACTCAGTTACTCTTGGCAGACCGCCTGTAATATCTCTTGTCTTACCGGAATCTTTTGGAATCTTAACTATAATTGTACCCGCTTTTACTTCCTCGCCGTCATTAACAAGCAAGTTAGCTTTTACAGGAATCAAGTATGTTGAAAGTAGTTTTTCACTCTTAGAACTCTTGATTTGCAAAGTTGGTGATTTTGTTTTATCTCTTGATTCAATAACGATTTTCTGATAGTGACCTGTTTGATCGTCTCTTACCTGTTCATATTGTTTTCCTTCCTGTAAATCAGCATATGAAATTATACCATCATCTTCTGCAACGATAACAGTATTGTATGGGTCACTTTCATAAAGGATAGTGTTCTTCTTCACTTCATCTTTATTGCGTACCATAAGCACTGCGCCGTAAGGTACAGAGTATCTGGATAGCTGATTATTATGACTGTCAAGAATTACAATGAATCCGTTTCTGCTTAATGATACCAATGAAGTTCCTGCAACACCTTTGTATTCAACAAGTTTTAAGTTTTCAAACTTAACTTTACCGTCGAACTTAGTTGGTGTTTGTGATTGTGTGATAATCTTAGAAGCAGTACCACCAATGTGGAATGTTCTGAGTGTAAGCTGTGTACCAGGCTCACCGATTGACTGCGCTGCGATAATACCTACTGCTTCACCTACTTCAACCATTTTACCGGTTGCAAGGTTTCTGCCGTAGCATTTTACACAAACGCCTCTCTTGGTTTCGCATGTTAACACTGAACGAATTTCAACGCCTGTTATCGGAGACTCTTCAATTAAGTCAGCGATTTCTTCTGTGATTTCCTGTCCTGCTTTTACCAATACTTCATTGTTTATAGGATTGATAACATCGTGCGCAACTACTCTTCCTAATATTCTTTCTTTCAACGGCTCTTTAATTTCTTCACCATCTTTTAATGCTTCAGTATATACACCTCTTTGTGTTCCGCAATCAATTTCATTTATAATTACATCCTGCGCTACGTCAACAAGTCTTCTTGTTAAGTATCCTGCATCAGCAGTTTTTAAAGCTGTATCTGCAAGACCTTTTCTCGCTCCGTGAGTTGAAATAAAGTACTCAAGGATTGAAAGACCTTCTTTAAAGTTTGCGATAATCGGGTTCTCGATGATTTCACCTGCTTGTCCTGTTAAGGATTTCTGCGGCTTCTGCATAAGACCTCTCATACCTGCTAACTGTGACACCTGTTCTACCGAACCTCTCGCGCCGGAGTCAATCATCATGTGTAATGAGTTGAAACCGTTCTTCGAGCGTTTCAGGTTGAACATGAGTTCGTTTCTGATGTGGTCACGAACGTGCGTCCAGATATCGATAACTTTGTTGTATCTTTCGTTTTCAGAAATGATACCTCTTTGTTTCGATTTTTCAATTGTCTCTACTCTCTTATAAGCATCTTCAATAATCTTTGTCTTTGTTTCCGGTACTTCGATGTCATCGATATTTACTGATAAGCCGCCCATTGTTGCAAACTTAAATCCTACTTCTTTTAATTTATCTAAGAAGATAGCTGTTTCAAGGTTACCAACGGTTTTGTAAATATTGCCGATGATTTCAATAATTTTTTTCTTCTTGAGCAAATCATTGATGTACGGCATTCCTTCAGGAACGATTTCATTGAATATAACTCTACCTGTGGTGGTGTCTATTATTTTTCCTTTAATTCTTACTTTAATCTGAGCGTGTAGTCCTAATTTTTTCGATTCATAAGCCATCTTTACTTCCATTGGTGAAGAGAACATTTTTCCGTGGCCAACATCATCAGCTAATTCTTTTGTCAGATAGTAAGCGCCTAAAATTAATTCCTGGTTAGGAATACATGTAGGGTTACCATGCTGAGGTGAAAGAATATTGTGTGAGGAAAGCATTAAGATAGATGCTTCCAATTGTGCTTCTGATGAAAGTGGTACGTGAACTGCCATCTGGTCACCGTCAAAGTCAGCATTGAATGCGATACAAACAAACGGATGCAGTCTGATAGCTTTACCTTCTACAAGTACCGGCTGGAAAGCCTGAATACTAAGTCTGTGAAGGGTTGGAGCTCTGTTCAATAATACAGGATGTCCGTCAATAACGTTTTCAAGGATGTCCCATACTTCCGGTGTTCTCTTATCGATTAACTTCTTTGCGCTTTTAACTGTCTTTACATAGTCTCTGTCAATAAGTCTTCTGATAACGAAAGGCTTGAATAATTCCAAAGCCATATCTTTTGGAAGACCGCACTGATGAAGTTTCAATTCAGGACCTACAACGATAACCGAACGACCTGAATAGTCAACACGTTTACCAAGTAAGTTTTGTCTGAATCTTCCTTGCTTTCCTTTTAATATATCCGATAAAGATTTTAATGCTCTGTTCTCGGATTTAACTGCAGTCACTCTTCTTGAGTTATCAAGTAAAGCGTCAACAGCTTCCTGAAGCATTCTTTTTTCGTTTCTTAAAATTACTTCCGGAGCTTTGATGTCCAAAAGTCTTTTTAATCTGTTGTTTCTAATTATAACTCTTCTGTATAAATCGTTAAGATCGGAGGTAGCAAATCTACCGCCTTCTAACGGCACCAATGGACGAAGTTCAGGCGGAATCACTGGGATTACGTCAAGAACCATCCATTCAGGTCTGTTAGGCTTTGCACCTTCTTTTACTCTGAAGGCTTCAAGCACTCTTAATCTTTTTATATTTTCAGCTTTCTTCAAAGCTGAAGGGTCTTCTTTTAATTCTTGTCTTAATCTTGAAATATCTTCAATAATATTTACACGTCTAAGTAGTTCTTTAATTGCTTCACCGCCCTGACCGTATACAAATTTTTTCGGACTGTCATCATCTAAACTTCTTTCTTCATCTGTTAATTTATCCAAAGCATCGTTCAGCTCTTCTTCGCTAATCAGCTGCTGTTTTTTAAAGCCGGTATTACCGACGTTAATTACAACGTAGCTTTCATAGTAAATAATTCTTTCAAGGTCTTTCGATGAAAGCCCGAGAACGTGACCGATCTTTGACGGAAGTGAACGGAAGAACCAGATATGAACTACAGGAACGCACAATGTAATGTGCCCCATTCTTTCTCGTCTTACGCTCTTAAGATTTACTTCAACACCGCATCTATCGCAGACTATTCCTTTGTATCTGATGCCTTTGTATTTTCCGCAGTGACATTCCCAGTCCCTTACAGGTCCGAAAATTTTCTCACAGAACAAACCGTCTTTATCCGGTTTGAAAGTTCTGTAGTTAATTGTTTCCGGTTTTAATACTTCACCAAATGATTTAGAAATTATAGCATCGGTAGAGGATAAATTGATTGAGATTTTGGTAAATCTTTTTCTTTTGAATTCCGGTTTAAAAGCCATTTTATAGTTACCTCTTTTTAAATTTTGTTTGACGAAGCAGACACATTATCTGCTGAATTTAATTACTATTCCGGTACGATATCTAAGCATAATCCCTGTAACTCTTTCATCAATACATTGAAGGATTCCGGAACACCTGCTTCTGGTAAGTTATCCCCTTTAATGATTGCTTCATATACTCTGCTTCTTCCGTTAACATCATCGGATTTATATGTGAGCATTTCCTGTAATACGTGCGATGCGCCGTATCCTTGTAATGCCCAGCACTCCATCTCTCCGAATCTCTGACCGCCGAACTGCGCTTTACCGCCGAGTGGCTGCTGAGTAATAAGTGAGTATGGCCCGATAGACCTTGCGTGAATCTTATCATCAACTAAGTGAGAAAGCTTCAGCATATAAATTTGTCCGCATGTTACTTCCTGGTCAAATCTTTCGCCTGTTCTTCCGTCGTATAAATATGTTCTTGAGTTTGCTGAAAGTCCTGCTTTAACTAATATTTCCTGAATCTGCTCTACTGATGCGCCGTCAAAAATAGGAGTAGCGAATTTCACACCCATTAATTTTGCTGCCCATCCTAAAGCTGTTTCATATAGCTGACCAAGATTCATTCTCGATGGAACACCAAGCGGATTCAACACGATATCTACAGGTGTGCCGTCAGGTAAGAATGGCATATCTTCCGGCGGTACGATTTTAGAAACAACACCTTTATTACCGTGTCGTCCTGCCATCTTATCACCTACTGATAATTTTCTTTTCTTGGCAACATATACTTTAGCAAGCTTTACTACACCGGTTGGCAATTCATCGCCGAGTGTAACTTTGACTTTTAATCTCTTATATCTTTCTTCTATCTCATTGAACTTGTATGTATAGTTCTTGTAGATATCAGGAATAAGAGCTGCTGCTTTTTTATTAGATGTCCATTCGTTATCATAATCAAAATTATTTACATCGAATCCTTTGTTATCAACTAAGTCAACAAATGTATCTCTCTTGAAGCTGTAACCGGCTTTGAATATTACATTGCCTTTTTTATCTCTTACTGTTGATGCTTCTTTATCTTCAAGTAAGATTCCAAGTTTTTCAGCATACTTTACATTAAGGTCTTTTATTTCTTTCTTTCTGTCTGCTTCGTATTTATCAATTTTCTTTTTCTCTTCGCGTTTGCTTTCTGTATCTCTTGTCTTTCTTGAGAATAATTTTTTATTGATAACTATTCCTTTAAGTCCCGGAGTGGCTTTCAATGATGCATCTTTAACGTCACCTGCTTTATCACCGAAGATAGCTCTTAAAAGTTTTTCTTCAGGTGTCGGTTCAGTTTCACCCTTAGGTGTTACTTTACCAATGAGGATATCGCCTTCTTTTACTTCTGCGCCTATTCTTACAATACCGTTTTCATCTAAGTCTTTTGTTGCTTCTTCACTTACGTTCGGAATTTCTTTTGTTAATTCTTCTTCACCTCTTTTTGTATCTCTTACTTCTAATGAGAACTCTTCGATGTGAATAGATGTATAAATATCTTCCGATACTACTTTTTCACTGATAACAATAGCATCTTCGAAGTTGTATCCGTTCCAAGGCATAAATGCTACAAGAACGTTTCTTCCAAGTGCCAGCTCACCGTGTTGTGTTGATGAACCGTCAGCAAGGATATCACCCTTCTTAACTTTTTGACCTTCGAATACTCTTGGTCTCTGGTTAATCGAGGTATCCTGGTTAGTTCTTAAGAATTTAACCAGCTGATGTTCTACAACTCTTTTATCATCGAAGCTTAATAAATTTTCTTCACTGTCTTCTCTTATGTTATATCTTACGATTATTCTGTCGCCTGTTACTGATTCAACAACACCGTCTGCTTCTGCAGTTATCATTGTTCTTGAATCTCTTGCAACTATCTCTTCGAATCCTGTTCCTACTAACGGTGCTTCAGGTCTGAGTAAAGGCACAGCCTGACGCTGCATATTACTACCCATCAGCGCTCTGTTAGCATCATCATGCTCTAAGAATGGAATCAATGCTGCTGCAGCAGATACAATCTGATTTGTAGCAACATCCATATAGTCAACTTCTTCAGGCTTTAATACCGGGAAGTCACCTTTATTTCTTGATTTCACCTTAGCGTTTACGAAGTCACCATTGTTTTTTACGCCTTCATTAGCCTGAGCAATTTTATACATATCTTCTTTTTCAGCAGATAGATATTCAATCTCAGTTGTTACTTTTGAATTTGTAACTTTTCTGTATGGTGTTTCGATGAAGCCAAGTTCATTTACTCTTGAGTGAATACACAATGAGGAGATAAGACCGATGTTCGGACCTTCCGGTGTTTCAATCGGGCAAAGTCTGCCGTAGTGTGTATAGTGAACGTCACGAACTTCAAAGCCCGCTCTTTCTCTCGAAAGACCGCCAGGTCCAAGAGCACTGATTCTTCTCTTATGGGTCATTTCCGATAAAGGATTTGTCTGATCCATAAACTGAGAAAGCTGCGATGTTCCGAAGAACGATGCAAGCGCGCTTGTAATAGGACGTGAGCTTATCAGTTTCGAAGGAGTTAAATTCTCTTCGTCATGAATGCTCATTTTGTCTCTGATTGTTCTTCCCATTCTTGAAAGACCAAGTGCGAACTGTGATGCTAATTGCTCAGCAACTGTTCTTACTCTTCTGTTTCCAAGATGGTCGATATCATCCACTTCTTTTCTGTTATCAACTAAGTCTCTTATGTATTCAATAATAGATACGATGTCTTCTTTTGTAAGGATAGTAATATGGTCATCAATATTTAAACCGAGTTTGTAATTTATTTTGTAACGTCCTACATTTCCTAAATCATATTTCTTCGGATTGAAGAATAATTTTTCAATGTAAGATTTTGCACTTTCAGCTTCGCTTTCAGACATAGATACGTCTGATTTTCTTCTTCTTCCTTCAGGTTTATCTTCATCAACTACTTTTTCTACTAAGCTGTCGCTTTCCTCATCATCGCTGATAATGGTATTATATATAATTTTTTCTCCCTCTGTAGGGTCTGCCTTTAAGAGAGGAATTTGTTTTAATTTTGAATGAACTATTAAATTTAAATGGTCTTCATTTAATTTACTGTTCGCAGGAATTCCTAAATCGTCACCTGTATTTTTATCGATAACATTCTCCAATACGATTCTATCCATGTAATCTGCATAGTTTGCATCGGTGATATTTGCATATTCAACTAAGTTGAAAAGTTCAAGCATTTTTGAGTGCTCGTTTAATCCGAGGGCTTTTAATAAAGTCGAGAAATAGAATTTCTTTTTTCTATCGATGTATGCAAATAATAAGTCATTGATATCAGTCGTGAATTCAACCCATGAACCTTTGTAAGGAATTACCCTTGCAGAATATAATTTTGTTCCGTTCGCATGGACAGATTCACTGAATACTACACCCGGTGATCTGTGAAGCTGGCTGACGATAACACGCTCAGCTCCGTTAATAATAAACGAACCTCTGTGAGTCATATACGGTAAATTACCGAGGTAAACTTCCTGCTCGATAAAATAAGTATAATCTTTTGCAGAAGCTGTCGGCTTGGTCGAGAGACGCAGTTTTGCTTTAACAGGAACAGCATAGGTTAACCCCTGCTCCTGACACTCTATCATATTATATGGCGGTTTTTCGATATTATACTCGATAAACTCCAATAATGCTGTCTCACGTGAATCAGAAACCGGAAAATTATCCTCGAATACTTTCTGAAGCCCGACTGATTTTCTTCGGCTAACTGGAACATCTTCCTGAAGAAAATCTTTGTATGACTGCACCTGAACATTCAAAAGATCCGGCGGATCGCTTTGAAGGTCCATTTTTGAAAATGTTAATCTGTTGTTCTTATGATTTAAAGGTCTGACGTTGAGATCTTTATAATCCATCTGGTTTTTTCCTCCGGATATAATTAGCAAATAATCCCGGCATGGTATTTACCGGGATTACTTGTGTTTAAATTTTTATTGTGAATGAACTAAAAAATTAAATGATACTAAATTATTTTATTTCTACTTTAGCACCGGCTGCTTCTAATTCGCCTTTTAATTTTTCAGCATCTGCTTTAGAGATGTTTTCTTTAACAGGTTTTGGAGCACTTTCAACTAAAGCTTTTGCTTCTGTTAAGCCTAAGCCTGAAGCATTTTTAACTGCTTTAATTACGTTGATTTTTTGTGCGCCTGCTTCAACTAACATTACTGTGAATTCGGTTTGCTCTTCAGCTGCTGCTGCTGGAGCACCTGCTGCCGGACCTGCCATCATCATTGGAGCTGCTGCGGTCACGCCGAATTTTTCTTCTAATGCTTTTTTAAGTTCTGAAGCTTCTAAAAGTGTTAAAGCTTCAATTTTTTCTACTAATTCTGCTACTTTAGACATTTTATTTTTATTCTTTAAATTTTAAAATTGGTTGTGCGTTTTATTTTTCAATAATTCGCGGGATAAAACTTAAGCTGCTTTTTTCTTCGCTGCTTCTTCAATAACGCTTGCAAGATCTCTCATTACTGCATTGATAGAACCGACTATACCTGATACCGGAGCATCTAAGCTGCTAAGTATCGCGGAAATAAGTTCAGGTTTGCTTTGCAATGCTGCAATTTGATTCAATGAATTATCACCATAGATCTCATTCTCAATTACTGCGAGTTTAAGTCTTGGCTTTTCAATTTTATCAAAATGCTTTTTAAGAATTTTCGCCGGTTCAACAGGATCAGCTCCGGCAAATATAATACCGGTAGTTCCTTTTAAAGACGGTGAAATTTTTTCTTTATGAGAGGAATACTTCTGCGAGTCGGTTAGAGCTCTGTTTACAAGTGTATTCTTTACAACTTTGTAGATGATACCGGATTTTTTGAAATCTTTGCGAAGTAAATTAACCTGTTCTACCGTTATTCCGGCAAAGTCAGTTAAATATATCGCAGAAGAGTTATCCAACATCTCAAGAATCTCACCTTGTAACTCGGCTTTTTGATCTCTATTCATTCTCTCTTTTGGTGTTTTAAGATTTTTTTAAATGTAGAAGCATTTAAAAAGGTAAAATAAGCTAATCTCCTCACAAAGAGATTAACTGAGTGCGTAAACTTTTATTTTGTATTATTTGTACAAATAAAGCAGCCCGATAAAAAAACGATTTTTATCGGGTGCATAAATTTTTCGGTATTGTTAACTTTATTAGAAATGTTAAACTATAAAATTAAGCTGCAACTTTCATTTCATTTAAAGCTCTGTCAACTTTTACGCCGGGACCCATTGTTGAAGAGACAGTGATGCTCTTTATATAGGTGCCTTTTGCTGCTGACGGCTTTAATTTGATAATTGTATTTAAGAAAGTTACGATGTTTTCTTTCAATTTGTTATTATCGAATGATAATTTTCCGATAATAGAGTGTACTATTCCTGTTTTATCTACTCTGAAATCAATCTTACCTGCTTTTACTTCTTTTACAGCAGTAGCAACATCCATTGTAACAGTTCCGCTCTTAGGATTCGGCATTAAGCCTCTTGGTCCTAAAATCTTAGCAATCTTTCCGAGTTCCATCATTGAGTCAGGTGTAGAAATAATTACGTCCACATCTGTCCATCCATCAGCGATTTTCTTTAAATAGTCATCAAAACCGTAAAAATCGGCTCCTGCATTCTTTGCATCTTCCTGTTTATCCGGACTCTTTGCAATTACTAACACTCTTACACTTTTTCCCGTTCCATTTGGAAGAGAAACTGTGCCTCTAACAACCTGATCAGCGTGTTTTGGGTCAACACCTAATCTTACTGCAATATCAACTGATTCGTCGAATTTTGCAGATTTTGCTTTTTTCAATAATTCAACAGCGTCCGCGATGTTATACTCTTTGGATACGTCAATCTTTGAATTGTCTTTTTGTCTTTTTGTAAGTTTCATTTGTTTTTCGGTTTTTTAAAATTAACCTTCCACAGTTATACCCATACTACGGGCAGTGCCTTTCACAAGGTTTATAGCCGACTCAAGTGTGGTAGCGTTGAAATCAGGCATTTTTGTTTCAGCAATTTCTGTTACTTGTGCTAAAGTAACTTTGCCAACTTTATTTTTATTTGGAACTCCTGAACCTTTTTCAATACCCGCTGCTTTTATAAGCAAGGTTGCTGCCGGTGGAGTTTTTGTTATAAATGTAAATGATTTATCCGAGAATACTGTTATTACTACCGGAATTATTAATCCTTTTTTATCCTGGGTTCTTGCATTAAACTGTTTGCAAAATTCCATACCGTTCACACCTCTTTGACCAAGTGCAGGACCAACGGGAGGAGCCATTGTTGCGCCGCCTGCCGGAATTTGTAATTTAACGAAACCTGTTATTTTTTTTGCCATGTTATTATATTATTAATCTCTTTTATTCTCTTTCAATTTGGGTAAGTTCAAGCTCAATCGGAGTTTTTCTTCCGAATATACTTACCATAACTTTGACCTTCATCTTTTCAGGATTTATCTCTAAGATATTTCCGTTGAAATTATTGAATGGTCCGCTTGTAACCTTAACAGCATCACCGACATTAAAGTTAATATCGATTTTCTCTGTTGCGCTCTCCTCAGAAAGCAATGCCTGAATTCTTTTTACTTCAGCAGCGCTTAAAGGGATAGCCTCAAGCTTCTTTCCTTTTTTAACACCTACCATGTTAATAATTGACGGAGTCTTGGCAATAAAATCTCTGATGTTATCATTCAAATCAGCATTTATAAGGATATAACCGGGAAGAAAATTTTTAAGTTTAATTTTTTTCTTTCCGTTTTTTACTTCATATACTTTTTCGTAAGGAATTACTACATGCTTTATTCTCTCTTCTAATCCTTCTGCTCTTATTTCGTTCTCAAGATAAAGTTTAACTTTATTCTCGTGACCGGAAACAATTCTTACAGCATACCATTTATATGGGCTATTAGCATCATCTTCGATAAGCGCAGGAGTTTCAGCAGTCTCGTCTTTTTGTTCTTCGATATTTACGTTTTCTTCTGTCATTATTGTGCAGGAGTACTAAAAATTAATGCTAAACCTTTGCTGATAGCCTGGTCAATTCCCCATACGAATACAGCGGAAATAACCATCGTTACTAATACGATTATTGTTGAACCTCTCAGCTCTGATTTTTTTGGCCAGGAAACTTTTTTCATTTCCTTTACCATGTCTTCGAAAAAACCTACAATTTTTTCTTTCATTTTCGTTATCTAGTTTTTATTGCTAGTTTGTTAGACCGGGCACGGGAGGAGGGACTCGAACCCCCAACCAACGGTTTTGGAGACCGCTACTCTACCAATTGAGCTA
>CALJIG010000087.1 GCA_937974175.1 uncultured Ignavibacteria bacterium
TTGGTTCTCCCGGGGCTTTTTTTATAATATATTTTTTTTTTTCATAAGCCGGAACGATTCCTCCATTTCAAGCTCTATTTCTTAGTAGTAGTAATTTCCTAATTCTTCTTTAAAATTGTCGGGTTTTTGTCGGATTGTTTTAAAACAAACAGGAAATCCGGTTTTATTCCTTAAAATATTTAGAATCATTACTTATCTTCCCGATTATTTATTTGTAATGATGAATTTTTGACGGATTTTTAAAATCCGCCTATATTCACTTTTTTGTTTGCCCTTTTAGAATCATTAATAATTTTTTTAAACAATTTTTGTGTAATGATGAATTTTTGACGGATTTTTCAAAGGCAAACTGGATTTCAATTTATTTGAATTCTTTGTCTCTTACAATTTCAATCTAATATAATATTTAAAATATAAAAATTATCTCCTGCCTATTACTACTAATAGGGTGAAATATTTTTTTTTGCATTTACAGACCTTATATAGAGTTATACTATTGTTTTGCCTTTATTTTGCAGTATTAATAAAGTAATTTACTATTGATTCACTATACCTCTTTGATTACTCATCTCGTCCATAACATCAAGTTAACATACATTATTTATATTTGTAATAAATTCATTTTCACCATTCATTAATTCAAACACACATTATGAGAAAATTCATTCTATTTTTATTTGCTATTTCAATTGTAATGATTGCAGGTAATTCATCTATGGCGCAAACACCTGTGCCTATGGCTTCGCAGCCAAGCTTTACATATACGGAAAACTTTGCGGATATTACAAACTGGACAAATAATTTTGCTGCCGGTACAGGAGCAAACAGATGGTTAGGATTTGCGCCAAACGCAACTGGTACAATTCCAGATGGAGTTAGAACATCCGCTACAACTCTCGTCTTTCAGGCGACATCTACTTCAGGCGGTGTTCAAAGAGGCGGTCTGGCAAGTTCAAATAACCCGGCAGGTACAATTGTAATGCTTGCAACCGGAACTCCACAGAATACAACAGCAGCGGCAATAGAAGTATTTCTTGATTTCACAGGAACAACTGCCGGTACATTAAGTTTTGACTGGTCAAGAGTAAATAATTCAACAGGTGACAGAGTAGGCTCATTAAAAGTATATACCAGTACAGATGGTACAACATACACTGAATTAACAGGTGCAGCAGTAAGTAATCTTGTTAATAATGGCGGTACAGCAAGCGGTTCAATTACTACCGTACAGCTTCCTGCTTCATTTGATAACTCTGCAACAGCCCGGGTCCGTTTTTATTATTTCAACGGTTCAACAAACGGAACAACAGGTAGCAGACCAAAAATCGCTATCGATAATTTAGTTATTACATCTACTTCAGCAGGTACACCTACCATTTCGCTGAACACAACAGGATTTAATGGTTCTTTTGGCGGAGTCACATTTCCGGCTTCTTCTGCACCATCAAGTTATGTAGTAAGCGGTTCAAATCTTGAAGGCAATATCACTATTACACCACCTGTAAATACAGGAATGTTAATCAGAACGGGCGTTGCCTCGTTTTCATCATCTCCGATTGTACTTACTCCATCATCGGGTACAGTCAGCGCTACAACAATTGATGTTATGTTCAGTCCGATTGGAACAGGGCATTTTACAGGAAACATTACGCACATTAGTACAAATGCAACTCAGCAAAATTTGGCAGTTGACGGATACGGACTGTCTCAGCCGGCTACAGTTCAGGCATCGAATATTACATTTTCTTCAGTTACGGCAACAAGCTTTACGGTTAATTTTACTCCGGGAAACGGAGATAGAAGATTAGTAGTTCTTAAAGCAGGAAGCGCAGTTGACGGAGTACCGACAAACGGAATTACGTATTCAGCTAATTCAGTTTTTAGTACCGGCCAGCAAATAGGTTCTGGTAATTATGTAGTATATTATGGAAACGGAAGCTCAGTAGATGTTACGGGTTTAAGCGGAGGTGTAAATTATCATGCTACAGTTTACGAATTTAACGGAACAAGCGGCGCAGAAAATTATAATATTACAGCACCGCCAGTAAATAATCAGCTTACTACAGCACCGATACCATCGGTAGTAGTTAATAAATATCAAAACGGAACTCCGGATGCAATTGAGCTTTTAGTTTATCAGGATAATCTTGATATGAGAGGGATGATAATAAAAGATTTCTCATCTAATATGACAGGTGACGGCGGTGGAAAATTCCAGTTTACTGCAGACCCTATCTGGGCAAGTGTTCGTTCAGGCACACTTATCATTTTAAGAAATAATGCAACCGCTGCTGACTCAGTAGCAGGCGGAATGGATTACACACTTGATATAGGCTTAACAAATACAATATTCTTTACAAATTTAGGCGGCTCATTTGATATATCAACAACCGATATGATAATGATAAAAGCTGCAGGTTCTGATTTTAACGGAACTGCAGGGGCAATCCATACATTAGCAGGCGGAACAGCAGGTACATTATTTACTGCAACAGGAAACCCGAAATTAATTGCAACCGGAACAACAGGCGCAAATTTCTTTGCCTATGCTAATAATACAAATTCTGTAATATCAGATTTCAGCGGGACCGATGCAACCGGAAATGCAACAGGGTTAACATTCGGAGCAGGAAATAACGCAGCTAATACAGCCTTCATAAATTCTTTAAAAAATATAACTATTTCAGGCAACACATCTATTCCGGCAGGAACATACGGCAGCCTGATAATAAACGGCTCCGGCGCTGTTGTAACTTTTTCAGGGGATGTTGTAATTAATGGTATATTAACCTTAACAGACGGCTTAATTCAGCTTGACGGTAATAATTTAACAGCTAACGGAATTTCAGGCGGCAATGCAACCAGCTACGTTCAAACAAACGGAGCAGGAAGATTAACTATAAACAATGTCGGCGCTACGAACACATTATTCCCGGTAGGAAATACTTCATACAATCCTGTAACAATTAATAACGGCGGAACAGCAGATAATTTTTCTGTCAGTGTTCAGAATACAATCGATAACCCGACACCTGATAACACTCAGGCAGTTCAGAGACAGTGGAATATATCTGAAGCAGTAGCCGGCGGCTCGAATGTAGTTCTTACATTCCAGTGGGCAGGCTCAGAAGAAGGTGCAGGAGTTGTTCGAGGTTCATTAGTAATAGGACATTTTACAGGCGGCGCTTATACAGATGTACCATGTAACCCTGTTGCCGGTTCTGACCCCTATACAATAACTTCAACAGGCGGAGTTACATCATTCTCGCCGTTCATTTTAGGAAACATGGCCATTGCTCCTGTAGAGCTATCATCGTTCTCCTCGAACGTTACAAGAAATAATGTAAAACTGAACTGGTCAACTATATCGGAAGAAAACAACTCGGGATTTGATGTTGAAAGAAAAAATTCAAACGGTGTATGGACAAAAATAACTAATGTAGCAGGTAACGGCACAACAAATATTGCTCAAAGCTACACATTTGAAGACAGAAATTTATTAACAGGAAAATATAATTACAGATTAAAGCAAATTGATTTTAATGGTAACTATAAATATTATGAATTATCAAATGAAGTAGTTGTAGGTATACCAAGCGCTTATGCTTTATCACAAAATTATCCTAATCCTTTCAATCCTTCGACAACAATTAATTATGAGCTTCCAAAATCTAATTTTGTAAGCCTGAAAGTTTATGATATGATGGGAAGGGAAGTTGCAAATTTAGTGAATCAAACTCAGGATGCAGGATTCTACTCGATTAAGTTCGATGCTTCAAAATTAACAAGCGGAATTTATTTTTATAAAATTCAGGCAGCAGATTTTTCTGCAGTAAAAAAATTGATGCTTGTAAAGTAAAAGTTCAATCACTGATTACACTGATTTGAAATGATTTAAAGGAGAGTAATTTCTTTAGACTAACTCTTAATCATAAAAATCAGTTTAATCATATAAATCAATGATTAATGATTTAAAGCCCTGTTGGAACCTAACAGGGCTTTTTTTGTTTCAGTTTTTATCATCTAATTTTATCTAATATAATATTCATCTAAATGTTAAAATTATTAAGAACTTCTTATCTTCCTCAGCATTTAAATATTGTGCTTTTAATAACAAGGATTGCCGTAGGCTCATTTATGCTTACTCACGGAATACCAAAACTGATGAAGTTTTTTTCAACAGGGGATATAACGTTCGGCGATCCGCTGGGAGTCGGGACAATTCCTTCACTGATGATGGCTATATTTGCTGAAGTGTTGTGCTCGATATTTGTGATTCTCGGATTAGGTACAAGGATAGCAGTAATTCCTTTAATTATTACTATGCTGGTTGCAGTTCTGCTGGTACATGCAAATGATCCTTTCGGGAAGAAAGAACTGGGACTTATGTATTTAACAATTTATATGTTTCTGATAGTATTGGGAAGCGGGAAGTATTCTTTAGATGAGTGGTTATTGAGAAGACAAAGAAGAGATGATGCAGAAATTTTAGAAAAGACTTCGTAGTTAATACGAAGTCTTTTTTAATTTGTATTTTACTTTATAGCTAAATCATAAATTCTGTATGTTTTATAAACATGCGCGCCCAACTTTTCTGATGTCTGCTTCATTGCATAGTTATCTTCAAGCACCCATGATATTTCTGCACCTTTATATCCGTTCCTGTTACCTGCTTTAATTATATCCTGATAAAAAATAGCGTCGATGCCTTTTTTATGATACTCTTTATTCACACCCATAATAATTACCCGAAGCAAATCAATCTTTCCTTTATAATAAAGCAGCTTGAAAATTCCGGTAGGGAATAATGTTCCGTCCATTTTATGCAGCACCTGATTAAAATCAGGCAGAGCTAATGAGAAGCCGATGGCTTTTCCGTCAACCTCTGCAAAAATAATAAAATCTTCAACAGCTATCGGCTTAAGCGCTTTAGCTATATGTTTAAATTCATCTTCATTCATAGGTACAAAGCCCCAGTTATCCTGCCATGCATTATTATAGATTTCACGTATTCTTTGCACTTCATTATCGAAATCCTTAAGGTTTACATTTCTTAATGTAATGTTCTCACGCTTTTTTACCATGTTGGAAATCCTTTCAAGCTGAGACATCTTAGCTTCATTATTTATAACCTCTTTAGGGATGTAAAGAGCAAGTAAATCTTTGGCCTTAGCAAAGCCATAATCTTCGATAAGATTAATGTAATACTCCGGATTATAAGTCATTAAAAGTACAGGAGGAGTATCAAATGCATCAACAAGCAACCCGCATTCATCATTGGTAGAGGGGTTTACAGGTCCACGCACTGTATCCATTCCGTTATCTTTTAAGAACTTATAAGCAGTATCAAATAAAGCGCGTGATACTTTTTTATCATTTATGCTTTCGAAAAATCCGAAGAAACCTACTTTATCATTATAAAACTTGTTATGGTTATCATTAATGATTGCACCGATTCGGCCGACAAGTTTTCCATCTAATTCTGCTAAGTATAATTCGACCTTTGCATGCTGGAAGAACGGATTTTTTGCGGGGTTTAGATTATTTTTAACATCAAATTTCAGCGGCGGTACCCAGTTAGGATAATCTTTATATATTTTCCACGGAAGATTAATAAATTTATTTTTATCTGAATCGTTTTCGACTCTTCTTATTTTTATTTCACTCAATTGTATTATTTATTTATATTAACATAAAAAATTTAACTCTAATTTATAAGTGAAATCAATATGTATTCACAAATCGAAAAAGTTTCTTTTGCAAATTTCCGACATCTTTTTTAATTTTTTTAAAAAATAAATCTAAGGCATTTTTTTTACTCACAAATTTAAAAAAGTTTCTTTGTAAATTCAAAATAATTGTCGTAGCTTTGACTAAAACTAAAATTAACATGAGAAAACTCTTCATAATTTTTATCTTCCTTCTCAGTTTGAAAGGCGCTTACTCAGTAGAAAGTTGGGTGCCGGCAGGAACTATGTCAGCTTCAAATTCGGACTGGGTTTATGCTATGAATTCAAATGCAGCGGGCGAACTCTTTGCTTCAAGCTGGGCAGTAGGTATATACAAAGGAACTGCAGGAAATAATACAAGCTGGTCATTTTCCGGTCTCTCGGGAAAAAGAATAAGCGATATATTTATTGCTCCTAATGGAGATATTTACGGATACTCCCATACAACTAGTATAGCGTATATACACCGGTCAACCGATAATGGCGCATCATGGCAGGATGTCTTTACAAGATCATTGCCGAATAATTATGCAGGCGGCGGCGGAATGGTATTTCCGGCTGACGGCTCTATTGTTGCAGCATTCGCTTATACTAAGGGACCTACAGTAGGAGATGTTGCAACGCTTGTGCTTAAATCTACTGATGGGGGAAACAACTGGGTACAAAAAGCAATTCTTACAGGGGGTTTTGTCGGGGGGATGAAACTTCTAAAAGACGGAAGAATTTTTATGGGTACTTCATTGGCAGGAGTTGTAAAATCTACTAATAACGGTGATAACTGGTCTAATATGACTACGTTCGCTCCGATTTACATTCACAATATTCTACAGGATAAAGATGATGCAATTTATGTTTGTGATGCGTATGGTCCTAACCGTTCAACTGATAATGGAACAAGTTTTATCAGTGTAAGTACTCCTGCACCCGCAGGCGCAATGATAGAAGCATCTTTTGTGGATTCACAAGGGAATTTTTATATTTCATATAATCATGACCACATTTATAAATCGACAAATAAAGGTGATAGCTGGCAGTTGATAACGGCAGGAATTCCCGGAACTTCATATATATATTCTTTCTGTGAGGCAAACGGAAAAGTTTATGCGGGCACAAATAATAAAGGTGCATATTATCTTGCAACTGATGTTGTAGGAATTCAACCCGGAAATGAAATCGTAAAAGAATTTAAACTAAAACAGAATTATCCGAATCCTTTTAATCCGTCAACTGTAATCTCATTCTCACTGCCAAAATCTTCCTTTATAAATTTAAAAGTGATGGATATAAACGGAAGGGAAGTTGCAGTGCTACTGAATGAAAGTAAAAGCTCAGGAAACTACGAAGTAAGTTTTGATGCGGCAAATTTAGCAGGCGAAATTTATTTCTATAAGCTGCAGGCTGATGGCTTTAGTGAAACTAAAAAAATGATTCTTCTCAAATAATATTATAAATTTTTTAATTCACCAAATTTATTTTTTATTT
>CALJIG010000088.1 GCA_937974175.1 uncultured Ignavibacteria bacterium
TTTTTGTACCGTAAAATAAGAAAAAAATTAGTCGAATGGTATTGTATTATAGCGGGATAAAAATAGAAAAAGCCCGCCGGATATTCTCCAACGGGCTTTTAAAAACCGAATCCGGTTTTAAATAAATATTATTTTATTAAAGTAAGCTTCTTTGTTGCTACAAAGTTACCTGCTTGTAATTTATAGAAGTAAATACCTGAAGTTAATTCAGATGCATTCATTGTAATTGAGTGTGTTCCTTCATTCTTGAATCCGTTAACAAGACTCATTACTTCGTTTCCTAATGCATCATAAACTTTTAATGATACATCTGTAGCAATCGGTAATGAATAGTTAATTGTTGTTGTTGGATTGAATGGATTTGGGAAGTTCTGCTCCAATGAATAATTTGATGGAACTATTGTTGAAGGATTTTCAACACCTGTGATTGTTTCATTGATTTTTAATACAGAACCGTCTGCGCAGATTGCATAACCGTAAATTGTATTTCCGTTTTGCAATATATCCATTGATGTAATTCCTGCAAGACCTGATGTAGATTGTACTGTCCAGTTTAAACCGCCGTTTGTGCTTTTCATTACGCAGCCTGAAGCACCTGTTCCACCGCTCATGTAAACAGTATTTGAATTCTTCATCCATTTAATTTGTGAAGCGCCGCCAACTGTAACACCTGTTGCAATATTTGTAAATGTTGCGCCGCCGTCTGTTGTTCTTGCGATGTTTGGTAAGGATGTTGAACTTGCAACAACGCCTGTTAATTTGTTATCGCCGAAAGCGATACATGGTGTAAATGTTCCGTTTGCTAAGGCTGTTGTTCTCAATAACCAGTTTGCACCGCCGTTTGTTGTCATGTAGAATCTGATTGCTGCTGCTGTACCTACACTGACACCGAAGCCAAAGAAACTTGCATCATTTACAAAAATAGAATTCTGTGCTGATGCAGCTGATGTTACTCCCGGAGGAGGTGTAGCTAAAACGTTCCAGTTTGCACCGCCATTTGTTGTAGTATTAATGTAGTATGCACCACCTAAACCTGTAATAGGATCTGACTGAGCAACACCAAAATTAGGTGCGTTTCTACCAAAAACTATTCCGTTAAAGAAACCACCTGTACCACCTGTACTTGCAACCGCAGTCCATGATGTTCCGCCGTTTGTTGTTTTGTAGAATGTTGCGTTTCCGCCTGCACCGCCTGCTGCACCGCCATTACCCACGTAACACGTAAGTGAATCGACTGCCCAGCAGCAGAATAAATCAAAAGCCGCAAGACCGGTTGTACCAGTAGCTGTCCATGTAACTCCGCCATTTGTTGTTCTTGAAACAAGTGGAGCTGTTCCGCTGGACCCGGTAGCAACCCATGCGCATGTTGGTGAACATACTGATATACTTGGTGATTCACCTGTACCGGCAATACCTGTTACGCCGCCAACAAAACTCCATTGGGCAAATACGTTAGAGCTTAATACTAAGATGGTTACAACAAAAAAGTAAATTAACTTTTTCAAATCTTTCTCCGTTTAGTTTAACAAAATTGGTTTAATATAAAAATTTTTGGTCAAAAAATCTGTATCAATTATAGTGGGATTTATTCGGGGAGGTAAAAATGAAGGGGAGACTTTAATCTCCCCCTCAGGAAATTTTAATGTTATTTTACTAACATCATTTTCTTAGTTTCAACAAAGTTACCTGCTTCAAGTTTGTAATAATAAACTCCGCTCGCAAGGCTTGCGCCGTCGAAAGTAACTGTATATATACCGGATTTCTGGAAGCCGTTTACATACTCAGCTACCTGATTTCCAAGCATATCATATACTTTAAATGAAACGTTACCATCTGTAGGTATTGAATAAACGATATTAGTTACAGGATTAAAAGGATTAGGATAATTTTGTGCAAGTGAATAATCACTTACTGATGTTGTGTTATTTCCAATTCCTGTTACTACTGTCATTGGAAAAGAAAGTGACTGTTGAATATCATAATTGGTACTGATTCCTGTTCCAACTTTGTAAACAAAAATATTAATCTTACAATTATCAGCTACGAATTCATTTGGAACTACGTATGATAAAGTCTTTGTAACAGTTTCATTTGTCATCCAGTGTCCGCTTGTAATTACAGGGGTTCCAAGGTCTCCGTTTATCATAGCCTTTACAACATGGTCATGCTGGTATGTAGATGAACCTGCGCAGCTGCTGTTGCCTGTTTGTGTGTAGATTATGTGGTCTTCTGTAAGCACATAATTTACTGAATAATTCCCGTCAAGCATTGCTCTTGCAGTCATATTAACATCACAGGTAAATGTACGTGTACCTGGGTTCCAGGTTCTGTTTGAAATGCTGATTGTTACACCGGGCGCTGCAAATGATTGAACCACAACAGGATTATTCCATGCTGTTCTCGAAAGTATTCCTGTTTTTCTTCCAATTACTCCTGAAGGATATGAAGAGAATCCAAATAAACTTCTTATACCTGCTGAGTATGTCTGCCATGGATCTGTACTTGCTCCGTGATACGCAAGAACTACTGTTCCGGGATAATTGGATAAAATTCCATCAATAATATCATGACCACACGGACACCATTGGCACCATGTTCCGGTGCAATATTCTAATAATGCATTGTTTTGTGTTCCGGTGGATTGAGAGAAGGAAGAGTTAAAAGAAATTGTAAAGATGAATAAAAATGAAAGTAGAATCTTTTTCATTTTTTATGTCCCCGCTTTAAGTTTATGTAAAATAATTATGTAATACTATGAGATTTCTTTTTAAAATGCAATAGAAAACTTAGTTCAATTAACAGTTAACAATTAACAGGTAGTTTTCATTAAATATATTATATGCAAATACCAGTACTAATAAGTTACAAATCATAATATGCATGGTTAATTTCTAATACTAATTTCTAATTGTATATTGCTAATCGTTAATTTCTAATTGTATATTGTTAATCGCTAATCACTAATCACTAATTACTAATTGTTAATTGTTAATTGCTAATTAGAGGCTCTGTGCACAAACGCTGCGCCTGCCTGACCTTTGGGAAACATTATTACTTCGGCTATATTTACGTTCGGATTTCTTGTAGCCACATAAAAAATTGTCTCTGCCACATCCTCTGCACTAAGAGGTTCTATTCCTTTATAAGGAACTTTTGCTTTTTCTTCATCGCCTCTGAAACGTACAAGACTGAAATCAGTTTTCACAAGTCCCGGATCTACAGTAGAAACTTTTATCTGCGTATCCATCAAATCAATTCTCATTCCTTTTGTAATTGCATCAACAGCAAACTTAGAAGCGCAGTAAACATTTCCGCCGGGATATAATTCCCTGCCGGCAATTGAGCCGAGATTTATAATGTGCGCATAATCCATTTTCATCATTAAAGGAATTACACTTCGCGAAACATACAGCAGTCCTTTTACATTAGTATCGATCATTTCATCCCAGTCCTGTATTTTGCCGTCCTGAATTTTATCAAGCCCGCGTGAAAGCCCGGCATTGTTCAGCAATAAATCTATTTTCTTCCATTCATCGGGAAGTGAATTTATTTCTTTCTCTACATCTTCGCTGTTTCTTACATCTAACTTAAATATGTGCACATCGGAATTATATTTTTCCTCATACTCTTTTTTTATTTCTTCGAGCTTTTCAATTCTGCGCGCGCAAAGTAAAAGTCTTGCACCCTCAGCAGCAAATACATCGGCAGCGGCTTTCCCTATTCCGCTTGTCGCGCCTGTGATGAAGACTGTTTTGTTTTTGAATGTTATCACTTTTTTTATTTTTTAATAATTGTTTTTAAATAACTCCGGATTCTTCCCCCTCCTTTATAAGGAGGGGGGCAGGGGGAGGTAAAAGGAATTCTAAATTTATTTTCTTTTCCTACATTAAACCACCCCTAACCCCTCCTTGTTAAGGAGGGGAACAAAATCTATTATTCCGAAAAATTATCTCATCAGATGGATTAATTGATTTAAAATTGGCTATAAAATAGTTCTTACAATGATTATTTTTAAAGTTCCTAAATTTCAAAGTAAAGGTTTCTATATTCAAGTTACTTTTTTCAAGCGACTTTTTTAATACTGAAATATTTTAATAATTAATACTAACACAAATAAATTGATAGACAAGAAAACTAAAATAATTTGCACGATCGGGCCATCGGTAGAATCTGTAGATATGATTGTACAGCTAATAAACGCAGGTATGGATTCTGCGCGTTTGAACTTCTCTCATGGAGAGCATGCAAAACACAAAGACTATATCACAAATATCCGTGAAGCCTGCAAAATTTCCGGGAAACAAATTGCAATTATTGCAGACCTTCAGGGACCGAAAATACGCGTTGGAAAACTTGAGAACGGATTTATAACGCTTGCTGAAAATGCAGAGATACAAATTACATCTGAAGAAATACTCGGCACAGAGAATGTTATATCCACTACATTTCCCGGATTGATTCAGGAACTGAAAATCGGAGATATACTTTTACTTGATGACGGTAACATAAAGCTTCTTATAACTGAAATAAAAAGAACTAAGCCTGAAGTTACGTGCAAAGTTATTATTCCCGGAATATTAAAACAGAATAAAGGTATCAATATTCCTTTATCTGCTCTTTCGCTGCCCTCGCTGACTGAAAAGGATATTGCCGACCTTGATTTTGCATTAGCAAACGGAGTTGATTTTATCGCAATGAGCTTTGTGAGAACGATTGACGATATAAAATTACTGAAAGGCATTCTGCGCTCACGCAGTAAAGAGCTGCCTGTTATTGCAAAGATTGAAAGACCGGAGGCAATTCAAAACATAGATGAAATAATAGAAGCTGCTGATATGGTAATGGTTGCGCGCGGAGACCTTGGTGTTGAAATTTCCGTGGAAGAAGTGCCGCAGCTGCAGAAGATGATAATTAAAAAATGCAACGCAAAGATAAAGCCGGTGATAACGGCGACTCAGATGCTTGAATCTATGATAAGCGACCAGTCCCCTACACGCGCTGAAGCATCAGACGTTGCAAACTCTATTCTTGACGGAACGGACTGCGTAATGCTTTCAGCAGAAACTTCTACGGGGCTTTTCCCGCTGCAGGCAGTAAGCATGATGAAAAAAATAATTCAGAAGACTGAGACACACAAGAAGACTACTTACTTCAATGAAATTTTTGTTGAAGACTCACCTGAAAATATTTTGCATACTATCTGTAACTCTGCCTGTATGATAGCTGAGCGTGTGAATGCAAAAGCAATTATTGCAGTTCCAACGATAACAGGTAATACACCGTTGATTATTTCTAACCACAGACCTGCTGCTCAGATAATTGCAGTCGGCTTCGATGAAAGAAAATTAAAAAGATTAAAATTAGTATGGGGTGTGGAATCTATGCTGACGGCTGAACGAGACGACTTGCAGGATATAATAAACGAAGTTAAATCAAAACTGATTGAAAAGGAATTATTTAATAAAGGCGATAGAATTGTAATTGTTGCAAGAAATCCTATTTCAGAAGCTCCATCAGCTAATGATATTCAGGTTAGTGTAATTTAAGCACTAGCCTTTACTCTTTTTGATTTTTCGTTGATTATCCATGTAATTTAATTTTATACTGCTCATTCTAAATTGCCACGGCTTTTAAGCCGTGGTTACGAAATTTATAAAATCCTGGCTTTAGCCAAAACATTTGCCCTGAAGGGCTATTTTTTTGTTGATATTGTTCCACGGCTTAAAAGCCGTGGCAATTAAAATATTTAATATTGAATAAATTAGATTTAATAATTGTCGGTGCCGGACCAATCGGTCTTGCATGCGGAATAGAAGCTGAGAAAGCAAAGCTGAACTATTTAATTATAGACAGAGGGGCATTGGTAAATTCCATTTATAATTATCCTGTGAATATGACATTCTTTTCCACATCGGAAAGACTGGAAATCGGCGGAGTACCGTTTGTATCGTATGGTCCAAAGGCTACACGACGCGAAGCACTGGAGTATTACAGAAGAGTAAAAGAATCTTATAATCTGAAAGTAAATACATTTGAAGAAGTAAAAGATATTAAAAAGCATGATAATCACTTCCACGTTTCAACATCTAAAGATAATTACGAAGCAAAAAATATAGTGATTGCAACGGGCTATTATGATAATATAAATTACATGAATGTGCCCGGCGAAGACCTGAAAAAAGTTTTTCATTATTTCAAGGAAGCGCATCCTTATGCAGGAAAACATTGCGCAGTTATTGGCGGAGGAAACTCTGCAGTAGATGTTGCGCTGGAGCTTTTTCGCACTGGAGCGGATGTAACGCTGATAGTCCGTGAAGATGATATCAAACAATCCGTAAAATATTGGGTAAGACCTGATATTGAGAACAGATTAAAAGAAGGCACGATTAAATCTTGTTTCAATGCATCTGTTACAAGAATAACAGAGAATGAAATATATATTGAGCAGAACGGAAAAGAGATTGAGTTAAAGAATGATTTTGTATTTGCAATGACGGGTTATCATCCCGATTTTAATTTTCTTGAGCAGCTCGGAATTAAAATAGAGAGCCACTGCCCTGTTTACAGCAGAGAAACTCTTGAAAGCAACGTTCCCGGACTTTATCTTGCAGGTGTTGTATGCGGCGGGATGGAGACTGAAAAATTATTTATCGAAAACACCATTCAGCACGGTAAGCTGATTGTTGAAAATATTTTGAAACAGCAATCTTAATACTTTGATTATTTACTGCTGTAAAACTTTATAAAGCTGCTCTACATACTTAAAGCCGTTAGTATTGGAATACTCTTTTCCGTTATAATCATCAAGCCCGGCAAAAAAATTAAGAGTCCCGTTTTTAAAATCCCCTGCAAAACTCCCGTTAAGCGGTATTAACATTCTCTTCACCGTCTCATATCCTAATGCTCCGTTGCTGAAAGGAAAGCTTACATCAAATATTATCTCAACACATCTGTCTTTTTTCTTTATACCTTTTATATCTTCCTTGCTGATATTAATGCTCAACGTCATATCAGCCTTTTCATAGATATCTTTTACTATTTCCTGAATTTTCTTTTCCTGCGCTGCAGTGAACTTAACTTTATCAGTCGCACCTTTATTATAAATAATAATCTCCGTTGCTGAAATATTTCCGGAAATTACAAAGAGAAGGAATAGAAATATAACAGCAGTTTTCATAAGCGAATGTTAGTAATCAATTGTAAACTGAAACGAACATTCTTATAATAAAGTGCCTGTAAGAATTAATCTCTCTGAATAAAATTCATCGTATTTCCGTCGGGATCAAATAGTGTTACAGTGCTTTCATTGCCTGTTTTTAAAAGTTCACTATGGATTGAGCCGCCGGTACTTAAGGCACTATCGATGACTTCCTGTATTTTATCCGTTATGTAATCAAACTGATGCCTGTTCTGCTTTGCATCTACTCCGGCAATATCGTTCGGGCAGAGGAGAAAATTCAGACCGCCGATAACGGTTGAGTAAATTTTAAATCCGAAATCATGCTCTTCAAATTTTACGCTGAATACTTTGGAGTAAAAAGCTTTCATTGCAGATATATCGTTGCAGGCAATAGTAATTTTTAATAGTCTGTATAAAGCCATGATGAAAATTTATTTTTTTAAAAAAAAAGCCCTTAACTTCTCAGTTAAGGGCTGATATAAAAATTTACGAAAATGTTTTTTTCAAAACAAATTCCGAAATATTATTTTACTAACATTAATTTCTTTTGTTCTGAGAAGCTCTTTCCGTCAACACCGTTGAATTCAAGTTTGTAGAAGTACATACCTGATGATAAGTTTGCACCGCTGAATTGTGTTGTGAATTCACCTGCGCTCATGTTACCGTTAACTAAGCTGCTAACTTCTTTACCCATTAAGTCATAAACTTTTAAAGATGTCATACCGTTTGAAGGTAATGAGAATTTAATTGTTGTTGATGGGTTGAAAGGGTTAGGATAGTTTTGTGATAAAGAGAATTTATCAGCAACTGTAGAAGTTGTTGTGATAATACCTGTTACTAAATCCGGCCAGGTTTTAGCAACTTTAATTCCATCGATGATGCAATAAGGAGCATTTGCAGCTGTACCTTGTCTTACTGCAACTCTGCCTAAATTACTAACATCAGTAGCTGTACTTGTTACAACAGGAATAGTAGCTGTTCCTGGTTCTGTAGCCGGCAAACCTGAGGTAAATACATACATGCTTGCTTCGTCATCTGTAGTTGTAGCTGCAACAAATTTATATTTAACTACGCAAAGGATTGTTTGTCCTTTTGTATATGTTCCTGAAGTATAACCAACACCTGAAGCTACTGTACCTTTACTTAAACCAATATCATATGTTGTAGCCGTTACATTTCTGATAGTTAATCTGCATGTATAAAGTGATGTAGAATTTGAAGGTAATAAAGCGAACATGTAATCACCTGCTGTTTGAGCTGTATCAACTCTTAACATGAATGAACAGTAAATTGTACCAATTGAATCCGCAGTTCCGGTCCAGTTTTTGTAAGCATCATTTCCTGTAGGCTTAATTGTTAATGCATTACCAACTCCTGAAAGTGGGTAGCCGGTGTATGTTAAACCTGGGGATGTTACTGTTAAAGGGTTAGTAGTACCTGAATTATAAACCCAGCCGTATGCACCAATAGTGTCACCTGCTGTGTAAGCAAAGTTTTCTGTAAATTTTACCTGACTGTTAGCAGACAGCGTCACAGCAAAGATAAATAAAAAAGTAATGAAAATTCTTTTCATAGTGTTTTTCTTTAGTTTTCGAAATTGTATTAAATATAAGGGTTTTCTGCTAAATAAGAAATAAGATAATATTACTATATGGTTAACTCTTTGAGGGTTTTGTGAAGCGGAAATTACGTAAAACTTATATACTTATCGCGTAACATTGGAAAAAAAGAAATTATGACAAAAGGCTTCGAGATATCAATCTAGTGATTGCAACTCCGTTCTGTATATCAATTCAAGTTTAATTAACTGACCTTAAAATCTATATACCAAGTAATACTTATTTTACAAATAAAAACAGATTATTATGAATAAGAAAAAAGGTTTTAGTGCGAACATTGAAAAAGAAACACTTGAAAACACAAATTTTCGAAAAGTATTATACACTGCCGGGCACATGCAGCTCGTGCTTATGAGCCTTAAGATTGGCGAAGAAATAGGAGCGGAGACTCATCCGGATAACGATCAATTCTTCCGTTTTGAAAGCGGTAACGGAAAGTGTATTATAAACGGAAATGAATATAATGTTAAAGATGGCGATGCGATTATTATCCCTGCCGGAGCATTACATAATGTAATAAATACCGATAGCGCAACAGAACTAAAAATGTACACGATTTATGCGCCTGCTCATCATAAAGACGGCATAGTCCGCGCTACAAAAGCTGAGGCAGAAGATGAAAACAATAAGGAAGAATTTGACGGTAAGACAACTGAATAAAAAACGTATTAAATAGAATATTATATTGTGTAAGGGCGTATTCAATACGCCCTTTGCATTTATCCGGCAACTGAGAACTCTCAACTGACAACTATTTTAAAATCACTGCTTTTTTTGTATCCATTAAAACTCCGTCTGCGTACAGGCTGTAATAATAAACTCCTGAGGAAAGCCCTTCGGCGGAGAAGTTTGTTTCGTAGTTCCCTGCCTGCTTATATCCGCTTTCGAGAATTTTTATAAGTCTTCCGTTTGCATCGTAAACATTGAGACTTATATTTCCGGCAATTGATAACTTGTAACTGATAACTGTATTAGGATTGAACGGATTTGGATAATTTTGTCCAAGAATAAAACCGGATGGAACTTGCCCGTTTGTATTAAAAATTCCAATAGGTTCTCCGCCACAGCCGGCTGCAGAGATAAGATTTACCGGACCGTTTTGAGTATAAAACACAAAACAACTGTCATTAGCGGTGTAACGGAACAGTGCTTTAGGACCAACCTCTTTACCCAGTGCATTATAAAAATTCATTTTAGAAGTACTTGACTGAATTCCTGAACCATTAAGTGAAAAATATCTTAGACTATCTGTCGTAGAAGAAGTAATAAATGATAAATAGTGTGTGCTGCCATTGCGAACTCCAATTATATCCGGAGGATAATTCTGATTCCCATTACTTCCTAATAACTGGCTTTCTGATAAAGAAGAATTAAAATTACCGAAGTTAGTGGAACTAAAATATTTCACATTCCAAAATCCACCTGTTAATTGTCTGAAAGAGCAAACTAAGCTTCCATTATCGTTTCCATTTGAAGAAAGTCTTGCATGAGTTTTGTAGTCCCCTGCCTGCAATCCTGAAACTGCCCCGGCTCCGGTACTTGGCGCATTTCCGGCTCTATCACACTTGGCAAAATAGATTTTAGTACTATCTTTAGCGCCGCTGAAAGACAATAAAAGTGAGTCCTGACCTCCGTTATTAAAATATGCAATATCGGTGTAAATGGTTTTTCTTTGACTTGAAGGACTTGTATCAGACCAATAAAAAGAACCTGGTGTATATTGAAAATTAGGAACAGCGAGTGAATATGGGTTTGTATATCTCGCTAAGCGCTGACCGTACACCCTGTTTCCGTTCCCGTCAAGCGTATCGAAGGAACAGGCAAGAAAAACATTAGCAGTCCCCGGGTAGCGGGCATTATCCGAGGTAATATGTATATCATAATAGTTTTTAGATGAGTCTGCTCCGGGCCATACCATTTCATTAAAAAAAACACCATTAAAGCTGGGAAACTGTAACACTACTCCTCCGGTTTTCAAAGGTCCGGCTGCGCCGCCCTGCCTGTATCCAAAAACAATCCACATATATTTTTGTCCGGATGTATTTTCTATTATCTCCATATCAATATCATTATAGCTCATTTTATCCTCGGGTCTTATATTTCCTCCGGCATAGTATTGCCATGTCAGCCCGTTTGTATTAGAATTGTAAACTTTAAAAGTATCGGGGAAATTTATGTTTGTCGAGTATACTACAATTGCCCATATTCTTCCTGCATTCGCACCGCGCTGCTCAATTGCAGCAGCAATTCCTCTTACATTTGAATTTGAAGAAAAAATTTTAGAATTTCTAATATTGTCTTCACCGCCCTGAATTGACTGAAAATTAAAACTTCCGCTTTTTTGAAAGTCAGTTTCTGAGTAAGAAATACCGGCAAAAAATATTAACATGCAAAATATTAGGATTGTTTTACATAAAAATTGTAATGATTTGGTTTTCATTGAATGCTCCTTATTAAAATTAATGAGGGCACACCCGGCAAGGTGTATTGTTTATGAAAAAAATTCAGGAATGAAGAGTACTGAAGATGGGATTTCAGGCTGAAACAGGATTTCCTATTTGTAATTGAGGGTTTTGAGGGAGATTCTTTTTAAAAAGAATACGTAATGACGGTCGTAAAGTTCCGATAATAAAAATAAAACCTCCAATGACTGTTTAATTCATAGGAGGTTTTATTGAAGTATACTATCATTAAAATATTATTTCATTACTACTGCTTTTTTTGTATCCATCAAAACTCCGTCTGCATACAGGCTGTAAAAATAAACTCCCGATGAAAGCCCTTCGGCGGAGAAGTTGGTAGAGTAGTTCCCTGCCTGCTTAAATCCGTTTTCAAGAATTTTTATAAGCCTGCCGTTTGCATCGTAAATGTTCAGACTAATAAAACTATTTTTCGGCAGTTGATAATTAATAATTGTATTAGGATTGAATGGATTTGGATAGTTTTGGGATAAGCTGAATATATCCGGGATGTTTGCTCCATTTTGCTCAACAGAAACTACACTAGCGTTGAATATACTTAATTTTATATCTGAACCTGCGTTAATTCTGTTCACATTGGAAACAGTGAACATCTTTTTTTGTCCAACTTCTACATTTGTAATAATATTCCCGAAAAAATCATCGGAAAAAGAAAGTAAGTTTGTTGCATTTCGTTCATTATAGTTTGTTGTAAACCTCTGATTTCCATCTCTATCATACTCAAGAAGCATATGAGTTAAATTTCCGCCAGCGTCTTTTGAAATTCCTGATATATAATAGCTGCATAAATCATCTGAAGAAATTTTCTTCACATAAAAATTATTAACAGAGTTAAAAACTTTGCTCCACATTCTTTCACCTGTTTTACTGATTTTCATTGTAAATACATCAGTCTTGTTTGAGCCGTTTATAAAATTTGCAGCTAAAACAACATTTGTGTTAATATCTGTAGCCAAGTCACAGGCTTTGTAATCAACATTAGAACTATATATATCAGTCCACATCTGAACACCGTTTGAATCAAGTTTCTCAATTAATAAATCAAAGTAAGTGTTTCCTTTATTGGAACTCAAATTATAAATGTAACCAAATCCATCCGGTACTGATTTTTTCAGATAGATACCATCAAGGTTATTCATTGTCCGTAAAAAAATTGCGTTCCCATTTGAATTAAATCTATAAAGAGTATATTTAGTTGAAACACTCGAATAATAACTATTATAAGCGATACATCCATTATTAAATTGATCTATAAAAAAGCTGACCAATGAATCACTTGCATCATTCGATTGATTTATTGTTTGAATCCATATATTTTGATTACCCGTATTTTTAGCAATAAAAATTTTAGTTCTGCCAAGACTATCCAGATATTGCCCTGCCGAATAGATGTCCACTCCACTATAATTTACCTGAACTGACTTTACTGAGCTTTCTTTTGGAAGTATATTTTTAAATGAAAACTTGAAAGTTGTGGTTCCATTATTGTCTATTCCTGCCAGAAAACCATTGCTTCTATTTAACAGTGAATCATAAAGCTCTCCTCCGGTATAAATTGCAAATGGTGTTGGAGCTATACTGTTTATCTTTACCGACTTTTCCTGATTATAGACGTTTGCAGACCACTGCAAAACGCTTCCTGAAGTATATTTATTAACAAATGCAGTCATCTCATTTGCCTTAGATCGGCTTGTACCGGAAATGTAAAGAAATGAGTTAAAATACTTAAAATCAGTTGCTGCATCATTTGCAGATTGTTCATTTACTGAATATGTCATAGCTCCGGTTTTTTCAAATGTGTTGAAGTACAAGTATTTTTGATTTGCATTTTCCTGTACTTCACCTGCGCTAATAAATTGTGAATTATTCATAGGATTCAAAAATAAATGACTCGGAATAACCAACTGGTTTCTTGGATTATAAACCTCCGAATTTGCAAGAATACCACCGTGGAATCCAATATTACTAAACGCCGGCATCGTTGATTCACTCCTTGTCAGTGTAAATCCTTCCGAAGTTTTTAAAGATTTTAATGAAGGGAAAGTATTAGTTTTCCACCAAAGATTTCCGCTGGTATCATAAGCAGCAGCATATGGAGAACCAAAAAGGAATATGTGTCCTGAATTATCTGTTTCAACCGTAGAAACAGTTGACAAAGCTAAATCTTTTTTTGACCATACAGAATCCAAATCTGAATTATATTTTCGAAGTACATGATGGGGTTCGTATTCAGGCATTAAATCCGTTGTGTAGCCGAGATAATAACTGCCGTTCAGTTCTTTACAATCAAATTGAGCTATATAAGATGGATTATCCGTATACAAATTATATTTCATTGTATTACCTGTAGATTTCTCAATTTCATAAAGAGTAAAATAATTCTTGTACTGGGTAGCTCGGGTGATTGCTATTACAAAACTGCTTGCCTTCATCTTCACAATTTTGTTATACGTCTTATCAAAAGGAGAAGTATTTATTGTTTTCTGCCAAATAATAACACCTCCCGGAGAATATTTATAGAGATAGACATGTGTGTACCCATTATATGGTGCATAATACCCTACATCTGCTAACAAATAGATATTGTTATCTTCATCAAAAGATATGTCCTTTATCATGTAGCTCACACCCTGAGGATTTGCAGGGGCTGTTACATCCCACAAAGTTTGAAAAGTTGAATCAAAACAAATTACTCTCTGGCAATTGGCATTATTCTGATTTCTCTGACACACAAGCAGAAATTTATTCAGCGGTGTCTTGACTAATTTTCCTGTTGCAACTGCATATTCACTTTGCGTGTAGGATAAAAAAACCCTTTCCTGAAAATTGTATGTAAAAATTTCCTCACCCTTAACATTAAATTTTTTAATAAATGAGTTGCCGGAAGGCTCATAGTTGCCAATATAAAATAAATTCCCTGCCTCATCAATATAGGAGTTTACAATTTGCCTTTGTACCGATGATTTTGAAGTGCTGTAATAAACATGATTGTTTTGGTAGAATGAAACACGGTAGGTTTGTGATATTACAATAGAAGTAAACAGAGAACAAATTAAAACAAGAAACAGCTTTCTCATAGCATACTCAGTTTAAATTTGTGATGTATTAATGTAATTTATTATTTTAATAAAATCAATTAACTTTTTGAAGTGTAACTAAGCAGATAATTTTGATTAATTTCATATAGGAAAACCCCTCTCCCTTCATTTTTGACTAGCACTTGAAACTTGTGAGTGCTAATTTGCGTTATACCAATTAAAAGTAATAATTTTAACTCATAATTAAATAAAATCTACACATGAACATTAAACCATTACACGACAGAGTCGTAGTAAAGCCAAACGCAGCAGAAGAAAAAACTGCAAGCGGCATTATCATTCCTGATACTGCAAAAGAAAAACCTATGCACGGTGAAGTTGTTGCAGTCGGAACAGGCAAAGTAGCTGAAGACGGAAAAGTAACTCCCCTTACATTAAAAAAAGGCGATAAAGTTCTTTACGGTAAATACTCAGGAACTGAAATCACCATCGAAGGCGAAGAGTATCTTATTATGAGAGAATCTGACGTATATGCAATCGTATAATTTCAAATTTAAAATTTCAAATTTCAGATTTGAAAACACTAAAATTTGATGCATATAAAGCATTACAATCACCTTAAAACTAAGGGAGTTATACTTCCCTATCTAACTATTTAAAACTTAAAACTTATAATAAAATAATGGCTTCAAAATTAATAACATTCGATGCAGATGCAAGAGCTTCGCTTAAAAAAGGCGTTGATACCTTAGCAAATGCAGTGAAAGTTACATTAGGTCCTAAAGGACGTAATGTAGTTATAGATAAGAAATTCGGCGCACCGACAGTAACAAAAGACGGTGTAACCGTAGCAAAAGAAATCGAATTAGAAGATCCGATTGAAAATATGGGCGCACAGATGGTAAAAGAAGTTGCTTCTAAAACATCAGATGTTGCCGGTGACGGAACAACAACAGCTACAGTATTAGCTCAGGCAATCTACCGTGAAGGTCTGAAATTCGTAACATCAGGCGCAAACCCGATGGATTTAAAAAGAGGTATCGATAAATCGGTTGAAGCAATCGTAGCCGGTTTAAAAGAGATCTCCTCCCCTATTAAAGACAGCAAAGAGATCGCACAGGTTGGCGCAATCTCAGCAAATAACGATAACTACATCGGTGATTTAATTTCACAGGCGATGGAAAAAGTCGGCAAAGACGGCGTTATCACAGTTGAAGAAGCAAAAGGAACAGATACAAATGTTGACGTTGTAGAAGGTATGCAGTTCGATAGAGGTTATTTATCACCTTACTTCGTTACAAATCCGGAATCTATGGAAGCTGAGCTTGAAGATCCGTACATCCTTATCTATGATAAGAAAATCTCTACAATGAAAGACCTTCTTCCTATCCTTGAGAAATCAGCACAGTCAGGCAGAAGCATGTTAATCATTGCAGAAGATATCGACGGTGAAGCACTTGCAACACTTGTTGTAAATAAATTAAGAGGCACATTAAAAGTTGCTGCTGTTAAAGCTCCTGGCTTTGGCGATAGAAGAAAAGCTATGCTTGAAGATATTGCAACTCTTACAAAGGGTACAGTTATCTCTGAAGAGCAGGGCTACAAACTTGAGAACGCAACAGTTGCTTACTTAGGTACTGCAAAAAGAATCGTTATCGATAAAGACAATACAACAATAGTTGAAGGCGCAGGCGATGCAGGCGACATTAAAAAAAGAATCAATGAAATTAAAGGACAGATGGATAAAACTTCATCTGACTATGATAAAGAAAAATTACAGGAAAGACTTGCAAAACTTTCAGGCGGCGTTGCTGTATTGAAAATCGGCGCAGCTACAGAAGTTGAAATGAAAGAAAAGAAAGCAAGAGTTGAAGATGCATTGCATGCTACAAGAGCTGCAGTTGAAGAAGGTATCGTTCCCGGCGGCGGAGTTGCTCTTATAAGAGTTGCCAACAGACTCGATGCAATCAAAGATGATAACCACGATATTATGCTTGGTGTTTCTATTATCAGAAAAGCTATCGAAGAGCCTATAAGACAAATCGTAGCTAATGCAGGTATGGAAGGTTCAGTTATCGTGAACAACGTAAAACTGAAAACAAAGAAAGAAGATGTTAATTACGGTTACAATGCTTTCAGCGATAAGTATGAAGATTTAGTAAAAGCCGGTGTTATCGATCCGACAAAAGTAACAAGAGTTGCGCTTGAAAACGCTGCTTCAGTAGCTTCTATGTTATTGATGACAGAAGCTACAATCGTAGAGAGACCTGAAAAAGACAAAGCTCCTATGGGAATGCCTCCCGGAATGGGCGGCGGCATGGGTGATATGTATTAATACTCTGCTTTAGTCAGACTAATATTATAATAAAGAAGCCCTCAATTGCGCAAGCGATTGAGGGCTTTTGTATTTATGTTAACTATATGGATTCTATTAGAATAAAATATATTCACGATGGAATTAGTTACTTAAAAAAATTATTTGATTATTATGTAAAAATTATTTAATTTTTAAAAAAAATTCTTAACTTAACTACATATAAATTGAATAATAAACGTTTACCGATTATAATAACTGCTGTTGGTGCAATAATGGCATTTGTCTTTTATATAAGTGGAATGATGTATAGAAGTAATTTAAAAGGATTTTACTCCTTCTCGCCTCCCTACTCTAATGACTATGAAAGAAATGCTGCTAATACAATGATGCTTTTAAAAATTGCTAGCTATTTTGGAATACTAATATTTGCTATAGGGCTAATTTGGATAATTTATAAAATTTATTTAAATAGCATCGAAAATAAAAAACAGTAAAAGTTTTTCTAATCTATTTAAAGAATTCTATTAGAGATTACTGGACAAGAAATCGGAGTTGGGCTTCGACCCGAAATCCGTCACAGATTTTACAAATGACGAATTAATATATAACCGTTCCCAAGCTGGAGTCCCGCTAAAGACGGGATATACCACATCCCGCTTTGGCGGGTTGCAGCGTCGTAACGTAAACACTCGCTATGTAATTCTCCGCTTAACAGTGCTGCAAATAGTACGAAGGAAGTCCAGATTAATAATTTGTCAATATAAAAGAAGCATAATTTAGGTAATCATTGATTGTTTAAATTTAAATATTTAATCTATCAAAATAAATTTCTTAATTTAGGTAATTATAAATGAAAAAAAATATTCTACTGCTTTTGATTACTTCTTTTGTTTTTTCCAATATTTATGCACAAAAATCTACTCCAGTTAAACCTCAAGCCCCTACTTCTCCTAAAACACCAATAGAGGAGAAAGTAGATCCCGAAATAACACCTTTTAGGATTGTTGATACATATTATGATCAAAATTTAGATACAATACCAGCTCGAATAGAAATTTATACTATTGGCAGTGATTCATATACATATTTAAGACCTATTGATTTAAATACATATGTATATCTTTCCTATCATCCCTTAACAGCTTACCTCTTTGCAGCAACATTAAGTGAAGAAAAAATATTAAACATGACCGTTAAGGACTTGAAGTCATTATGTTTTGGGAATGGCTATATATGGGGGAAAACTGTTGAATCATATGTATATGGTTTGTACTACATTAAAGGGTTTGAAGAATATGCAAACGAAATTTCAAAATCTGATGAATTTGCAATAGCCTCAAAAAAAGAAACTTATATTGCCAAATTATTGGAATGTTTTAATAATTATAATACTGAGTACGAATATCGTTATCTAACATCACTATATAAAGTGTATGCTGGTTTATCTCCCATAGATCAAATACCCAGTATTAAATGGTATGAAAAAAGCTCCTCAAAGAAAGAGGTGGTGCTGCCTGAATTCGGATTATTAGAAAAGGAAAACTACAACTTTGATACTCAGATGTACAATTTAAAAATACCATTTTTCAAACAAGGTAATAGGGGGCGATGGGATTGGGATGAAAATTTATGGAAAACTTATCAACGTTATCAAGGAAGTAATTACATACAAATTCCTATAAGTATAAATTCATTTAAAACATATCTTGAGAAAAGATATTCCTATATGTATCTATTTACAGTTAAACCAACAAAAATAATACGTTACATACCATTAGGAAACTACTACATTAATGAACTTAATTATAAATCTTTAGATCTTATTATTAAGGAATGGTATCAGGCTTACAATAATCCAAAAGAATATTGGATTAGTACTGTTAAAGAAGTGGAGAGAATAAATTTATATACAAGTAATTATTAAAAATAGCTTAACAAATCCCACTTTAGGAACTACATTCATAATTCAAAATTCATAATTCAAAATTTCCCTATACCTACTAATAGGCAATAATCCTATTGAATAAATTTCCTTTCTTATTATATTGATGCAGTGTTCGAGTTATAAATCCCGCTTCGCGCTCCCGCCTTTGGCGGGACAAGTGCCGACGGAACAAGAAAGCGGGACAGGCTACCAACAACCGCAGTCAATTGATTACAAAATAATTAAACTCTTCTCATAAATCCCTGAGTCTGTCAAGCTATATAAAAATTATTTACCTATTAGTACTAATAGGCAATAATCCTTTTGAATAAATTTCCTTTCTTATTATATTGTGTTGGTAAGGTGAGTTATAAATCCCGCCAGAGATTTTACTTTTAATTGCCACGCGTTTTAACGCGTGGATTAAATAGACTACCCTGCTGATGCCCTTTAGGGCAAATAATTGTTTTGGCTAAAGCCATTTACTATAGTGATTTCAGTCCACGGCTTGAAAGTTAGCAGTTATCAAATCCCGCTTTAGCGGGGCCGTGGCAATTTTAAAATGTGACAATAATGTTACTTTTCAATTAACATTTAACAATTTTCAATTAACAGAATCTATTTATAAAATGTTACAATAATGTGACTTTAATTCTTACAAATAAAATGTGACAATAATGTTACAATTGATGAACGTTCCGAAGCTGGAGTCCCGCTAAAACGGGATTTGATAATTAATAACATCGGAACGAGAGGGTTGATTTTCATGACGGATTTCTAAACATCCTGTATTGATAAAACAATATTAATTTTTTTTTTTTTTTTTAAAATCAGTCACTGAAAGTAAAATTTTTTTGTTACTTGTTAGTTAAAAATTTCCCCTTTTGGGGAGTCTTATCGCAAGTCGTGAGGGGTGTTTTA